>CAYGUR010000134.1:0-9290 GCA_964353035.1 uncultured Comamonadaceae bacterium | reverse complement strand
ACACAAAAGAACTTATCAGCCCTTCATTTTCTGCAACAAGCAGCGCTGCGCGTTCACTTCCCTCCATTTCAACCCAAACATCATATTGATCTGTTTTCAATTGGGTGGTCATTCGTTTAAACAAGGCCTGTTCCTCCTCAGTTGTCATGTTATCGCACCTACCGATGATGAGCAAATCAATGGTCTTTGAAAACTCATTGATGACAGGTTCATTTCCAATGTTGAGAGTTCGAATGACGCTAGGGTAGAAAAACCCTTTCGTCAATGAGTTCGGATAAGGAATGGATTTAGGATCAATTTCGCCATCCGATTTGTAGGCTTCATTAACCTTTCCGCGATAGTCCTGCTGCAAACTTTGAAAAGTATCCAGTTCCTTTTGAAGCGCATTACTTTGAGAGAAAGCGTTAATTGTGAGTCCAACGCTTAAGCATACGAGGATGAAATTTTTCATTTTCCTTCGTTGATTTTTTCAAGATGCTGAAATCCATCAACCTCAATAGCCCTTCCTATTTTGGCTATTTGATTGAGGTCAATATCGCCAATCAGGCTCATAATAAACAACTCACTTTGACCAGAGCCAATGAGTACCAGTTCTCTAATTTGTCCGTTGGTTTCACGAATGAAAAAAACGAGGTTTTCTTCCTTGTCTTCAACGCGCATCAGTTCTTCGAACTCAGACCCCAAACGCTTGATAGAGCTTCTGTAGACTGCATCATTGGCTGACGATTGTGGCTTTACGAGCATTTTCATGCCTTCAAGTTTAGAAATCGTCTGAAGGATTTCCTTTTCTTCTGCTGTTTCGCCTTCAATGTGCGTTAACAAATGGAACATCTTTCCTGAGATACTGATGCTCGTGAATGATTCATCGCTGTTGAAGTCAGAAAAGTATTTGTCGATCGCACTTTGGGAGAACCCAGAGAAAGCAATGAACGCGATGATAAATGTCATTAAGTATTTCATTATTTCCCGAATTGAATGGCCATTTTGGCTTCGTTAAACTTCTTTATTTTCAATGTTTTTTCTTGAGCTTCATTGATTTCCACTCCTATTTTCTTGAGGGCTACTTGCGTTTGTTGCCAAGCAAGATCAATTTCCTCTTGGGTGTATTCTTCGCTCGCCAAGGGTTGACTTTCTTTTTGGAAGAACCAGTAACCACTCAGCAAAGTCAGCACCACGGCTGCAGCAGCTAACCACCACCTCGGTTTGAGCGATACCACCTTCGTTTTCTCTTCGATGGCGCTTAAAAACTGTGCGTCAAAATCGTCCCCAAGTTCGGCTGGCTCTTCGAGTGATTCGAAATAGGCAGCTACCCCTTCAAATTCCTCTGGTAAATCCTCAGCTTGTAAGCGTTGCTTTAGGAGTTCTTCCTCTTGAATGGAAGTTTCACCTTCCCAAAAGCGCTCAATAAGGACGCGTATATTTTCTTCATTCCAAGCCATAGGCATAGATTTTCTCAATGGTGTTTTTCACCGCTTTTCGTGCACGGTGTAAAGTGACTTTGACCAGGTTTAGGTCCATCCCCGTTTCATCAGCAATCTCTTGGTACGACATACCATCAAGATCGCGCAAACGTATCACCTTCTGTTGAGAATCCGGCAAACTGTTGATGACTTCTCTCAGCTTCCCTACCTTTTCAGTGTGCTCTGCAGCAGCATCTGGGGTTCGGGCTGAATCGCTGATAGCATACTCACCTGAAATCTCGTCGTACCTGCGTCCTTTTCGCTTCAACAGGTCCAAACATCGATTTCGCGTCATAGTCATCAACCATGCTTCCGGTTTGCGAATGGCATCTGCTGCCAGTCTATTCTCCCAAAAACGCATGAGTACATCTTGTACAACATCACGTGCTTGATCTTCGCACTTCATATATGAAATGCTCAATCTAAACACCTTGTTTTTCAAGGGAAGAATATGTTCGCTAAACTCTTCTCTGGTCATGGTCAATAAAATGACGATTCAGTTGGACGAATGTTACGCCTGATGTGAAATTCTTTTTTTTTCAGCAAGTGACGGTCACAATTTGGACGAACGGAAAATGATTCCATGGGAAAGGTAAAAAACAACACTGGCGTAAGATTCGACGAACGAGTTCCTCCTCCTACATCTTTACCACCTAATTTGCAATGAGTTAAAATAGACTCAACAGTTGAAATAATGATTTGTGAATCCAATGTTAAAGTTGTACTTTTATATGATATCGTGGAATCGGTGCGCCTGAAAAAAACCTCATATCTAATACTAGTCTTACTTTGCATGCTTCATGCAACAGTGTTGAGTGCGCAAGTTACCCGATCAGGTGAGCCCGTTTCATGGGACTTACCCAATGACCTCACTGAAAATCTGAACCTCTTTTCCTTGCAACAAGTAGATGCCAATGCGCTCCTTGCTGAGGATGCAATTGAAACAGAAAATAAAGATATTCCACTTCGTTTTGCTCAGAAGCAAGAAGTGAATTTAAACTTGGCCAATTCAGGCAGATGGACCAACCTTTCAAACGGTGATCGAATATGGATTTTAGGGATTCATTCTGATAATGCTCAAGCTCTGAGTGTGACATTTGATCATTTCAATCTTCCCAAAGGAAGCGTACTGTACCTCTATTCACCTGACCGTTCTCAAGTAATCGGAGCACTTACAAATGAGAACAACAAAGAATCTGGAGTGCTCACCACTGCGCCTATTGCAGGTGAAAATCTGTTAATTGAATACTACGAACCTTATGCTGTTAGACAAGAAGGCGTTCTATCAATACGAACCATTGCACACTCATATCGCAACGTAGTTGTAGAAGCATCAGATTATCTGAATTCTACAGAATGCATGATGAACATACCGTGTTTGAACGATGAAAGCATTACTCAAAATGCTTCTTCAACCGTTCTTATTTCTGTAGAAGACGGCACAAGATGGTGTACAGGAACTTTGGTGAACAACGCGAATTTTGACGGAACACCTTATGTTATTTCGAGTAGTCATAACTTGTTTGGTGACCCTGAAACCTGGTTATTCACCTTCAACTTCACAAGTCACAACTGTTATCCATCTTTACATACAAAGCAAAGCTACTCAATCAGTGGAGCAGAACTCCTTGAAGCTGATGTTGCAGGTGGAATGATTTTATTGGAATTAAGCAAAAGACCAGAACCTTCATGGAATGTATTCTATGCCGGATGGGATGCTTCAGGTGTTACCCCGCAGGAAGTGTATACTGTTCATCACCCGAAAGGGAACATCAAAAAATTCACTTCTGATGATAGCGCCCCCCAAATGAACTATTGGAGTGGGATTGAAGTTTGGTCTGTGGAAAACTGGCTTTCAGGAAGCACTACCTCAGGTAGCACAGGCGCAGGTCTTTTCGACCAAAACAATCGATTAATAGGTGCATTGCAAGGTGGAGATGACGCCTGTGATGCAGAAGGTTCTGACCACTTCTCACGGATGAGCAACTCTTGGACGTCCATCAAAAAATACCTGAATCCCTTCAACGAAAACATCGAATTGCTCAATGGTACATTCTTCGAATTTGGAGAAGTTAATACACAACAGTTTGAATCGAACATCGCTGTATTCCCTAACCCAACTGTCAATTCATTCAATGTTGTGAATGGAAACAACGAAGCGGTGCAAAGAGTAGATGTATTTGATATGACTGGAAGAATTGTTCATTCACAAAAATACAACGGACAGCCCATCGTAGTTGATCATCTTCCAATTGGGAATTACATCGTTATGGTGCAATTGGAAACCATTCAAATTCAAAGTAAACTGGTTGTACTTCGCTGATTACGTTCTGATTTGAACTGCAGGAAGCCCTTCTGATTCATTTTCAGTCCCCTCTTTTTCTATCATGGCTAAAGTTGCTCCAACAGTGCATGTCACAGGAGCGAAAACAGTTCCTATGTAGGTTCCTAAAACTGGTATGGCCAACCACAAAGCAAAAACAGATCCATTCGCCACTGCTATTCCTTTATTCTTTCGAATATACCGAACGCTCTCTCCCATAGATAGACGATTCCGCTCATTGGTGTAGTCCATAGTAGAGAAACCATAGTAGTAAGCTCCTACAAAAAACAAAGTGATTGTCACAACAGGTGTTGAAATCACAGTCAGAAAAGGAAGAAATACTGTGATGGCCAGGTTGACAGCTAGCAACCCTATGGTAATCGACATTTCAAGCACAAGATTTCGAATAGCGATTAGCACGCCACGCCATACATCTTTCATCAATTGCCCCCAATCAAAAGGGTACTTCTTCCCTGTCAATTTTTCATCTGTACGTTCTGAGATAACGGACATCACTGGCGACATCACAATCAGTACCAAGTACTTATTCAGCTTGTGGAAGACAATGATCAAGCTCACCCAGACAATGAAATTAATGGCGTAAGTGGCCATACTCTTGAAAAAGTTCAATGTTTTATCCCAAACATCTACTCCAGGTAATTCGTCTACCTGCATCAATCCATTTACCGTTTCGGTAATCATGTCGTTCAGCGCACCAATACCCGCAGCTGCGCCAACACTGAATAAAATAACAAATGCTAGAGGGTACAAATAAAAGTGCATCATCTTGTGCTTCACGATAAAACTGAAGCTTTTGAAATACGTGTTGATGCCTAACCTGAAATTCTTCCAAAACAAATTCATACACAAAATCTATGATGCTGCAAGATGTATAAAAGTGCAACGTCATCAAACGAAGTTGGTGAAAACGGAAAAAATAAGTTGCTGAACGGTTTAGTTCGAATAGTCGTGCTCAAGTCGGTCATCCTCTTCCCTCCAAATCTGAAAGAACCAATAGATCAAATTGCCAATGTGGCTGGAAAATATTAATACCAACGCCCAAATGACCTTCTGACTGCGGTCCAATCGCTGATTGTTCAAGGTGTGAACCAAGTAATAGATAAAGAGCCCTACACTTAATAAAATGAGCAATAGTAGCGTTACTGCGCTAAGCCCCATGGAGAGTAGAAAAACAGACGGACTAGCATTGTCTGGTGGGGCTTGTGCTGAGATGTCAATGACACCTTTGAAAAATGACAAAATATAGAGCACTAGCAGCACATAAGGCAGCAAAGTGATAATACCAAGGAATATTTTAGCGGTTCTTGTCATTTGCTACAAAGATAAGTTGTGATTTACTTTTAGTGTCACAGAAATGTGGTTAACGGTCATATTGACTAGCTGTTGTTGATTCTTATTTGTGCCAAAGGTTGTGGTCATGCACGAATGTTTTTCCTTCGTAGTATGAATGTTCATTTTATAGCCATTGGCGGCAGTGCCATGCACAATTTGGCGCTTGCGCTGAACGACAAAGGATATGTTGTTACAGGTTCTGACGACGAAATTTTCGAACCGTCACGTTCACGATTAGCAGAAGCGGAGATTTTACCTGAATCCATTGGTTGGTTTCCAAACAAAATACATGCCGATTTAGACGCTGTCATTCTAGGTATGCACGCTAGAGAAGACAATCCTGAACTTCTTCAAGCGAAAGAAATGGGCATTCCTGTCTTTTCGTACCCAGAATTCCTTTTTGAACAGACCAAAGAAAAGACGCGTGTTGTCATTGGCGGAAGTCATGGTAAAACGACCATAACCTCTATGATTTTGCATGTCTTGAACGAACTGAATGTGGAAACAGATTTCATGGTTGGAGCTATTTTAGACGGATTGAAAAATAGTGTGAGTCTGCAAGAGGAAACTAAAATTGCCATTTTCGAAGGAGATGAATACCTCTCCTCTCCCATTGATCGCAGACCAAAATTTCATTTGTACGCTCCAAATGTGGCCGTAATCAGTGGCATTGCTTGGGACCACATGAACGTCTTTCCCACCTTTGATTTCTATGTAGATCAGTTTAGAATCTTCATTCAGAAGATTGAAGCAAGGGGAACACTTATCTACTGTGAGGCTGATCCTGAAGTTAAAAAACTGGCCGATGAATTCACGTCGTTAAAGAAAATCGCCTACAACGTGCCTTCTTATACCATCCATGAAGGGGTAACAACACTTCAAACCGACTATGGCCAAGTTCCTCTTCAAATCTTTGGACAGCACAATTTGATGAACATGGAGGCCGCACGGTATGCCTGTGAACAAATCAACATTTCCTCAAAAGACTTTTATCGTGCCATTCAATCGTTTACGGGAGCTTCGCGAAGGCTGGAAAAACTAGCTGAACGACCAGGTTTTGTGGCTTACCGCGATTTCGCCCACGCCCCATCCAAGTTGCAAGCCACTACCAGTGCAACGAAAGAGCAATTTCCGAATCGCACACTCGTGGCATGCATGGAACTTCACACGTTTAGCAGCTTGAACAAGGAATTCATGTACCAATATGATGGCGCCATGAATGCTGCAGACAAAGCCGTCGTGTACTTTGACCCAAGGGTAGTTGCGCACAAAAAATTACCCCTGATCACCATTGAAGATGTCAAAAACGCATTCAACCGAGAAGACCTGATTGTGTTCACCAGTCATGAAGAAGTACAACAATTTCTTTCGGAACAAAGTAAAGAGAATGCTGTTTGGCTATTGATGAGTTCAGGAAATTTTGGTGGAATTGATATTCCGAAACTGATTGCTTAGCCCAGTCCAACATCCAACAGCATCATTACAATAAAGCCACCAATGAATCCGAGGGTGGCGATATCTGTATACTTGTCTCGTTGCGTTTCAGGTATGACCTCTTCTACTACTACATAAATCATAGCTCCTGCAGCGAAGGCTAAGGCATAAGGCAAAATGGGTTCAATTTGAATCACCAAAAGCGCTCCTAACACCCCTGCAATCGGTTCAACCACCGCAGATAACTGTCCGTACCAAAACGACTTTAATCTTGACACACCTTGCCTGCGCAGGGGCATACTCACGGCGAAGCCTTCAGGGAAGTTTTGAATTCCAATTCCGATAGCGAGTGCAATTGCAGCCCCAATTGATGCACCTTCATATCCTTCAGCAACCGCTCCAAACAAGACACCTACCGCGAGTCCTTCGGGAATGTTGTGCAAGGTAATCGCCAAGACGAGCAGCGTAGTCCGGTGCCATTTGGTTTCAACCCCCTCAGCCTCATCTCTGCTAAAGTTGATGTGGAGGTGAGGTAGAAATTTATCTAGTCCGTACAGAAAAAGGGCCCCTGCAAGGAAACCAACAGAAGCTGGAATCGCCTTCATGAATCCATCGCCATCACTCATTTCAATGGCTGGAGCAAGGAGCGACCAAAAACTGGCTGCTACCATAACCCCTCCCGTAAATCCTAACATCCCATCAAGGAGCTTTCGCTGCATACCTTTAAAAGCGAAGACCAATGATGCTCCTGCGGCTGTCATGAACCATGTAAAAAGCGTAGCTATGAGCGCCGCCATAACAGGGTGCATATTCAAAAATAACTCTGTAATTGCTTTCATCGAACAGGTTTGACAACAAGGTTTTGCGCGACCATGCTACTCACTTGAATTTCTGCATCACGCACACGAATTTTTACACTTTGATCAAAAGGGAAGCGCTCGATCACTTCTACTTCAGTTCCCAATGTCAATTGAATGGAGTCTAAGTATTGTAAGTATTCAACTGAAGATTCTTCGACCCCAATGACAATTCCTTTTTCGGTAATTTTCAAATTGCTCAGCACCCGCTTAACACGCTCATCTCTTAAAATCCCGTCCTCATCTGGAATGGGATCTCCATGCGGATCGTACTTCGGGTTCCCCAAGAAATTGTCAAGTCGCTGAATCAATTCTGCCGACTCAACATGCTCCAGCTCTTCTGCAATCTCATGCACTTCGTCCCAAGCGAAGTTTAATTTTTTCGTGAGAAAGACTTCCCACAAGCGATGTCTTCGAATGATATCAATGGCCATTCGCCTTCCTGTAGACGAAAGGCGTGCTCCTTGATACTTCTCATATTCGACCAAATCCTTCGACTTCAGTTTCTTCAACATATCTGTCACCGAAGACGCCTTCGTTTCGAGTCGGTCAGCGATTGCATTCGTGGTCACCACTCCATCCATTTTCGACTGAAGCGTGTAAATGCATTTCAAATAATTCTCTACCGTTTGACTTGCCAAAATTCAATTCATTGTTTCGTTCCCCAAAACTAGCATTTTTATTCATACAATAGATTTTTTAGATTTGCCTAAATTTAGAATGAGACGAAATGAAACTTAACCTGCTGTTGCTTTTACTACTCTTGTGTGCAACGCAATGTGACGCGCAGGTAAGTGGAGTTGTTATGTGCAATGGCGAACGAGTACCCTTTGCCTCAGTAGTATGCGATGCATTTCAAACCAGCGCCAACGGTCAAGGTTACTTCGAATACACCTTGCCGCTGGAAGGAGAATGTCGTTTGAACGTAAGCGCACTTGGCTATGAATCCAAATCCATTTCGATTGTTGCGCCCATACAAGCGCTTCGCATTGAGTTAAAGGAATCTACAATTGCACTGGATGAAGCTGTGATTTCAGGATCATTGTCGCAGATGTCGATACGAGATATGCCCGCGAAAATCGAAGTGATGAGCGCTCAAATGCTTCAAGAAATACCTGTAACCACCTTGACTGAGAGCATCCAGTTTCAAAATGGAATTCAAGAAGTGGTTTCTTGCGGTGTTTGTGGAACATCAGACCTACACATCAATGGAATTGAAGGAGCCTACACACTTGTGCTAATTGACGGCATGCCCGTGGTAGGAGCTTTGGCTTCCATTTATGGTCTCAGCGGCATTCCCACATCTATTATTGAGCAAGTTGAGATTATCAAAGGACCTGCATCTGCCTTGTATGGATCTGAAGCAATGGGTGGTGTTATCAATGTGATTACGAAACAACCTTACGCCATGCCTAAATCTACCGTGAGCGTGAGTACAAGTAGCCTTTTGCAATCACAATCAGAATTCTCAGTACATCTTCCTTTGAATGCATCAAACGGATTGTTAATCAGTGGAGATGTTCAGCAAAACAGCCTGGTATTTGACCAGAATGCTGATGGTTTTACAGACATCCCCACCCTCACCAGGGCTAGTCTTTTTTCAAACTGGCAACATCGGAATGCGAATGGTGGGCGTCTGAAAATAGCTTCTCGTATCTTCTACGAAGACCGCTTTGGAGGACAAATCAATTTTGATCGTGGTCGGCACCTTGGCTCAGATGTGGTGTACGGAGAATACATAAAAACCAATCGATTTGAGGTTTTTGGGTCCGCCACTCCCGGAAAATACAGCTCTTGGCAAGCAGACTGGTCATTGAGCAGTCATGCACAAGACAGTTACTACGGTACAACCCACTTTATGGC
>CAYGUR010000133.1:1656-9296 GCA_964353035.1 uncultured Comamonadaceae bacterium | reverse complement strand
ATTTTATATAACTTGACCTCACATAATGTAATCAAAAGTGAATTCTCTATTATTCTGAACCAAATTAAAAATTGAAATAATGTCCAAATTTCTCTCTCCTACTCGTGCCTTCCTTATCGTTTCATTGTTACTCACGTCCCACACTGTTTGTAGTCAGTGGGAATACGTTGGTGGTCCTGACAATTACTTTATACCAGACGGAAGCAGTTCTTTAAGACAAATTCTAGAGTTTCATCCAGAAACGGCAGAACCATATGTATTCTTTACTGAACATGTGATCAATTCGGAAATTGGTCCAAGCTTGATCAAATACAATGGAACAGAGTGGGAATATATTAGCATGCAGTTTGATGCCAATGGTTCTGTAGACAGTGAATTATTTGGTTTCTATTTTCGTTCAGGCACCAACATCCCAGTTGTTGCTTATGAAAATTATTTCTGGAACCCAGATGCTGGAGTCATGATGAATAGTTTCAAGGTTGCTGAACGTATCGGATCAGAATGGTATGACGTGATTGGGATTGACAATCTTCCTTTTGATGATTTCTACTTTGGATGCAATGCAATGTCAATGGTACCTAACCCCTTAAATACGGACCCCGTACTCATCGGAAATAGCGAAAACGTTGGGCCTTCAGGAAGCTCCACACTTGTTACCTATTTGAATAATGAAGTATGGGAATACATGGGAGACGATGATTTCGGGGCATTGCGTGGTAATTACTACGACATCGATTATAACACTACTACAAATCAACCTTATGTAGCCACAACTGGATCATTTGCAGATGAAGACCCAATGATCATGGAGGTATTTGTTTTTAATGGCGACTGGCAATCTTTAGGCAATCCCGGTATATTTCCTGTGCCGCTAGACGATTGGAAAATTCGTGTTAGTCCCGTCAATGGTGATGTATATGTTATGGCAACTGAACACTATGATAATCCAGACAACGCTCAAGTTAGAACGCTACGCATCAGTAAATGGGACGGTTCAACATGGGAAATTCTTGGCCAACCAGAAGAAATCTATTTGAACAGTGCATTGGGTTACGATATTGAAATCCATCCAGAAACGGGTGTACCTTATGTATGTTTTCGAGATGGAAATCACCCGAACAATCTTGGAGGAATCAACATTCGAATTTGGGATGGCTCAAACTGGGTCAACCTCGATGAAAACAATCCAACCTTTTCAGTTGGTGATGGAATAGACATGGAGTTCCAGCCGGGCACGAATTATCCTTATGTCACCTCTGGAGCTGGACATCTCTTGAGGTATGTCCCTACCGCATCAAGTAATTCTGAATTAAGTTTAGTCGACATTCAAGTCTACCCAAACCCAGCATCTGACCTCATCACCTTCAGCGAAATGGTTGAAGGAGCTGAATTATTTGATATCAACGGCAAGAAGGTAATGGATGCAAAACGTACCAACCAGATGTCAATGGGACAGTTAAGTGATGGTATGTATTTACTCAAGTTGACAACCACAAGCGGTAACGTATTGAGTAAGGAAGTGGTGAAGCAATAAATTTTATTCAAGAAATTAGTTAACCATCCTTCGTGAAGAAAAACTGTGGGTGTGTCATGCTAGGCCATCAAAACCGCAGTGAGTCATCCTTTCTTTGTCACTCCCAAATTAACATGGACAGCTACTGCAATGTTGACCATAGACAGCTGGGTTGTACCTTTGTATCTAATTGAATTTCCCTGCTCTTTTTAACACTTTTAGATATGAAAACAATCATCACCGGCTCAACTGGAATGGTCGGACAAGCAGTTTTAATTGAATGTCTAGATCACGAAGCTGTCAACGAAGTCTTAGTCTTGAACCGCAGCAAGCTAGACATGCAACACAGCAAGCTGAAAGAGTTCTTAGTGAAGGATTTTGGAAACCTCTCCAACATCGCTTCAGAGCTGAGCGGATATGATGCGTGCTTTCATTGCATGGGTGTTTCCGCCATAGGAATGAGCGAAGAAGCCTACTCGAAAATCACCTTCGATTACTCAAAAGAGTTGTTCGATAAACTATATGCCGTCAATCCTCAAATGATTGTCACCTATGTTTCTGGCGCAGGCACTGACAGCACTGAAGCAGGAAGCCAGATGTGGGCTCGGGTGAAAGGAAAAACAGAGAACTACATGCTCAATCGCGGATTTAAAGATGCCTATGCTTTTCGTCCCGGCGCAATTCTTCCTGAAA
This sequence comes from uncultured Comamonadaceae bacterium, assembly GCA_964353035.1. Lineage (GTDB taxonomy): Bacteria > Bacteroidota > Bacteroidia > Flavobacteriales_D > Sanyastnellaceae > JAQWQB01. The sequence continues at coordinate 7,090 of CAYGUR010000133.1, read as the reverse complement.
AAGGAGTAAAATCAAAAACAACCCTCTACAACGCATTGTATGTAGTGCTTCGTCCTTTCTTTTCAGTGATGAAAAAAATGAAAAATGTGACCACGAGCAGTGATGTAGGGCAAGCGATGCTCATGGTGAGTAAGCAATCCATCGAAACAAAAATTGTAGAAGCGAGCGATATCAGTCGCATTGCCAAAGGCCAATAACCCTTAGGTGGAAAAAGTAATTCATTTTCTGGAAAAGGTGTTACTCCGTTTAGATAAAACCACTGACCTTCGCACCACGAATAAACAAAGCAACAATGACCCAAATAGATAAAACGAAACCCGTGCTTGTAACCGGTGCCAATGGCTATGTAGCGAGTTGGTTGGTGAAGCAATTGTTGGACGACGGAATTACAGTTCATGCCGCAGTTAGAAATCCGAACAACGACAAAAAGGTTGGGCACCTGAAAGATCTTGCTTCAAAAGCGAAAGGCGAAATTGTTTTCTTCAAAGCTGACTTGCTCACTCCTGGAGCATATACAGAGGCAATGCAAGGATGTGAATTGGTTTACCATACAGCATCTCCCTTTGTAACAGAAGTAAAGGATGCACAAAAAGAATTGATCGAACCTGCAGAAAAAGGAACTGAAAATGTGTTGAACTCAGCAAACGAAGTTGCTACTGTAAAACGTGTAATTGTGACCAGCAGTTGTGCTGCCATGTATACAGATGCTATTGATACCGTTAACGCACCCGGAGGAAAGCTAACTGAAGCCATTTGGAACACAACTTCTTCTTTAGAATACCAGCCGTACTTCTATTCAAAAACACTTGCAGAGCAAAAGGCATGGAACATGGAAAAGGAACAACAACGTTGGGACTTGGTCACCATTAACATGAGTCTTGTTTTGGGCCCTGCCCTGAATCCTGGAGCAACCACTTCAGAATCTATGAACATCTTACAAATGTTGGGAAATGGCGAGATGAAAATGGGTGCGCCAAAAATTGGTGCTGGATTGGTAGACGTGCGCGATGTTGCCACTGCGCATTACAAAGCTGGATTCACTCCAGCAGCGAATGGAAGGTACATTACCTCTGCGCACTGTACTGACTTCTTGGAAATGGGCCAAGTACTATTGCCGAAGTATGGCGCGCAATTCCCAATCCCAAAGAAAGCACTTCCTAAGTGGCTTTTGATGGCAATTGGACCGGTTGTGAACAAGCAGTTTTCACGCAAGTTTATTCGCAACAACGTCAACATTCCTTGTAGGGCAGATAATTCGAAGATCAAAAAAGAATTGGGAATGAATTTCATGCCGATGAAAGAAACCATGGAAGATTCCTTTCAAATGCTCATTGACGAAGGTATTTTGAAAGCGCAATAGGCAATAATTGATTAGGGATTGCTCAATCTCACCCATTTGGGTTATTCATTTCGCATCCCAATTAGCTAACTTTCGTTGAAATAACTGAACCTACTCAGCTAGCTGTTTTTTTTAACCAATAACCACCAACGTCAATGACAGATTCATCTATAGGAAATGCCATTATTATTGATGTTAGAGAACCGAAAGAGTTCAAAGACTATCATCTTGATGGCGCCATCAATCTTCCGTCTACCGCATTCGAAATATCTCAATTCACACCTTTTCAGCATCAGGTCATTTGTTTGGTTTGTCAAACTGGAAATAGGGCTGGAAAAGTGAAAGAAAAACTTCTTGATGCAGGTTTTAAGCAGGTTACTTTATTGGGAACACAAATGGATCGATTTGAAAAAGAATCGTCAGTCAACAGTGGTGGCTGGAGTGTTGATCGTCAATTTCGAATCACCTTGGGCATCCTCTTGGCCAGTTTTTTAGTGGGTCAACACTTCGGTTTAACAGGGTTTATTGTCATCCCATTGATTCTTTGTATAGGATTGATATTCACCTCTATCATTGATCGTTGCTACATGCGTATGGGCATAGCAATGTTGCCATGGAATAGAAAGAAGTAACAATCGGCGCATAAAAAAACCGCCAACCCCACTTCCGAAGAAGATGTGATTGGCGGAAAAAAGAAATAAATATACTGATTTTACAGTTTCTCAATCACCATGGCTGAGGCTCCACCTCCACCGTTGCAAATTCCAGCTGCGCCATAACGTCCTCCGTTTTGTTCAAGCACGTTGATCAAAGTAACGATGATTCGTGAACCAGAAGATCCAAGCGGGTGACCCAATGCTACTGCTCCCCCATTCACATCTACTTTCGCAGCGTCAATTCCAAGTTCTGCAATGTTGGCCAATCCAACTACGGCAAATGCTTCATTCAATTCCCAGAAATCAATTTGATCATTCGTCAATCCTGCTTTTGCCAATGCTTTTGGCAATGCTTTAGACGGAGCGGTTGTAAACCATTCAGGTGCATGAGCTGCATCTGCGTAGCTTACGATTTTCGCTATAGGCTTCACTCCAAGTTCTTCTGCTTTTTCTTTGCTCATGAGCACAAGTGCCGAAGCACCATCGTTCAGTGTAGAAGCGTTGGCAGCAGTCACAGTTCCTTCTTTATCAAATGCTGGGCGAAGGGATGGAATCTTGTCCATCTTTACATTTTTGTATTCTTCGTCTTCCGAAATAATGATGGCATCACCTCTACGTTGAGGAACTTCCACAGGAACTACTTCGTTGGCAAATTTACCGTCAGCCCAAGCCTTTGCTGAACGCTCATACGAAGCTATAGCGAAGGCATCTTGCTCTTCTCTTGAAATGTTTTTCTCTTTCGCGCACAGCTCAGCACAATTTCCCATGTGTGTATTGTTGTACACATCGGTGAGGCCATCTTTCAACATTCCATCGGCCATTTTAATGTCGCCAAATTTTGCTCCTGTTCTACCATTCAAGTAGTGAGGTACAGCACTCATGTTTTCCATTCCACCCACAACCACAATGTCGTTATCACCGGTCATGATTGACTGTGCACCAAGGCTAATTGCTTTCATTCCCGAAGCACATACCTTGTTAATGGTAGAGCACGGAACCGTATTTGGAATCCCTGCATAAATAGCAGCTTGCCTTGCGGGCGCTTGTCCTAATCCAGCTTGAAGCACATTGCCCATAATGACTTCTTGCACTTGATCAGCGTTGATTCCTGCTTTGTCCAACGCGCCTTTGATAGCTGTTGCTCCTAATTTTGTTGCTGGTACAGAGCTCAACGCGCCTAGAAAAGATCCCATTGGGGTACGCGCAGCTCCTACGATATATACTTCTTTCATTGAGAATGTGTTTTCGAATTTGCTGTGCAAAGGTACAAATCAGAATGGTGTTATTGGTCACGGAAGTGTGAATGGATTGCAATGTCGTACAAGCTTAGAATGGTACCACCCGTTTGACCTTCTTAGTTTCAGCGTCAAGGTACTTCTGTACAACAGAGCGTATTAACACCAATTAACAGTATGCCCGCATCTTTCTTTTGCAACCATTTCGGTTTGGCACGCGTCTTGCATTAGACTGATCAAACTACTTATCTAGTAAGTTTTGGTTTTGGTTAATAGTTATTTTGGTTAAGGTAGAAAGGTCTGGAAACGTCTAGACCTTTCTTTTTTTTGCCATTTTCAATCGAAGAACACCTTTAACCAGAGTTCCTGAATCAATCCTTAAGTCTCTTCACATTTGTGAGCACTTGATATTCAAAAGCCATCGCCCTTCACAACCAGCAAACACCCGTGAATACTAGGAACGCATACGATTTCCTTTACATCAATTTTGCCTTAAAAACATCCTTTTGAGCTATATTGCCCCATGCGGAGGAACACCTTTGGACAGCCCATGTGGGTAAAAAAACTGATGATTCGAATGGTGGGGCTGGTAACCTGGCCTCGGTTCAATTGGTGGTACTATACTGACATTCAGGGAGCAGAACACATTCAATCTTTGCCTGAATCCAATGTTTTGTTCGTGTCAAACCATCAGACCTATTTTGCTGACGTTACGTACATGTTTCATGTCATTGAGTCAGCCTTAGATGGAAAACTCAACGATGTTTACTTCCCTTCATTCCTGAAAGTACCAAAAGCGAACATCTATTTCGTTGCCGCAGAAGAGACCATGAAGTCTGGAATTCTTCCTAAAATCATGGCCTTGGGAGGCGCATTAACTGTGAAACGAACCTGGAGGAAAGACGGGGCTGACACATCAAGGCCAGTAGATAAAAAAGATACGGGCAAAGTGACCCAAGCACTAAAGGAAGGCTGGGTCATTTCATTTCCACAGGGCACCACTACGCCCTTCGTACCAGGAAGAAAAGGAACAGCGCACATCATTCAACAAACAGGTTGCACCGTGGTACCTATTGTCATTGATGGATTTCGCAGGGCCTTCGACAAAAAAGGCCTCAAGAAGAAGAAAAAAGGTGTTACTCTATATATGGATGTGAAAGCGCCCATTCGCTTTGATCACAATGAAAGCATTGACGAAATCATGCTGAAAGTGATGAACGAAATTGAACAAAGCCCTGAATTTTTGAAAGTAAATGAAACCTCCAATGACAATCGCCGTAAATAGAAGAAGAAAAACAAACATCTAGATTAAACTGAGCACTTCAAACAGAATTTTGTATCACACTTAAAAGATCAAGGTCCTATGTTGGAGTATTATAAGACGGTGTTGGGAAAGGTCAGCTTTGATCCTCTTCTCTTCAGAAAAGAATTAAGAAAAGCATTCAGACAACTCGCAGGAGAAGAACGAATGGCTTTGAGAGACTGGCTAAAAGACAGTAGCTATGTTTAAGAAATTTAAAGGAGGTGTTTGCCTCCTTTTTTGTTGCTTGAAATTTTAAAGAGGTTCTTCGAAACCAGCGTATTGCTGAACATTTTCGATCCATCCAGCTTTCGTTCCTGACGAATAATCGTTCCCCTTCCACGCTTACTAAAGAACCCAACACACCCCTGTATCTAACTCAGAATTTCATGCGTTCTTTAAGAAAAACAAGAACAATGAAAGCACTATTTATCCCTGTATTTGCGCTATTTCTCTTTTCATGCGCTAGTGAGCCAGAGCCTGATGTTCTAGCACCACTTCAAACTGAAAACGACCAATTGAATGCTACCTTGAATGAAGCAAGACAATCCATTGCTGAAAAAGAAGCTTATTTAGTAACGCTCAATGATCAGATGGACGAATTGCTCCCTCAATTGGAAAAGGAACAGAATCCTGAAGTAAAAATTGAACTGACCAAAAAGATGCAATTTATAGCTGAACGCATCACCAACTTCGAAAATTCTATTGGTCGTCTGCAATCAGCCCTTCGAACTGAAGAGCGAAAAGCAAGTGAGCTAAAAGACGATTTGCAAGTAGCCATGGACGCCTTGGCAGATCAAGAGGCTGAAATTGAGTTATTGGTGTTTGAACTGCAGAACGACGGTGAGCAAATTGCTGCCTTGCATGATAATTTGAATGAACTGGAGCTGCGCGAAAACATGCG
>CAYGUR010000133.1:0-1646 GCA_964353035.1 uncultured Comamonadaceae bacterium | reverse complement strand
AAACATGCGAGCGAAAAAGAATGCTGAACGCTTACTCGCAATTGGTAGCCAAGAAGAACTGGAAAACGCGGGAATCATTGAGCGAAAAGGTCTCCCCCTTTTCCGCAGAACTGAACTGACCATTTCAGAAGCAAAAGAGGCCAATTGGGAAACCATTGATCTTCGCGAAGTATATGCAATCCCGATGTACAGCAAGGAAGCTTCAGTTCACTCAGAGCACCCTGTTGATAGCTACAGTTTTACCACTGATGAAGCGGGAATGCTCACCTTGGTGATAGAAAACGCAGATGATTTCTGGAGTTTGAGCAAATGTCTTGTCATTGAGATTGGATAAATGAAGCAATGAAAATTGAACAATGATTTCAATTCTTTCGCTTCATATCTCCTCTAGTTACAATACTTATCTGATTAGAAAATGGACAGTTGAACTTAGTTCTTCTGGCCATTTCTAGTTAAATCTCTGGTAACCTATTGGTGTTCATAACTGAACGTAAAATACCATGGTTGAACGAGCTAAGAGCGGTAGTTTTGTAGTAGAATTTTGAAACAATGAAAGAAGAAATAAAAGACATCAAAGTAGGTTTCGGACTTGGACAAATGAAGTTCGGAATGGAGCGCGATGACGTTACAGCACTTTTGGGAAAACCTACTCGTGTTGATACCTATGCCTATTCTGCTGAAGGAAACGAAATGACTGAAGATTGGTTTTATGATGAACTCGGTCTTTCTGTGTCGTTCGACCAAGAAGAAGACTGGAAGTTGACTACACTTTCAATTGAGAACGAAGCTTTCGTTTTGGAAGGTCACAAAATCATTGGATTGAACGAAGCGGATTTACTTTCAACCTTGAAATCACTTGGTTTTGACGATCTAGAAGACGATCTATTGGCAGATGAATTTGGAGAAGAACAGCAGCTCATTAGCTCGGAAGAGAAATGTGTTAATTTCTGGTTGAATGGCGGAAAAGTGAACGAAGTTCAATGGTCTCCTCTGTTTTCTGACGACGATACGATCAAGTGGCCTTGATGGTCCGTTGGGCGAAGTAAAAACTAACCCCACCTAAAGTGTACGCAATGACGTCTCGCCAATCTGCAATTGCATAAGCAGACCATTTAGGAGCGAAATACTCCATGAATAAAGCGGTGTAGAGCACAGCAAAAATGATTTGAAAAAGGGAGAGCTTGTGTTCTCCTTTTTTTATGACCGAAATCAAATCAATAGTGATGCTCAATAAGACGGGCAAGGCTAAGAAATCAGCTAAATAGCTCGTGAGGAAAGTTGATGTCGTGCCGCCTGAAAGCGTCCACGATTTGTACAGCACATACAAGCCAAAATGAAGGTTAAAATACCACGAATTCACCATTGTGCTTCGCGAAGCTAGTAAAGCTAGCCGGGAGTTGCTGCCACCATCCATAGAATAAAAGACAAGATTACCCAGTAGACAAACCAAACGGTTTTCACGAAGACGTAGGCCACTTTGATGAAGGGGTTTTCGGATTTCGAAATGCGTTCTACGAACAAGTCAAATTTCGTGCTTGGAAGCTCAATTCGTTTTCGTTCGCGCTCAGCATGTTCTTCTTGAAGCTTTTGATGCACATCAAGCGTTGCGCCGCATTCTTTGCACTTCAATTCGCCATCGGTATTCC
>CAYGUR010000132.1:0-9318 GCA_964353035.1 uncultured Comamonadaceae bacterium | reverse complement strand
TTATGACGTAATCGTGAAGCCTGAGTTCTCTAACGGAGCTGCTACTAACTATGGTGCTGTTGATCAAATCTCAATTATCGGCCCTGCTGGAATTGTTGGTGAGATCGAATCTCCTGTAGTGGTTGCTGCTGAAGCTAACCGTGCTGATGTTGTTGAAGCTGAACTTGGATTGTATCCAAACCCTGCTTCTGACATCGTGAACATTAACATTGCGAACATCGCTGAAGGTGTATCAACTGTAATGGTTGACATCTTTGATCAAACAGGTCGTTTGGTAGTTGGTGAGCAAGTTTCTGTAAACGGATCTAGCATGAACCTTAACATGTCTGTGAATGACCTTGCTAATGGTATGTACAATGTACGTATCACTATGAACGGTACTTCAACTGTTGAAAGACTTGTTATCCAGAAGTAATCTGATTACTCAAAATAAAAAGAGCCTCGACGAAAGTCGGGGCTCTTCTTTTTAATCGAGTTTGGTATTAATTTTGCCTACCTCAATTCAAAATTATCCCATGAGAAATGTAATTCTGATTGTTGCTTTTGCACTGCTTTCCTTCACTGTTATCGCCCAAGGTCCCCGCTTTGATCTCGGTATGAAAGATTTTCAAGCTAAAAAACTGGTGATCCTTGATATGGACTCTGTTGTGTCTCAAAAGGATTCATTGCTCATTGCAAAAAAATGGATCGGAGACGGAATTAGCTTTCAACATCGGGATCAACTGAAAAAATCAGCTTGGAATGATGAGAACACAATGTATGTATCAACATTTCCAATTGATACTGAGAAATCATTTTTCGCGCTTATAGCAGGTGGAAAAAGTGCAGAAGCCCTAATGCAAAATGACTCGCTCAATTATAAAGACTTGAATCAGTTTGTTCAATTCTTAATCATTGATGCGAATAAGCTAAATGTAGGACTTGAGCCAACTTTTATTTTGGCCTTATGTGAATTGTCCTTGCACGGAGCACGCGCATCCAAATTGGCTGACCTAGACAGCAAATTAATGATCAATGAGTGGCTAGCTCCTTTTGAATACACGATTCTAGATGTCAACGACGTTTCTAAGGTATATCGTCATCAATCAGAACTGGCAAAAATCAATGTGAATACGGTGCAGTTTTCTGATTCAGCATCATTCAAAGGGCCAGCATTAAGCCAAGAAGGAAAAATAGCCTATGCTGACAGACAACATTTTAATTACAAGGGTGAGAAGTACATCATTAATTACATTTACACCATTGGAAAAGGATTGACCTTTTATAATATTGAGCCACGTAATAAGGCTAAAAGTACCAATGCATTCTCTAGAAGTTATTTAAAGTTTCTTTTCCAGCCTAAGCCAATGAAACCGGGCTTGCCCTATGAACAACAAATGAGAGAATTTAAAATCCCGTCAAGACAATAAGAGTCTATTTTCCTAACCTGTAGTTATCTAAAAGGTACACCAAACTCGCCATGGCTCCAGCGCCAAGCTCGAGCTCACGCTTATTGACATTCTCCCATACATCACGGTTGCTGTGGTGAAAATCAAAATAACGCTGAGTATCTGGAATCAATCCAATCAAGGTGACATAGTCATTTTTTAGCGGACGAATATCTACACCGCTCCAGCCTCTGCGCGACATATGAACTCCGTATTCTTCTAATACGAAGGATTGAGCCTTATAAAATTCATAGGCACTGTCAGTGGTCTCAAAACTAAACCCCCTAGGCGAAAAGCCGCCAGCATCACTCTCAATGGCCGCAAAATGGATCTCACCATTCTCCTTCGCTTTAGCGGCATACGTTTCTCCGCCGTTATTGCCATTCTCTTCATTGACGAACAAAACAATCCGAATGGTATGTTTTGGTTGATAGTTCAAGGCTTTTAGAATGCGCAATACCTCTATGGACTGAACAATACCAGCACCGTCATCATGCGCCCCCTCACCAATGTCCCAAGAGTCTAAATGTCCGCCTACAACAATGTATTCATCAGGGAAGTCTGAACCTTTGATTTCCGCAATCACGTTGGCTTGTTCCACATCTTCAAATGCTTCGCAGCTCAATGTTAAATTGAATTTTAGTCCAGGATCTTCTTGCAACGCTTTGTGCAAGGCACGGGCATCAACAGTGCAAATAGCTGCTGCTGGAATCCGCACAACATCATCATAGTAATTCATGGCCCCAGTGTGTGGAAATGTATCCTGAGCATGCGTTAGTGACCGAACCAAGGTGCCAACAGCTCCGTACTTGGCTGCTTCACTAGCTCCTTTTGAACGCTGGTCATTTGCCCCGCCATATGCAGCACCGGTGTTGATTAATAAGGGGTCCATCGGACGATTGTAAAAGACGATTTTCCCTTCAACCTTTTCACGACCAAGCAGTTCTAACTCTTCAAAATTCTTTACCTCAACTACTTCAGCAACCAAGTCGCCACCGGTTCCAATAGATCCTCCAAGTGCAGTGATACGAGCTCTTGTTGTAACTCCGTTGGAAGTGAATGATCCTGCTTCTTTAGCTCCTCTCGTCCATCTTGGGACCATCACGGGTTGTAAGTATACGTTGTCAGCTTGGTTTTTCTTAAGCAGTTCTTCGCCCCAACGAATGGCTTGTTCAAGTTCTACAGACCCAGACAGTCTAGCACCAATCTCTTTGCACAAGTGATGTAGATTCTCATGACATTCTCCATTTCCAAGCGCCTCATTGTAAATGCTTCGAATGAAGGTGGAGTCTTTTTCTGTAACCTGAGCTTCAGCAATAGAAGTTGCACCAACAAGAAATAGTGAGCAAAGTAATATGAGTCTGATTACATCCATGATCCGTTGTTAATGTCAATCCCTTGTCCTGTCATTGAATTCTGTTTTCCAGAGAAAAGGAAGTCCACCAAATTACCTACTTCCTGCGGTAAACTCATGCGCTTAAGTGGTACAAATCCCATTTGTTCGTCATACGTAGTTTGGTAATCTTCACCAGTTCTGTCAGCAAGCAATTGTATTCCTTGCTGTGCCATTTCTGTTTCAACCCACCCCGGACAGATCGAGTTGACAAGAATCTTATCATCTGCTAATTCAACCGCCAACGACCGAGTTAATCCTAGAAGGCCAGCTTTAGACGTGCAATAGGCTGTGTAATTAGGAACCCCAAATCGGGCAAGACACGAAGAGGTCATCAAGATATGTTTGAAAGGCTGTTTGCTCTCTTTCATAAAGGGCAAGGTTTCCATGATGCTGATGTACGTGCCATTGAGATTGGTTCGAAGAATTTCGTCCCACCTGTCATCTTCACCATAGGTGTTCTCTCCGCCAATCCCGGCATTCGCAAAAAGCGCGAAAATGTCACGTTTTTCAGGATCAATGCTCTCAAGTGCCTTTCGGAAACTTTGAGCATTTCCAATGTCAGCACTGACTGCTACATGGTTTTCAGAGTGTTCCAGTTCTTTGATGACCTCCTGTAATTTTCCTTTGCGCCGACCAATCAAGATCAGGCTGTATTCAGGATTGTGCGAAAGAATGTTGGCAGTGGCTCGGCCCATTCCTGTTCCTGCCCCTGTTATTATTATGGTTTTCATAGACGATTAAAGTTGAAGGAAATTAGACATTCCGTGGTTTCTGGCATCCCTTCGATGTACGCAGGGAACATGAACGGCATTTGTTGCAAAATACTCAAAGCAATTTGGTAATAGGCTTCTTTTCCAGCCCCAATGCATTCTATTCTCACAACATGGCCTGTGTCTTCCACTGTGACGTTGAAAACCACATCACCAAAGTTTAGGCCAGTGCTCATTCGAATGGAGTAGGGTTTGCCATCAATGTTCTGGACAAAAGGAGTCTGAAAGGAAGTGTGCAATTCAGGAGGTAGAAAAACGGGCGAGTATTTGTACGCACTGCTCTCGATAGAACTGATGTGAAAAGGAGAGATCGGTGCTAAGGTTTCGTTACAAACAATGCCTTCAAACTCTTCGCTCCAAGTTACTTTCCCTCTCGGATTGAACGTTTCCCAGACGCCCTTTTTAATGCCGTATTGATACATGCCCGCTTTGAGTGGACGCTCTTTTCGGTATTCAATGTACTTCCCATCAGGAACACCGTCAACATAGTGAATCACACGATCCACTTCACCATAATAGTCATAAAGCGTACTGGTGCCTTGCAGATGATTGTTCGCAATGAACTGTTCCATTTCAAGAATTCCTTCTTTTCGAACGGTTCGGATGCGCAAGGAATCTGCATTGAAGAAGAAGACTGATTGGTAGGGAAACAGGTTCAAGTCGTACCGCTTCCATTCTCCAACGGGCATACCCTCAGAAAATTCGCCGCTCCAGGTCTTGCGGTTTGAACTTTCGTAATACGCGCTCTGACCGTTCAGAACACCATCATCATAGGACTCAATGGAAAGTGTATCGCCAGTAGATTGGTAACGAATGAGTGTGAACCGATTGTCTGCTTCGTCAAAAAGTTGCTGCTGAGGAGAACCCCATTGATTCAATCCCTGCAACACGTTAATGATTTTCCCTTTGGAGTAGACAAAGTGTTCCCACCGATAGCCCGAGTAGTGGGATTTTCGGTAACTCCCGTCGAAATACATATAAGGAGCAGGATACCTCTGTTTCATTCCAGAAGTGTTGAGGTAAATGTGTTTTTCGAGGGAGAAATTTTCCTTCAAAAGCTGGAGTAAATTGGGATGCCCAGGGTCAATTTCAAAGGTATACGTTTCGAAAACGGGCCCCCTGTTGTAATAGGAAATATGTGTTCCCTTAAATGGCTCAATTGTAAAGTCGAAGGTTCTCTTGAGTGCCGTATCTCCTGAGGGGTAGAAAGCAGTCAATTCGGTGATTTGAGCAGAATTTCTATAGAGCGCCTTGAAACGTTCCTTTCCGGTTTTATAGAAACTCAGTTGCTCACCTTTTTTGGAACCGTTTGTAAATTGCTTCACCGATTTCAATACACCATTCAGATGGTAATGCCTCCATTCACCTACCGGAACACCATTCTCAAAAGACCCTTCTGCCCTGAGTGTGTCTGTGTACAAACTGAAGTGTTGCCAATGTCCTGATTTGCGACTTTCATTGAACTGACCTTTGATAATGACGTGGTCTTTGTAATACGCCAGAAATGTTCCTTGAAGAACAGTGGTGTCCCTTGCAAGACGCTGAAATTCCATATGGAAACTATCAGGAATACCCCATTTCGCCCATTCAAGTGAATCTTGCTGTGCTTGGCAGTGAAATGCCGCAAGGAAAACAGAAAGAAAGACAAGGAGTTTCACGCTCATAAACATTCAAAAATCGCACCTCTTATTCAATCTTGCAACAAAAGTAAAAGAACATAGTTCGAAGGGAGAGACAACTTGACGCTAGTTTCGAAATCAAGGCTTTTCAATTGTACCTTTGTGCCATGGCACGAACACTTACCACTCAAATTCCACTCGGGTTTTCAGCACCTGATTTTCAGCTCCCTAATGTAGTGACGGATGCGAAAGTCACCTTTGAGGACGTTAAAGGTGAAAAGGGAACTGTTGTTATGTTCATCTGCAATCACTGTCCGTTTGTGGTTTTAGTCCTTGATGGTATTCTTGATTTGGCGCGAAGCTATCAAAATCAAGGTTTCGGTTTTGTGGCCATAAGTGCGAATGATGTAGAAAATTATCCGCAAGATGGTCCAGAATTGATGAAGAAGTTGGCTCAAGAGAAGGGTTTTCCCTTCCCCTATTTGTATGACGAAAGTCAAGAGGTTGCTAGAGCCTATGATGCCGCGTGTACTCCAGATTTTGCGGTGTTTGATAAGGAAGATAAATGTGTTTACCGAGGACAGTTAGACGATGCTAGACCCGGAAACGGCATTGAAGTGACAGGTGACAGTCTGAGAGCAGTTTTAGATGTGATGAAATCAGGAGGGGTGCCGAATGCCGAAGGTCAAAAACCAAGCATTGGCTGCAACATTAAATGGAAGTAGAATGAAATACAATTTGAGCGAAATCACTGAGGTGATCAAGAATCGCAGATCAATTATACCAGAGAATTTTTCAGCACGAAAGGTGCATCGGGAGATTGTAGAGAACGTCCTTAGCAATGGGACCTGGGCGCCAACACACGCCATGACACAACCTTGGAGGTTCAAGGTGTTCATGGGCGAAGGAATGAAGAAATTGGAAAATTTCCTGCCGGAATTGTATCAAAGATCGACATCAGAAGAGACCTTTTCTCAGAAGAAGTACGATAAAATTCTAGCCCGAATGCAGGAGGTATCTGTGGTTGTCGCCATCTGCATGGAACGCGATAGAACTGAAAAGATTCCTGAAATTGAGGAAGTTGAAGCGGTGGCTTGCGCAGTCCAAAACATGTATCTTACCTGCACAGCTTATGGTGTGGGTGGATTCTGGTCTTCGCCAAAATTCATTTACACAGATGACATGAAAACATTTCTTGGTTTGGAAGCGCAAGACAAGTGCCTTGGGTTGTTCTACATGGGGTACCCAAAAGAGGAATGGCCGAAAAGCCATAGAAAACCACTTGAGTATGTAACTGAATGGATTGTTGAATGAGGTTAACCAACAATTATGAGCACGCCGGTGACAATCGGTTTATGGTCTATGAATACTACCTAGATGAACATGCTGATGAATTTCAAGCCATGTTAGAAGAAAAGGGAATTGTATTCGAACGCTTCAAAGATGACGACGATGGCGCTCCTCATCTTTTTGGAATTGAGAAAATTTACCTCAAAGAAGCAACTTGGTGCAACAACATGATGCACTCTAAACACCGAAAGCCAATGATTCCCAACACCTTTTTAAGATGGGCACTGTTGGTGATTACCACTGTGGCAATCACGCTGGCAATTGTAGGATATCTGAAAGCGAAGTGAGAAGCAGTTTACTTGTGGGTATGTTGGTGTTGAGCACTGCGCTCTTCGCTCAAAAGAACGTGACAACCTTGGGGATTCAAGTGAAGCCGCTTGTGCCCAATTCCTTCGTGAATTTTGGTGAAGTGACCGCTGATTCAGTTGGCTTTAGCGGTACTTGGACACCTAAAGTTTCTTTGAATTTCGGTATGGCCGTCAGGTACGGATTTACAGATGCCTTTTCGTTGGAAACAGGCATCTACATGATTCGAAGGAAATACCACGTGCAATTGAATGATTTTGATGCCAATGTAGAAGGCAATATGGACTACATCATGGTAGGCTATGAGATTCCCGTTCAAGGAGCTTACTACATCAGACTAGGAGAAGAATTGTGGATGAATGCAGCCGGCGGATTCTCCATTGATATGAATGCGAGTAACACCTTCAGTGCGAGCAGTATCTTGGTAGACACTACGTATTACGACTTCGAACAGTACACCGCAAGGTACAAATGGGTGCAGTTTTCTGTTTTGGCAAACTACGGCTTTGAGTACCGAACCAAAGATAAGGGCTCCTTCTACCTGGGCGCTACATACCATCAGCCGTTTTCAGCTGTTGCAAGAGGGGAAGGGATAATTAAATACGACGACCAGATTCGAAGAGTCTTGGTTGACTTAGAAGGAAGCTATTTTACCATTGATTTTCGGTATTACTTCCATGAAGATCCAGAACGAAGAAAAAAGAAAACGAAAAAGGGACCCACAAGATGAGTCCCTTTTTCAATAGGTTAAAAGGCTTATTTCGAAGCAACAAGGTTGAACTTGATTTCAACATCGTCATAAATTACTTTGTCTCCTAGGTTGTCGAAGAAGCTTCCAGACCCGTAACGGATGTCCCACTTTGACCTGTCAATAACAAGGTTCCCAGTTGCTGTTACGCTTCCTCCAGCCATATCTACTTTCGCAGGAAAAGAAATGTCTTGGGTAATCCCTTTGATGGTCAATTTTCCAGAAATTTCATAGTTGGCTCCATTTTCACCTTTCTTCGGTGCGAATGTGGTCAATTGAAAGTTTGCTGTAGTGTGCTCAGCCACATTGAAGAAATCTGGAGAACTCAAGTGTCCTTGCAATTTCCCTTTCGTTTCATCGTCCATTCCTTCGTCAGTAACGGTAACGCTAGTCATGTCGATGGTAATGTTTGCAGACTTGATCATTCCATCTTCAACAGACAGTGTTCCAGACTTTAGGTTGAATGTTCCTTGGTGCTCACCAGTCACTTTTTTTCCAACCCATTCTATTTTACTTTTTGAGGTGTTAACGTTCATTTCTGTTGAACCTTCGTCTCCTGAGGCAATTACTGCAGTGCTTCCTGCGATAAATGCGAGTGCTAAAATGATTTTTTTCATGATTGTTTGTTTTCTTGATTCTTATGATGTGGTGTTAAATGCAATTCCTGTGCGAAGCTTATCGAGCATGTTGTTCAGCTCTTGTGCTTCCTTTTCGGTGATCGAAGAATAAATGGTAGAGCGCATATCTACTTTGTCATCTAATTCAGTCAATAAGTCCAATCCTTTTTTAGTGATGGTTACTTCTACTTGTCGTCGGTCATTCGGACAAGTGACCCTTTCCAACAGTTCTTTTTGTCTCAGTTTTTCAACCAACCTTGAGGCATTCGAAGTGCGATCAATCATGCGCTCAATCATCTTGTTCACTCCAATCGGCGAGCCTTTTTGTCCGCGCAGAATACGTAAAATGTTGTACTGCTGCACTGTTAAATCATACGTCCGGAAAAAACGCTGCTGAATCACCGTCAGCTGACTCAAAGTAAACATCAGATTAATCGAAAGTTTCTCGAACTCACTCTTAAACTTTTCCTGCTGTATAGCCTCTTCAATTTTCATAACGACGCAAATGTATGTAAAAACAATAAGTGTAACAACATTAAAATTAGTTAAAAGGTTTCTTTTCTTTGCAGCATGGAGAAGATGAAGGATGTTTACGAAGCGCTGAAATCAGCTAGGGAGGAGCGCTTGAGCGCTGAGAAACGGAGATTGAACGTCTTGGTAACACTGCGTATCGTGTCATTTCTTCTTTTGATAGGCGCTTGTTGGCTTGCTTTTCCCGGACATACGCTTTATTGGATGTTTGCCGGATTGCTTTTTATAGGGTTCTTAGTGGCCGTGCGCATTTCTGTGGGATTGAAAAACGATGTGGCGCGGTCCAAAGCCTTCATTTCACGATGCGAAATTGAACAAGCCTGCTTGCAAGGAGATTTGTCTGGACAAGAAGACGGGGGAGAGCTGCCTGCCAGACATCCTTGGGCATCAGATTTAGACGTGGTGGGGCCGAACTCGTTGTTTGCCTTTATCAATCGCGCCAATTCCTTAATGGGGAAAAAGGTGCTGCGCGAACGCTTGCTCACAGGTCCTGAAACCGCCCAGTCAATGCTTGAAAGTCATGAGTCTGTGCGAGAGTTGACACTGCATCACGA
>CAYGUR010000131.1:0-9324 GCA_964353035.1 uncultured Comamonadaceae bacterium | reverse complement strand
CAGTAGCAATGATTCAATTTTTTCGCTCCTGAAGTGCCTTTTGATAGAGATATCGCCGTTCAGTGAATTTTCAATAATTTCAATCAAACCTTCATCGGAGGCCAAAAAGATTCTTCCGCCTTCGAATTTAATCGCCGCATGGTTGAAGCTGCTTGAAACTGTTTGCGCCTGATCTCCAGTGATCCGAATGCCATCCTTGTCGCACTCAACTTTTCCTTTTTTGAGGTCGAAGGATTGAGCACGTTCTGAGAATTTGACACTGTTCTTATTGACTGAGCTAGGCCATTTTTGTTTTTCGAGGTTGTAATCGTAGAATAAATAATCATTTGTTCCCCTGTTTAAAAGGGCAATCCCTTCGTTCAGAAAGGCATAGCTGTAGTCATTCGTTTTATCCCACTCAACCGTGCTTTGTTGCGTCCGATTTGAGTTGAAGACATGCGCTCCGGTGGTTGTGATGCAGTACACCATTTCGTCTTTGAGCGCCAGCCCCAGCACTTCAGAGTGCACATCAGCCACCAGCTTTGTTGAAAATCCGTTGTAGGTATGGAGACTAGAACTGGTGCCAATCCAAATTCGTCCAGCGTCGTCTAAACAGAGATCTGTGACTGCATTTTGAGACAAACCTGTCTCATTGTTCAAACGAAAACTTTCTTGAAGAACTTGTGCCGAAATAGAGAGCGGCAGAAGTAGAATAAGGAGGAGGAGACGATTCATGGGTAAATATACTCACCCTGCATACGTCTATTCGAAGTCGCTTTGGTTCACTTTCAACAAAAAGGTGTGTACATACCATGAAGGGAATTTTCGTTCATGGGAAGAACAGATGGTCCATCGGTTTTGATCTGCAAAATCGAGTTGGGCTGTATCAGTTTCGGAGTAGATCGAAATGAAGTCAAAATAGTCACCGGGTGATCCGGGATCTGATTGTCCGCCCCTCAAATTATAGACTTTAATCATCTCAGATTTGGTCGGCGGAATGGTATACGTCAGCGTGTCTTCGCCAAACCCCGAAGCGAGCACGGTAATGGTATCTGAACTTTTGTTTTCAACAGTGAATTCCCGATCTGTTGCTCCTTCGCAACTGCTCAACAATAGGACGAGGATTGCTCCGGAAATTAGCATGAATAAACGCATACTCGTGTTTTTTATGATGACTCAGAAACAGCGATAAATGTTGCTTTGGCTCGCTAAATCTTTTTTCGGGCGGATTGACATCCGCCCCTACACCTCTTGGTCCAATGCATCTGTCACCACGTAATAGCGCGGATCATCGATGGAGCGCTCAATGATGTTTTCGAACTCGGGATCTGCTTTGAGCAGCAATGAAGTACACTCCGGACTGAGGTGTGTGAGCTTCACTTCTTTTCCTAATTCGAGGTATTTTTCAGCAAGATTTCGAATGGCTTCGATGCCTGAGTGGTCACTCACCTTTGATTCTATGAAGTCAATCTCCACTTTGTCTGGATCGTTTTTCGCATCAAATTTAGAGTTGAAGTTGGTGGTAGAGCCGAAGAACAGTGGTCCCCAGATTTCGTAGACCTTCGTCCCATCTTCTTTAATTCGCTTTCGTGCACGAATCATGGTGGCGTTTTTCCATGCGAAAACAAGAGCCGACATAATCACCCCAATAACTACTGCAGTGGCAAGGTCTTTCCAAACTGTTACGGCCGAAACGGTAATCAAAACAATGGCGTCTGGTAATGGGATCTTGAACAAAATCCGGAAACTACTCCAGGCAAAGGTGCCAATCACCACCATGAACATCACGCCTACCAAGGCGGCAATCGGGATTTGTTCAATCAATGGTGCTCCGAAAAGAATGAAACAGAGCAGAGCCACCGCAGCTACGATGCCTGAGAGTCTTCCTCTTCCGCCGGCATTCACGTTGATGATAGACTGTCCGATCATGGCGCAACCGCCCATTCCTCCGAACAGGCCGTTCAAAATATTCGCACTTCCTTGGGCAACACATTCACGATTTCCACTTCCTCGGGTTTCGGTGATTTCATCAACCAAATTCAAGGTCATCAAGGATTCAATCAACCCAACTGCAGCCAGTAAGAACGCGGTAGATAGGATCAATGGCCAGTTTTCTAATGCGGTTCCGAAAAGGGAAAATATCTGTGATTGAAAGGTGGGTAATCCGCCTTCCAATCCTTCGCCTCCACCGTCGCGAATAAAGGAACCAACGGTGCTGACGTCTATGCCTCCAAAAATGGTGATGCAAGCCACAACAACAATGGCCAAGAGTGCTGCTGGAAGTTTTTTCGTCAGTTTAGGAAGGAAAAACATGATGGCCATGGTCAAGGCTACAAAGCCAAGCATGATGTAGAGCGCACTCCCTTGAAGCCATTCTTTTTCGCCATTCACATTTACCTCGAATAACTCTAACTGCGATAGAAATATCACAATGGCCAAGCCGTTTACAAAGCCCATCATCACCGGATGTGGAATCAGACGTACAAACTTTCCTAGTCTCAACACACCGGCTCCAATCTGGATGGCTCCCACAATGAGAAGGGTGATAAACAGCCACTGCAAACCCAAGTTTTCCATGGGCTCAGCTAGCGTCATTCCATAGTCGTTTCCCTGCTTGATCATGTGCACCATCACCACTGCCATGGCGCCGGTTGCCCCAGATATCATACCCGGACGACCACCAAACATAGCTGTCACAATTCCCATCATGAAGGCACCGTAAAGTCCAACAAGTGGAGGAATTCCCGCAACAAAGGCAAAGGCCACAGCTTCAGGCACGAGTGCCAATGCCACAGTAAGTCCTGAGAGAATATCGTTCTTAGGATTAAAGGTGAAGTTCTTGAAGATTTTTGCCGTCATGCCGTTGGTTTGAAAAAGTCTGCAAAGGTAGTCAATTGAACTCAGGTGCAGTTGGACCAATGCAGAACCACTATTTTGCGGGTGGTATGACAATCAAGGGACTATTTCATTCATACCAGTGCATGATTCCAAAGTCGAAGGGTGTCCACAAGGCGGTTTTGATATCAGCCTTTTTCAGTGCGCTATTCAGCCAGCTATTGCATGTGTGCAAGCAACTGTAACTGCCCTCGCCTCTGTAGAATTCATCATGGCCAAAATAGGTGTGCCCTTGAAGATGCGTTTTAGTGTAATTTTCTGCTTTCGCGAATCCTTTGAGCAACTCCTCATTTAAGATGGAGAGTTGTTCAGGCGAAACCTTCACCTCTTTCCAAGTTGCAATTTGTTGGTCATGACGCACCACATGCATGAGGGTTTCAGAGGGCCAAAATAGCGCCTTCATTGCCGTTGAGAACTTCAGTTCAGCCCAAGTTGGGGTGTTGATGTAGAAATCTTCATCGCCCCAACCAAAAGCGTAAAAACGGTCAGAAGCACTAATTTGCAGATCATTCAAAATACGCTGATCAACTTGTTTTTTGGCAAGGATGAGGTCAGTGTGTGTTCCGTTGCTGTTCAGAAATACCGATTCAGTTTTGTGCGGTTCAGGTTCATTTGAGCCTACCGGAATGTAGGATAGGACCAAGCTAATGGCTATGTATCCTAGTGGAATACAAAGAGCGCGTAAGAGCCATTTCAAAACTTTTTTTACCGAATTCATGTGCTTCAAATGTAATGCAAAGTGGGAAAAATAGAAGGAGAGTTCATGGAGCGATTTCATTTTGAATTTGTGTGAAGATGAATGAAGGGTTGCTTAGGATTCCGAATACGACATCTTCTGAATTTGCAATTCGCGATTCGCGAATTGCAAATAATTTACTATCTTCTCAATTCAAATCAACATTGATGACATGAAAAAGCACAGCGGTATGCGGCCACATGATGTTGCCATACTCTTAAAAATTGCGAGCAAAGGAAAGGAGAGATGGTACATGAAAGACTTAGCAAATGAGCTGCTCATTAGCGGGAGTGAGGTTAGTGAGAGTCTGAACAGATCTGTAATCGGCGGACTTCTGAGCAGTGACAAAAGGACCTTGAACAAACTAGCATTTCTTGATTTCTTGAAATTCGGATTGAGTCGTGTTTATCCGCAACAACCAGGTGCAATAACAAGGGGGATAGGAACTGCAATTTCTGCTCCTCCGCTCACCAAAGAATTCTACCATGAAGAAAACTTTGTGTGGCCTTATGGTGAAGGAAATATGAGAGGCCAATCAATAGAACCATTGCACTCCAGAACTCCTGAGGCATGCTTAAAAGACCCAAAATATTACGAGTTAATGGCGCTGACAGATGCCATTAGAATTGGAAAAGTTCGAGAACAAAACTTAGCTTTCGAAATGCTAAAAGACAAAATTGAACATGCTTAAGAATCAAACGATCAATTAAAACGAAGATTGGTAAACATGCAAACGCGTTGAATTGCTAGCTCTAGACCTCCCGAACTTTCACCTTTTTTCGCTTGATTCGTCCGTCATTCACCTTGTTTATCACTTGATCAATCTTATCTGCTCGAACGGCCACAAACGCACAATCTTGTTTCAATTCAATGGTGCCCAACTCGTCTCCAGAAAGTTCACCTTGTTTGAAGAACAATCCGGCGATGTCTCCTTTCGAAATTTTGTCTTTTCGTCCTCCTGAAAGCAACAATGTCCGATAGTTTCCCGGTTCAGGAATGGGCGCATCACCTAAATATTCCTCTTCCAACTCCCCAATGAAATCAGGCAGTTTTTCGCCCTTCCAAAAAAGCACGTAGGCTGAGCCGTCACTGTGCATACGCGCTGTTCGTCCGTTTCTGTGAGTGAATTCTTCACTGCGCAACGGCAGGTGGTAATGAATGATGAATTTGATTTCAGGAACATCTAATCCACGTGCGGCCAAGTCTGTGGCAATGATCAGTTGATGCGTTCCATTTCGAAACTTGATCAAGGCGCGTTCACGGTCCATTTGCTCCATGCCGCCATAAAAACAGCCGTGATGAATTCCTTTTTCAGTCAAATGGTCACTCACGCGTTGAATGCTGTCTTTGAAGTTGCAGAAAACAATCCCGGGTTGGTTACCAAGGTGGCAAAGGGCGTCAACCAATGTTTCTAATTTGTCTTTGCTGGGCGAAGTAATCTTTTTAATGGTCAATTGCGACTCTCCAGTGCCCAAAAAGTCAATGCGTTCGTAGTCATGCAGCCCAACGAAAAAGGGGATGTCGACCCCCTGTGTTGCGGAGGTCAAGACGCGCTGTTTCAGATTTGGAAGGCGCGAAAGAATGTCCATCATATCAGACTCAAAGCCAATTTCCAACGCTTTGTCAAATTCGTCTAAAACCAGGGTGGAAATGCCTTCTACCGAAAAAGTGCTTCTTCGCAAATGGTCAGCTACTCGTCCGGGGGTGCCTATCAAAATGGCCGGCGCATGTTTGGTGTCGCTTCGGTCTTTGGTGAATGATTTTCCACCATAAACGGCATTCGTTTTATAGCCTGAACCCATTTCGCGTACAACTGACTCAATTTGAATGGCTAGCTCACGCGAAGGCACCAAGATGAGTACTTGAATTTCATCTGCATCTTGGTCTAGTTTCGAAATAAGGGGGAGGAGAAAAGCCAGCGTTTTTCCACTTCCAGTAGGCGAAAGCAGCAACACATCTTTGTTTGACTGAATGGCCTCTTGCGCTGCCTCTTGCATGGGGTTTAGCGCGTCAATTCCAAGTTTGGAAAGAATGGCTTTTTGGTTCTTGATAGACATACCGCGAAGGTAGGCAAGAATATAGCGCGGTGCATCTTTGTGCATCACTTCTGAATCTCTACATTTACTTCGTGAAAGTACTAGAGCACCAATCACTCAAATCACTCAACACCTTCGGATTCGAAGTTGAGGCTAACTATTTAGCGGAAATATCGAGTATTGACGATGTAAGAGAAGCTACTGCATTTGCTAACGCGAAGGGCCTTGAGCGCCTTATCTTAGGTGGCGGAAGCAATGTTCTGTTGACGAAGGATGTCGACGGATTGGTGATGCTCAACCGCATCAAGGGTATTCACCTCGAACGTGAAGATGAGCAAGACTACATTGTAAAAGTGGGTGCGGGCGAAAACTGGCACGAATTTGTTCAGTACGCCATCAAACAGAACTGGGCAGGCATAGAGAATCTATCACTTATTCCTGGCAATGTGGGCGCCAGTCCAATGCAGAACATTGGCGCTTACGGCGTCGAAATTGTGCAGGTTTTTGAATACCTCGAAGCGGTGCATTTACCAACTGGCGAGGTTCATCGTTTCGCTAAGGAAGATTGCGAGTTTGGCTACCGCGAAAGTGTGTTCAAGAACAAGTTGAAAGGACAGTATTTAATCACACATGTCGCTTACAGATTACATAAAACGCCTTCTTTTAATACCAGCTACGGTGCCATTGAAGCTGAGTTAGAAGCCATGAATGTCTCTCAAGTCACACTTCGATCTGTATCTGATGCCGTGATTGCTATTCGCTCAAGTAAACTTCCTGACCCGAAAGTATTGGGCAACTCAGGTAGTTTTTTCAAAAATCCTGTTGTGCCCATTGAATTGCATGAGAAAGTGAAGAAAATGTGGCCAGAAGCACCTGCGTATCCGGCAGGAGAGGGCATGGTGAAAATGGCGGCTGGCTGGCTCATCGAAAAGGCGGGATGGAAAGGGTTCCGCGAGAACGACTACGGTGTGCACAGCAAACAGGCTCTGGTACTGGTCAATCATGGAAATGCAACTGGCCGAGAAGTATATGATCTCAGCCAGCGCATTTTAGATGATGTCTATTCCAAATTTGGTGTTCAATTGGAACGCGAAGTGAACATTCTTTAATCCACTTTAATAAATTCGAGTACCCTCGGTTCATTGCCTTCTAATTTCAAGAAGTACATTCCTTGGGCAAACGGTGCTGTATTGATGTCGATTTGAATTCTTCCATTGATCATTCCCTGATCAATGATTCTTCCGCTTGCGTCTTGAATCGTCCAGCTCTCTGCTGGGGTTCCCGTTATCAAGCGGAGCGTTGTAGAAACAGGGTTTGGCATCAACATGTCGCCAAATGAATTCAGCTCATTCACATTGTCAACCTCCTGATCGCAATCTGTAACCACCAAGGTATCTGTCACAAAACAAGGGGTGTTGGCAGTCACAAAATACGTTCCGTCTTCAAACACGGTATAGCTTGGGCCTTCGGTTCCATCTTGCCAAACAAAGTCAGAAAAGTTGGGACCTGCATTGAGTACCACAATTTCTCCATCACAAAGGAAAAGGTCTTCGCCCAAATCAATTGCAGCCTGAATCTCAGGGCCTACTTCAAGGGTTTGATTGTAGGTGCAAGCCCCAATTGTGGTGGTAACTTCAACCGTTTCGCCCGCTTCAGCGGTGTAGGTTTGTTCTGTTGATCCGTCTTGCCATTCATAGGTTTCGTATCCCCCTCCTGCATCAAGTAGTAGAGATTCATTCTCACAAATTGGTTGATTTCCTTCAAGCATGAGTGGGAAACCTGAACTGACAGTGATGTTGAGGGTGTCTGCAATAGCACCGCAGAAGAGGTTTACTGAAGAGATTAACTGAACAGTACCCTCTTCTTCAAAAGTTAAATGAACGCTACCATTCTCGTTTTCAACCATAGTGACATTTCCAAATACTTCCCAACCAATGATTTCGTCTAAGCATTCAGAAGCGAAGATGTTGTAGTCATGTTCTTCTCCTGCGCAAACTTCAAGCGGTCCTGATGTAAACAAACTGGGACCATAAACATAGCTGTGGTGGAAGTTTGAAAAACCGTTGATGTTCTCATTTACGAATGCGAAATTGGGGTTGTATACAACTTCGTTCGCTGGTAAGTCTGGATTTTCAATCACGCCAACCCAAGCAGAGATGTCTGCGGCATTGTACAGTTTGCCATCTGGACCTAATTGAAAACCTCTTCCAACAAGGTCAATACCACCTTCATAAACGATTTGTGTGTTTGCGTTCCAATCTTCAGGATCATCATACAAGTCTATTTGATAAATAGACACGCTTAGCTCACCGGCCATGTAATAAAGATATTGTTGTCCTTTTGAGAAGGTGAATGATGAAATAAATTCAGATTCAATTTCTTGGAGTAACGTTGCTTCTCCAGTGGCAGGATCAAATCCAAAGATGTGATGTCCGAGTATCAATTTATCTCCGGGCCCATTTACTTCTAGCGGATAAGTGGCATAGATTTCATTGATGTTGATGTTGAAGTTGGAAACCACTGGTTCTGACGCAACGCCGTTAGGATCTACCAAGTAAGATTTTATACTTCCTTCGGCGTAATCGTAAAAGGTGACCCAGAAGTCACGCAAATTGCAATGTCTTACGGTTGAAAATGATTCGTTATTGGTTGTTTCTATAAACACGTCTTTCACATCGGTCACGTCTCCAAGTCCATTGTTTAGAGTGTTGTCTAGTATGGAATAGTTCAGTCCTTGTGAAAAGCTGCCATTTTGAGCCGAGGAGAAAAAGTACACCAAGTTTTCACTTTCAGGAACGGCAATGAAACATCCTCCATAATGTGCAGATGTTCCTCCTATGATGTCACCATTCGGCAACGGATCAAAGTTTTTATCGAAGATTTTTGTGCCATTGGAAACGTACTTCAGATTCCCAGCCATGTCGCAATAGGAAGATTTGTTGTGGCTGTATTCTTCTAGATCTATGAACTCAGGCATCATGATGTCTAGGCCAGAGAAATTGAAGTCAAAACCACTGTAATTTGCATTTTCTGTTAGCTGATAGAGCCAGATGTTAGATTCATTTCCACTGATACAATCTCCAACATTGATGTTCCAAGTATAAGTGTCAGTGCACAGTCCGTTGGACACTTCTAGAAGAACTGTAGCGATGCCTTCTTGATTAAATGTGTAGGTCAGTTCTGGTTCATTGCCAATAGTAACACCATTGACCGTCCAATTGTACGAGCTCACGCCTTCAGTTGTGTTGTTGAAGGTCAATTCCATTCCCACACCCACATTTGAGGTGGAAGATTCAAAATAGGCGGAAACACCACAAACGACCTCAATCACGAAAATGAATTCCTGGTAACAGCCTACTTCTTCATTGTATACTTCGGCAATTATTTCAAATTGGCCTTCGGCTTCAGCCGGAAAAACAAAAGCATCTCCAGTATCTACAATTTCATCATCGATGTACCAGTTGACGCCAACATAGGGGCCTCCAGTAACAGTGAAAGCAATGGGAGTTCCTACTTCGGTTTCCGTACCGCTGGCTGTTACATTGGCTTCAAAAGGGGTTTCACACGGCGTCACACAGCGGTCTCCTTCGAGCAATGAGAAACGCACATCAGTAAGAACGGCTTTCATTCGGAAACCTTGCTCGCTGGTGAATTGATTCATGCAGTAGAGATTGGAGT
>CAYGUR010000130.1:0-9410 GCA_964353035.1 uncultured Comamonadaceae bacterium | reverse complement strand
CATTCGTGGTGAAGTTAAAAGCGAACGAAACAATGAGCCCGTTCCATTTGCCAGCGTAGTGGTTCAGTCTACCGGAACAGGCGTTTCGTCTGATATCGATGGGAAATTTGAAATCAATAACCTCCAGCCAGGTTTGTACAACCTCTTGGTGACTTCCGTTGGATTTAAGCCGAAAACCATCTTCGAAATTGAAGTGACCACCGCACGTGTGGCCTTTTTGAATGTGGCTTTGGAAGAGGTGACGGTAGAGATTGAAGCAGCAGAAGTTGTTGTTTCTTCTTTTTCGAACAGAGAAGAGGCACCTGTATCAGCTAGAACAATAGGGGTGAATGAGGTGAAACGAAATCCGGGTGGAAATAGAGATATCTCTCGTGCCATTCGAAGTTTGCCCGGGGTAGCTTCAACACCCTCATTTCGAAATGACATCATTATTCGGGGTGGTTCACCAAATGAAAATCGATTTTACATTGACGGAATCGAAATTCCAAACATCAATCACTTCGCGACGCAAGGAGCAAGTGGAGGACCTGTAGGTCTTATCAATGTTGATTTCATTGAAAATGTGGAGTTCTACAGTGGTGCTTTTCCCGCCAATAGAGGGAATGCCCTTAGCTCAGTGCTTGAGTTTGGTTTTAAGGAAGGACGGAAAGACGAATATACGGCCAATGCTGTCTTAGGGTCAAGCGACATTGGTCTGACCTTCGAAGGGCCAACGGGTGAAAATTCAAGCATCATTATGAGTGCAAGAAGGTCTTATTTACAATTTCTTTTTCAAGCACTTGGCCTTCCTTTTTTACCCACGTACAATGATTTTCAATTCAAATGGAAGGCGAAGCTCAACGATAAGAATCAACTCACGGTACTAGGTCTTGGTGCTATTGATCAATTCGCATTAAATAAGTCGCTGGGAGATGATCCTTCCTCTGAAGATTTCCTGAGAAATAGATACATCCTAGACAACCTTTTGGTGAATTCGCAATGGAACTATACCACCGGTGTGCGACTAGACCACTTTGGCGAAAAAGGGCTTTGGACCTTCGTTGCCAGCAGAAACATGCTCAACAATGAAGCGTTTAAACATGTCAATAACGATGAGTCTTTGCCTTTGGTTTTTGACTATGTGAGCCAAGAGATTGAGAACAAATTCAGAGCTGAGCATAAACTTTACCTCGACAAAGGATGGAAAGTGAACTATGGTGCACTGTATGAATATGCGAAGTTCAACAACTCTTCAGAGTTCGATCAGTTTTCTTTTGCCGAAGACACTGTGACTAGAGTCAATTTCAACTCTGCCTTCGACATGCACAAGTATGGTGCTTTTGGTCAGGTTAGTAAAACACTCTTGAATCAACGATTGGTGCTTTCAGCAGGCGTGCGTGTTGATGGGAATGAGTACTCTCCTGAAATGTCGAACCCGCTAGATCAGTTATCTCCACGCTTTTCAGCAAGCTACTTTCTCACTGGAAACCTGAGCGTCAATTTCAATACGGGAATTTATTACCAGCTTCCGGCTTATACTGTGCTTGGATTCCAACAGAACGGGATGCTGATTAACAAAGCGAATGGGGTAACTTACATTCGTAACAAGCAGTTGGTAGGCGGATTGAGGTATGACTTCGATCAACGCAATACTACAGTTAGTGTAGAAGGATTCTGGAAAGATTACGACAATTATCCCTTCAGCATAGATAAGCAGATTTCATTGGCCAACCTCGGAGCTGATTTTGGGGTGATTGGAAGTGAAGCAGTTCAATCAACCGGACAAGGAAGGGCTTATGGTCTTGAGTTTCTATTGCAACAAAAACTCTACAAAGGGTTTTATGGAATACTAGCATACACCTATGTACGAAGTGAGTTTGCTGACGCCAGCGGTAATTACCTTCCAAGCGCTTGGGACAGCAGAAACCTCATTTCTATTACGGGAGGAAAAAAATTCAAAAAGAACTGGGAGATAGGAGGAAGATTTTTCTTCTCAGGTGGATTGCCATACACGCCGTTCAGGGTTGACGAAAGTATGATGATTCAGAACTGGCAAGTTACTCGTCAGGGACTGCCTGATTATTCGCAACTTAATTCACAGCGGCTAGGTGCTTTCACACAGCTTGATCTTCGAGTAGACAAAAAATGGTTCTTTGAGAATTGGAGTTTGAACCTCTTTTTTGACATTCAAAATGCCTTGGCCACTGTGGCGCCTACGGCTCCAGTATTGGATGTAGAGCGAGATGCGCTCGGGAATCCGATTGAAGACCCAAATCGTCCCGGGTTTTACATTCCAATTACAGTAGACACTTCATCAGGAAATGTGCTACCCTCCATTGGGATTATCGTTGAACTCTAGAGCAAGTCGTATCTTTGCGATAAAGCAGCCACACAGCTAATGCGAATCGACAAATACCTTTGGGCCATACGTGTTTTTAAAACCCGAACTTCGGCAACAACCTGCTGCAAAGAAGGCAAAGTCTTAGTGAAAGGTGTTGAAGCGAAACCTTCGAGAGCCATTAAGGTGGGCGAAGAAATAGAGATTCGAAAAGGGGCGGTCTGCTTCAAATGGAAAGTAATAGACCTGCCGAAGAGCAGAGTGGGGCCACCATTGGTAGAGCAATACGCTGCAGACATCACCCCCGAAGAAGAAAAAATCAAGTTACAGATGATTCGATTGGGTCAGGAACAACGTCCGAAAGGAATTGGTAGACCTACCAAACGTGATCGAAGAGATTGGGATAAACATTTTAACTGACCTCCATGCGCGTTCAGGAAATTACTGCGGCACAAACCAAACCGCTTCGACACAAAGTATTGTGGCCTCACATTGAGAAAATGGAAGACTGTGTCATCGATATTGATGAACGCAATGACGCTATTCATCTAGGGGCATTTGATGAAGACGGGAACATCATTGGAGTTTGTTCACTGTTCGAAATGACAAGCCCTAAACTTGCACACCAGAGGCAATACAGATTAAGAGCTATGGCAACTGACCCTGAGGTGCGAGGGGCAGGAGCAGGGAGAGCTCTAATTGAGTTCGCTAAACAGCGGGTTCAAGCTATGGGATATGAAGTCCTTTGGTGTGATGCGCGCAAGGTGGCTTTAGGGTTTTATGCCCGCATGGGATTTGACCGTATCGACGAATGGTACGAGGTGAGAAACATTGGTCCGCATCAATTGATGTTCGTTGAATTCCAATAACCTGTGAAAGGTGGACTTGAATTCCAGTTTCAATTCCTACTTTTACCGTCCAAATTATTGCGATGCCTAGAATTTCTGAAAAAGGAGCGAACATGCCTGCATCACCAATTCGTAAATTGGTACCTTATGCAGAGGCCGCTAAAAAACAAGGGAAAACGGTTTACCACCTCAACATTGGTCAACCTGATATTGCTACACCCGAAGTAGTGAATGAAGCCCTTCGTAATTACGATGAAGAAGTGCTTGCCTATTCTTTGAGTGAGGGTAACCTGTCTTACCGACAAGGCTTGTCGAAATACTACAAGAGCAAAGGCATTCCTGTTAACACTGAAGATATTCTGATTACCACTGGTGGTTCGGAAGCATTGATTTTTGCGTTGATGAGCTGTTTCGACCCAGGAGATGAGATCATCATCCCAGAGCCGTTTTATGCCAACTACAATGGCTTCGCTCAAATTGCGGGCATCGTTATTCGTCCGGTAACAGCCTTCATTGACAACGGATTCGCACTTCCAATGATTGAAGACTTTGAGCCGCTCATCAATGAACGTACCAAAGGAATCTTGATTTGTAATCCAGGAAATCCAACAGGCTATCTCTATTCCAAAGATGAGTTGTTGGCATTACGTGAGCTCGTGGCTGCCTATGATTTGTACCTCATTGCAGATGAAGTATACCGTGAGTTTTGTTACGATGGCGCGCAACCGCATTCTGTAATGAACCTGCCAGGTTTGGAAGAAAACACCATCTTGATAGACAGTGTTTCGAAACGCTACAGCATGTGTGGTGCGCGAATTGGCGCATTGATTTCGAAGAACGAAGAAGTGATTCAAACGGCATTGAAATTTGCTCAGGCAAGATTGTCTCCTCCTTCATTGGCGCAATTGGCTGGTGAAGCAGCACTGGATACACCTCAGTCGTATTTTGATGATGTGGTGAAGGAATACGTTGAACGACGAAATGTCTTAGTTGATGGCCTGAATCTGATTCCAGGCGTTCGCTGTCCGAAGCCGAGTGGTGCATTTTATTGCATGGTTGAGCTGCCCGTGAACGATGCAGAGCATTTTTGTCAGTGGATGCTTGAGTCGTTTGACTACAAAGGAGCCACTGTGATGATGGCGCCTGCTGCTGGGTTCTACAAGAATACAGCCCAAGGGATACGTCAGGTGAGAATTGCCTACGTACTCAACATAGAGTCTCTAAAAGCGGCAGTTGAATGTCTGGCAGAGGGCTTGAAAGCCTATCCGGGAACCATCAATCAAATGATCAAAGACAATTTTACAATTGGCCCAACCATCGATTAAACAACTGCGATAAAACGTTGAGTATTTCGTGATAGTCTGCGGAAACTGCTTTCGCTACCTTTGGCGCCACTATGATTGTTGATGTTATAATTCCAGCTTGGAACGAAGAGAAAAGCATCGGACATGTCGTTACTGACATTGACCGAGGGCTCGTTCGTGACATCATCGTTGTAGACAACAATTCTAAAGACGCTACCGCTCAAGTTTCAAAAGACGCTGGTGCCACTTCACTTTCTGAGAAACGACAAGGTTACGGATCAGCATGCCTCAAGGGAATTGCCTTTGCTAACGCGAAGAAAGAGCCAGCTGATGTCATTGTTTTTATGGATGCTGACTATAGCGATTTCGCCAGTGAAATGCCCTTGCTTTTAGCCCCTATCAAAGCAGGAGAGGCAGACATGGTTATTGGTTCCAGAGCGTTGGGGGAGAAAGAAAAAGGTTCAATGACACCCCAGCAGGTCTTTGGGAACCGGCTTGCAACATGGATGATCAAGGTTATTTACAAGCACCAGTATTCTGACCTAGGTCCGTACAGAGCAATTCGACTTGAAAGTTTGAACGCCTTGGGCATGCGCGATCCAGATTATGGTTGGACTGTCGAAATGCAAGTAAAGGCCTTGCACAAGAAGTTGAAAATCGTCGAAGTGCCTGTAAATTACCGCAAGCGCATTGGGGTTTCCAAAGTTTCTGGCACTGTTAAAGGGACTATCTTAGCAGGCTACAAGATTATCACAACTATCATAAAATACGCGTGGAACTCACACTGATCATTATATACGGTTTCTTTTTGTCGTTCATTTTGCTGTACAGTTTCGTTCAGTTGAGTCTTGCCTTGTCTTACCATAAGAGTTCAAAAAGCGCCTCAGAACCGGAGGGTGACATGCCAGCAGAATGGCCCATTGTGACCGTGCAATTGCCCGTATTTAATGAGATGTATGTGGTTGAAAGACTGATTGACACCGTTGCTCAGTTAGATTACCCCAAAGACAAGCTTGAAATTCAAGTCTTGGATGATGGGAACGATGAGTCAGTTGAGTTAGCGGCCAGATGCGTGGCCAAGTGGCAAAAGAATGGAGTGAACATCAAGCACATTCGCAGACCAGATCGCGTCGGATTCAAAGCAGGAGCTTTGGCTTACGGGTTGACCTGTTCTGAGGGCGAGTTCACGGCTATTTTTGACGCTGATTTCGTCCCGCGAAAAGACTTCCTACTGCGCACCATCCCCTATTTTTCTGATCCAAATATTGGTGTGGTGCAAACCCGGTGGGAGCATTTGAACGAGCATTATTCTGTACTCACTAGGTTGCAAGCATTCGGGCTTGATGCGCACTTCAGCGTAGAACAAACGGGCAGAAATGCGGGTGGACATTTCATTAACTTCAATGGGACGGCTGGTGTTTGGCGAAACAAATGCATTGAAGACGCCGGGGGCTGGCAGCACGACACCATTACGGAAGACCTCGATTTGTCTTACCGCGCACAACTGAAAGGATGGAAGTTCAAGTACCTTGAAGAAATTGGATCCCCAGCGGAGCTGCCAGCAGAAATGAACGCTCTGAAAAGTCAGCAATTTAGATGGACCAAAGGAGCTGCTGAATGCGCTGTCAAGAACCTGCCAAGTGTTTTGAGAAAGAAAGGACTGGGAATGCCTACTAAAGTGCATGCCGTCTTCCACCTGATGAACAGCTTCATCTTCCTTTGTGTGCTCGGAGCGGCCTTTTTGAGTCTGCCAATTCTGTTGGTAAAAGTCAATACCTCAGCGTACGATATGGTCTTCAACCTAGCGGCTATTTTCCTCTTTAGCTTCTTTGTTCTCGCCTATTTTTATTGGATTTCACGAAAGAGAAGGGGAGATTCGTTCAAACATTTCCTGCGTGACTTCCCCATGTTTTTATCCATGTCGATGGGCTTGTCTCTTCACAATAGCATTGCTGTGATTGAAGGATACCTTGGGCGGAAAACACCGTTTATTCGCACACCGAAATTTGCCATTCAAGCGGGCAAAGGATCGTGGAGCGACAAAAAGTACCGAGCACTGAAGGCCAACCCCATTACCATTGTAGAGGCCTTATTCGCCATCTATTTTGTAGGAGGAATTGTGATCGGGATCTATTACCGAGAATATGGATTATTGCCCTTCCACATCATGCTGGCTTTGGGCTTTGGAAATGTAGCCTTCTTTTCATTCAAACATACTCGAATTGCATAAGTGATGAGGTCTGTAATCCTACGTGTGGTTTTTATTGCTGCAACTTATGTAGGATACCTTTTCATGGGTTATGCCGTTGATCGGGCGAGCTTTTTAGAAGTGTTCTTGGGCTATTCATTCTTGTTCGCTTCCACGGTGGTGTTTTACAAGCATCGCAATGAGTTTACATGGCGAGACTTGTACCTCACAGCCATGTTGTTTCGGGCGGCATTCTTGTTTTCAGAGCCGCGCTTATCAGATGATTATTATCGATTCATTTGGGACGGAAGGCTTACGGCTGCTGGTGAGAATCCGTACCTTATTTTACCAAATGACTTTGTAGACACCCAACGGGCAGATGAGTTGGGCATCAACGCCGCCGTGTTCGAAGGAATGAACAGCAAGCAGTATTACACGGTCTATCCGCCATTGAATCAGGCGCTGTTTGCTTTTTCAAGTCTGATGGGATTAGGTGATCCCATTGCTGAATTGTTCTTCTTGCATCTCATCATTCTTTTTTCAGACTTGCTGTTTCTGAGCATCATGTCGAAACTACTCAGGCGGTTCAGTATTCCTCATACGGCAGCCATTGGCTACGCACTCAATCCGCTAGTCATCATAGAACTTTCAGGAAATTTACACTTTGAAGGTGTTGTGCTCACCCTGTTGGCACTTGCTGTTTGGCTCTACCTTCAAAAAGAGAAATGGTGGTGGATTTCAGCAATGTGCTTTGGCGCCGCTATCAGCGTGAAGCTCCTTCCTTTGATGCTCCTTCCGCTGGTTGGGGCCGTGTTGAAATGGAAGTCAATTCGGTATTATTTGGTCGTAGGCCTCACCTTTATCATCGGTTTCATTCCTTTCTTCAGTTTCGAGCTCATGGAACATTGGCAATCGAGTATCTCGCTCTACTTTAAAAGTTTTGAATTCAATGCAAGTGTATATTATTTAGTGCGAAGTATAGGGACGAACCTGGTAGGCTACAATCCAATTCAGACGGTCGGACCAGTCCTTTCGCTCATCACTTTTTCGGCCATTCTTTTCATTGCAATACTTCAGTTTCGAAAAGCGGCAGGCGATGCGAAAGCGCGTTTTCTTCAGATTGCTCAAAGCACGAAGTTGATCTATCTAGTATACTTCCTCATGGCAACTACCGTTCATCCTTGGTACATCATCACCTTGGCAGCCCTGTCCATTTTTACAGAACGAAAGGGCGCACTGCTTTGGTCCTTCTTGGTGGTGCTGAGTTACAGCCACTACGATGGCGGCGAATTCCAAGAGAATTACGTGTTGATAGCAGTCGAATACCTGCTATTGGCTGTAGTGCTGTTTTTACCCACCTCGACCTTAAAAAAAGGGCAGGTGAAAGTGCTTAATGAATCCCTTTGATGATGTATTGGTAAATCGGATTGTTGTCTTGCAACTGTGGCTTTTCAAAGGCTTTTGTGATGAACGTAGGTCGCTTTAAAATACCTCTTTCCATCATTTCAAGGATGATTCCATAATGTTCCAAAGACGTTTTTCCAATGAGCAATGGACCTAAGTCGTTGCCGTCTTTCCAAAACTGATGAATTTCGCGCAGCCCTCTTAAATACAGATGGTCTTTGGTAAATCCTCCTCCTCTGTAGATTCTAGTTGTCAGGTAAAATGCTTCGGTAGGATCCATGTGCAAATCATTGACCATACAGCGGAAGGTCTTCACGAAATCACTTCCCTTCACCATCATATCTGTAGCAATTACACGCTGTCCAAGCTCTTTCAGCCTTCTCAACGTGATATTTCCTGAAAGGTATTCACTCAGAACTGCAAGTCCTTCTTGGGTTTTTGTGTTCACCGGAAGTCCGATGTTGAAAATTTTCAGCGGCTGAAGATTGCTGTTCATCGTTGTTACCATGTGCACTCCAATCTCGTGATGTGCTAGGAATCGCAATTCTTTTGGACGAAATGTTGCTCCTTTCTTCAGAAGCACCTTTTTCTGTCCGTTCAACACCATGGCGCTTGCAATGATGTTTCTGCTCACTTCAATTTTTCCTGTAAATCCGTAGTCGTCAAAGGTCTCTTGGAAGAGCTTCTTGGCGTCATTGACATCCAAAAGGCGTTCAGTGGTTTGTTCTTCAACTTCCGGCAAGCGCTGCAAGAACCACGCGTTGTTCAAGTCTTCTTCAGTAGGTTCTCCGAAATAGCGGAGCGAATTGTACAAAAACTTGCTCGTACCAATTGAAGACAGCATATCTATCTTATCAGTGTAAGCATTGATCACAGACTCATACAAACGTTGAATGTGCACATCCCTAATTTTTTCCAATTCCAATCGGTGGAGCTTGCGCTTCATTCGAAACGGATCAATTTTGATGGGCTTGTATTGAAACTCTGGATTTTCAGTGCAGCGAGACTCGAAAAACTTTTTCTTTTCTGCCTCTACGTTTGTGGGATTCAACGCATTGAGCAATTCAAAGTTTTTCAAGGTGTTGAACAACTCCGTATCAATGTCGAGTATGGCTTTTTCAAGGTCTTTCGAAAGTAGGCGCGACTTCTTTTTGTGCTCCCAATTTGTGAATTCCTTGGCGAAACTGTGCGCATGATTGAGAATAGCGCGCTTGAGCTTCGATTTTAATGCACGAACAACTTCAGGATACGGTGCTCCTGTTTCTTCATTGCAATAGATTTTCTTCACCTCCGTAGCAAGTACAAGGGTGTTCTTGAAGTTCGAAGTGATGAATTGTAGGTTGTATCCC
>CAYGUR010000129.1:5349-9430 GCA_964353035.1 uncultured Comamonadaceae bacterium | reverse complement strand
GTTCTATGTTGATGACCACTGGGTTTTTCAAAAACAACTTTTGAATGCTCTGCACATCGTCATTGAAGGTGGCAGAGTACATGAGGCTTTGTTTTTTGGACGGAAGGAGCGACAGTATTTTTTCCAATTCGTCTTGAAAATCAAGGTTGAGCAACTTGTCTGCTTCGTCCATAATAAAGGTCGAAACCTCCGAAAGATGTACCGCTTTGTGCTCTAACAAATCAAGTAATCTTCCCGGTGTAGCCACTAGAATTTCTACGTTTTGCAGTCCAATCATTTGCGGATTGATAGACACTCCTCCATACACCGCCATCGATTTTATTTTTCGATCTAAGTTCTGTGAAAACAGTTGAATTACTTGATGTACTTGAATGGCTAGTTCCCGCGTAGGTGCCAAGATGAGTGCTTTTACGTGTCTGTTTGAAGGAACCTCATTTTTCACCACTTTCATCAGCAGCGGCAATACAAAACTGGCTGTTTTCCCAGATCCTGTTTGCGCAATGCCCACTACATCTTTCCCCGCTAGAAAAGCAGGAATAGCTTGTTGCTGGATTTCACTTGGTTCTACGAACTTTTGTTTTTCCAGTGTTTCAAGGAGGGCAGGGGCGAGGCCTAAAGACTTAAACGACATACGGTTGATTTCAGCCGCAAAGGTAGTTGAATTGGAAGTGTGGATGATTCAGTAAGTGTATGAGGTTAGATCGAACAGTAGAAAGGGGAAATCAACACTTATTTGTACTTTTCATCTCAAGAGGCGTTCCAATAACGTCATTAGCCTCATTGGCCATTTCCAAACAAACCATTTCTACTTGAAAGTAAAGCTCAAGTTATATTCGAAATCACATGACATCAGCAAAGATTACGGGTATCTTCATCGGGTGCTAAGGTCAATTGCTGCAACTCTATTCGTTTTTACTCTGGCAATTCTACTCAGAAATGTTCAACACATGATCTTTCTGGTTATTCTCGCATTTTTTGGTTTTGTGATTTTAGCAGATAAGTATGGACGAAAGATTTATTCGGACTGGCCAAAACGCAAATACATGAAGGGTGAAGTGACGTTTGAAACTACCAAGATTCATGTTGTTTTAGATGAAGAACGGGAGTTTGATCGATCGGAAATAGGGGAGCTAATCTTCTTTTATGATCACTACGCAGGTTGGAGCAGCGGTCCAATAGTAGATATTAATCGCAATGGAAACGCTCTCATTTTTGTCAGGATGAAAAATGAAACTACGGATTTTTACAAGTTCAATATTCGCACAAAAGAAGAGTTTCAAGGTTTAGAAGCTATAATAGAGAGCTACTTGCTTCATGTCCCTTTCGTTTTAATAAAGAAAGTAACAGATATCCCATACATTCTTACATCAGACCTTTCAGAACGAAGAGTGTATCATTAGCCTTCGAAAATGACACTTTCATTTTTAGTGAAAAAACATATTTTCGTATTCGAAACACAAACCGTTTCGTCCAAATTACCAAACCAAAACTACTTTTATGAAACAAGTTGCCCTCACGTTCATCGCAACGCTCTTTGCCTTTTGCCTTTTCGCGCAGGATGAAGAAATCAGTGACTCGCTGACCACCATGTCTTATGAAGAGTACGTGGCTGAGATTGAAACCCAATTCGACTACCAAGAGGGAATGATTGAACTTCCTTCTGGAAACGCAGACATAAATGTTCCCGATGGATTTCAATTCTTAGACCAAGAACAGGCGAATTATGTGTTGACGGATTTATGGGGGAACCCAGAGGATGAGACTACTCTTGGCTTGTTAGTTCCAACAAATAGAAGGATAATGGATGATAACGGCTGGGTCTTTGTGATCAGCTTTGAAGAGATGGGTTATGTTGAAGATGATGACGCAGATGATATTGATTATGATGATCTTTTGGAAGAAATTCAACAAGAGACAATTGAAGATAATCAATGGCGTATCAACAATGGTTACGAAGCTATTGAGGTGATTGGTTGGGCATCATCTCCGTATTACGACCAAAACAGCAAGGTCTTACATTGGGCGAAGGAAATAAAGTTTGGGGAAGACAGCCTCAATACGTTAAATTATAACCTTCGCGTCTTGGGCCGAAAGGGGGTTTTCATGCTGAACGCAGTAGCTTCCATGAATGAGCTTCCAGAAGTAAAAGCAAACATCAACAATGTCATTAACAGCGTTACCTTCAAGGAAGGACATCGCTATGCTGATTTTGATGAAAATATCGATGATGTAGCCGCGTGGACCATTGGGGGTTTAGTAGCAGGAAAAATCCTGGCAAAAACAGGGTTTTTTGTCCTCATTGCCAAGTTTTGGAAAGTGATTGCCATAGCGATTGCGGGCTTAGGTGGCGGTTTTATGAAGTTTTTCAAAAAGAAGAAAAAAACGCCTGCGATTCCGGAGTCTACTGATACTGTTTGAGGAAATACGAAGCTGTGCTCCTGCTGCCTAAATTGGATTGACGAACCTTTGAAGACGCTGCAAAAAGTGTAGATTAGATTTTCAATAGTCAACACCTTTGAAACAGAAAATCACAACCGGAATTCTATCCTACGGCTTATCAGGAAGCCTTTTTCATGCGCCTTTTTTAAATTCTCATGACGGATTTGAATGGGTGGCCGTGACTGAGCGTAGTACCAAAAAGGCACAACGCTCTTTTCCTGAAGTGGTGAGCTATGATTCGGTAGATGCGCTAATCGCTGACCCTTCCATTGAATTGGTGGTGGTCAACACACCCAACTACTCTCATTTCGATTACGCCAAAAAGGCCTTAGAGGCGAACAAACATGTGCTGATTGAAAAACCATTCACCGTCACATCAAATGAGGCACAGCAGTTGTTCGGGTTAGCGAAGGAAAAAGATCTTCAGCTATTTCCCTATCAAAACAGACGCTTCGACAGCGATTTTTTGTCGGTGAAGGAAGTAGTAGACTCGGGGAAATTGGGTGAATTGGTTGAAGTGCACATGCGATTTGACCGTTACCGCTATGACATTGGCACAAAGGTCGCCAAAGAAACGAAGGTTCCTGGCAGTGGTATTTTGTATGATTTGGGACCCCATTTAATTGATGCGGCCATTGCGCTTTTCGGCATACCAGATGCGTGGCGAAAAACCCAAGGGAAGTTTCGTCCAGATACAGAAGTAGACGATTTTGCACAGCTCCAACTGACTTATCCTTCAGGCCTGAACGTTTTTCTGACCATGAGCATGCTGGTAGCTGATGTGCAACCCGCTTTTGTATTGCACGGGACGAAGGGGTCTTTTGTGAAACAGCGAGCAGATGTGCAAGAGCAACAATTGGCAGACGGACTATCACCATTGAATTCGAACTATGGAATAGAGAAAAAAGAGCACTTTGGTTGCCTTACAACCATCAGCGCAGATGGACGTCGAAAAGTGGAGTCAATTTCTGCTGCTCCATCTTCTTACATGCGTTTGTTTGACGCAGTGTTCGCCTCCATTCGCACGGGAGCTCCCTATTTCGTCAAAGAAGAAGAGGTCATTCAACAGTTGAAAATCCTTGAAGGGTAGAAGAATTTATCAAAAAGGGAGAGTGCCAAATTGCACTCTCCCTTTTCTTTCTACATCCAAACCACCATGGATTCAGCTTATTTCCAGCCTCCTCCCAAGGCTTGGTAAATCGCTACTTTAGCTTGCATTTGTTTCATCTTGGTATCTACCAATTCAAAGCGTGATTCCAGCGCATCTCTCTGTGTGAGAAGAACTTCCATATAGTCTGCCCTTGCTGAAGAAAACAAGTCGTTTGAAATGGTGATGGATTCTGTAAGCGCCTGCACCTCCTTCGACTTTAAGACATAACTCTGTTGAAGATTACTCAACTTAGATTGCTGATTCACCACTTCGATGTAGGCGTTTAAAACCGTCTTTTCATAGTTGTAAATGGCTTGAATCTGCTTGGCGTTTGCACTGTAATACAGTGCCTTTATTGCGTTCCGATTGATCAGTGGAGCAGCTAAATCACCCGCCAACGCGTACAACATTGATTGGGGTGTTCGAACTAAAAATTCAGGGTTGAACGCTTCAAGTCCAATGGCCGCAGAAATGTCCAGCGAAGGATAAAAA
>CAYGUR010000129.1:0-5339 GCA_964353035.1 uncultured Comamonadaceae bacterium | reverse complement strand
GCTTTCGCTGATTTCACATCCAACTCCGCGGCAATGAGCTCTAGCTCAACTTGTTTGATATCCGGACGGTTTTCCAACAGTTGGGACGGAATTCCTGCCACCAAAGTGTCTGTTGCTAAATCATTGAACGAAGCCGCATCTCTTGGTATCGGACCAGGGAATCTACCCACCAAAAAGTTGATCCAGTTTTCGGTTTCAATGATTTGTTGGTCAATGTCAAACTGAAGACTTCGCGTCTTGAACACCTCCGCCTCAAACCTCCGAACGGCAAGCTCAGTGACCTTAGCTGATTCTTTCTGCAAACGCACAATGTCTAAAGCATTGCTCTGAATATCAATGTTTTGCATCAATATTACACGTTGATTGTCAAGCGCTAACAGCTCGTAATAGGCATTGGCAATTTCTGCAATGAGGTTGGTTACCATAAAGTTTTTACCCTCCACAGAGCCCAAATACCGATTCAGTGCTGCAGCTTTCGCGTTCCGTAGTTTGTGCCAAATGTCAACTTCCCAATGGGCGCTGGCAGCAACCATTAGGTTAGACAATGGCTCTGGCATTTCTCTGTCAGGAGCGATGTCTGTATTTGCATCATTCGCTCCTTGGCTGGTGTACCTGCCGACCTTCTCTACATCAGCGCCAGCTTTGAGGTTCACGAAAGGCAGGTATTCACCTTTTCGCACTCGCACTTCATTACGCGCAATTTCAATTTCTTGCGTCATAATGTTCAGCTCCTGGTTGTTGGCCAGCGCTGTGTCAATCAAGCTAATGAGATACGGATCAGTGAAGTACTCTTTCCAAGTTATCAGTTCAGTTTTTGATGTGTCTGTGCTGTTGGCATAGGTGCTTGGCACAGATTTATCTACTGTTTTTTGAACGAGGTTGGGCGTTTTGCACGCAAAGATTGATACTGAAATGAAGACCAGTCCAATCAGTTTGGTAGAACGATTATTTAGCATGGCTTTCAATGTTTTCAGTTAATGGACTCTCATTCTCATCTTTAATTAGGCTCCTTCCATCGGCAAGTTTGGCGAAGATGAAATAGAGCCCAGGAACGATGATTACACCGAAGATTGTTCCTAAGAGCATTCCTCCTGCTGCTGCCGTTCCAATGGTTCTGTTACCGATGGCTCCAGGGCCTGTGGCGAAGACCAGAGGAATCAATCCAGCAATAAAGGCGAAAGAAGTCATCAAGATGGGACGGAAACGCACTTTCGCGCCTTCCACCGCAGCATCAAAAATAGAGACGCCTTGTTGCCTTCGCTGTATGGCGAATTCCACAATCAACACGGCATTTTTACCCAGCAGTCCGACTAGCATCACCAGTCCAACTTGCGCATAGATGTCGTTTGCTAAGCCCAGAATTTTCAACAAAATGAAGGCTCCAAAGACCCCTGCAGGAAGTGAAAGAACCACAGAGAGTGGGAGAATGAAGCTTTCGTATTGTGCTGCAAGCACGAGGTAAACGAATGCCAGCACGATGAGGAAGATGTAGATGGCTTCATTTCCTCGAGCTACTTCGTCCTTCGCCAAACCAGCCCAATCAATGTCGAATCCACGGGGGAGCGTTTGTTCAGCCACTTCTTGTATGGCCTTGATGGCCTCACCACTGCTGTAGCCTTTTGCGGGAGAACCGTTGATAGACGAAGAGGTGTACATGTTGTAGCGTGTGATTTCGTTCAGACCCTGTTTCTTGTTGATCTTCATGAATGCCGAATAAGGCACCATTTCATCGTGATCATTCTTCACATAGAGCTTTAACAGGTCTTCTGGAAGTCGCCTATATTCTGGCGCAGACTGCACAAAGACTTTGTAAAAGCTACCAAATCGAACGAAACCGAGTTCATAGGTACTACCAATGAGGATCGACAGGTTGTCCATCGCTTTTCCAATGGAGACCCCTTTTTGCATGGCGGCTTTGTTGTCGATTTCCAGCTCATACTGCGGGTAGTTCGCTGCGAAGAAAGTGAACAAACCAGAAAGTTCTTTTCGCTCCCTCAAAGCATCCATGAAATCATCATTGATTTTTTCGAATGCTTTGTAGTCACCAGAGTTGGTTTTGTCCAGCAATCGAAGGGCGAAACCTCCGGCTGCTCCATAACCCGGGACGGCAGGGGGTTGGAAGAACTCAATGATAGCCCCTGGAATTTCGTGGGCTTTCTCTTCCAATTCTTCAATGATTTCGTGTGCCGAATGATGCCGTTCATCCCAGTTCTTTAGGTTGATCAAACACGTACCTGCATTCGAACCACGTCCTTCTGTGAGTACTTCATATCCTGCCAAAGCTGAAACAGAAGAGATCCCATCAATTTCCTCGGCGATTTCTTGCAGCTCACGTGACACGTCGTTTGTACGCTCAAGCGTTGATCCCGGAGGAGTTTGAATGATGGCGTAGATCATCCCTTGGTCTTCCGCAGGAATGAAGCCTACAGGAAGGTGATTTGTTGTCACCCAAATTCCACCACAGAAAGCGAACAATAGGGCAAAGGTCACTACACGTCGATTTACAATGAGCTTCAATAAATTGGCGTATTTGCCAGTGATTTTTTCAAATCCGCGGTTAAAAGCATCCAAAAAGCGATTGAGAAGGTTCTTTTTAGGTGGTTTTCCGTGGTTGTTCTTCAAAATCATGGCGCAAAGCACGGGCGTTAGGGTTAACGCTACAATACCAGAGAGCACAATGGCTGATGCCATGGTAATGGAAAACTGTCTGTAAAAAATACCCACTGGTCCCGACATGAAGGCTACTGGAACGAATACTGCTGTCATGAGCAAGGTGATGGCAATTACGGCACCGCTGATTTCGCCAAGCACTGCTTTTACGGCATTGTACGGCGTGATGTGTGGGTGCTCGGCGAATTTCGCGTGCACCGCCTCGACGACGACGATGGCATCATCAACCACAACCCCAATAGCAAGTACAAGCGCAAAAAGGGTGATGAGGTTAATGGTCAGTCCGAACAGCTGCATAAAGATGAATGCACCAATCAAGGAGACAGGCACAGCCAGCGTTGGAATGAGGGTTGAGCGCCAATCGCCCAAAAACAAGAACACTACCAGCGCTACTAGGATGAATGCTTCGCCCAGCGTGTGGATTACCTTGTCAATGGAAGCGTCCAAAAAGTTCGATACATCGTAACTAATTTCGAAGTCCATTCCCGGAGGAAAGGATTCTTCCTTGATTTCTTCGAGTTTTTCCTTGACTTCTTCGATGACCTCGCTGGCGTTA
Source organism: uncultured Comamonadaceae bacterium (assembly GCA_964353035.1). GTDB lineage: Bacteria > Bacteroidota > Bacteroidia > Flavobacteriales_D > Sanyastnellaceae > JAQWQB01. The sequence goes on along the minus strand of CAYGUR010000129.1, from coordinate 2,113 downwards.
CTTCCATAGGTCTGTTTCAGAGTGATAGCCGCGGAAGGCTTGCCGTCAAGGTTGGAGTAGATGTCGTAGAACTCACTCCCGAACTCAACTTCAGCCAAGTCTTTCAAATACAGGATTTCCCCTTCGGAGTTCGCCCGCACAATAACATCCTCGTATTGTTCAGGTTCATTGTAACGCCCTTGGTAGGTCAGCACATATTCAAGTGATTGCGAAGTCTTACCAGAGCTTCGCCCCAACCTTCCTGGAGAACCAATGATGCTTTGCTCTTCCAGGGCCTGCATAATCTCTTCAGTAGAGACGTTGTAGGCGCGCATTCGGTCAGGTTTGAGCCAAATCCGCATGGCGTACTGTCTACTACCAAGGATTTGCGCGCTACCAACCCCGTTGAGTCTTTTCAGCTCATTGAGAATGTTGACATTGGCGTAGTTGTAGAGGAACTTTTGATCTGCTTTCTTATCGGTACTAAAGAGGTTCACGTACATCAACATGTTCGGCTGTGATTTACTCACAATGATTCCCTCACGCTGCACCAAAGGCGGGAGCCTATTGGATATTTGGGCAATCCTGTTGTTGATGCTGAGTACCGCTTGGTTGGGGTCCGTTCCAAGGTTGAACACTACTTGGATTGTGGCTTCACCGGCGCTGGTAGCATCAGAGGTCATGTAGTTCATTCCGGGAGTACCATTGATGGCTTTTTCCATTGGAATGAGTACAGAGTTCACCAATACATCAGCGCTTGCACCTGGATACGCGATGAAGATATTCACGCGTGGAGGAGCAATGGACGGGAATTGCGAAATAGGTAAGGTCGACATCGACAAGATTCCCATGAACATAATGACAAGGGAAACGGTGATGGCCAGTACAGGTCTATGAATAAATCGAGTAAACATGATCTTCTGTTTTAGCGGTGATTATTCAGCGTACAGCTTCAAATGATGCACTACTTCCTCAGGGGCGACGTATTCAAATTCGATTTCATCGTTTTCACGCACCTTTCGCAATCCTTCCAAGAGTATTTTCTCTTCAGGTTGAAGTCCTTCAGTCACTACAAAAAGATCTTCCATTTCGGCACCAATAGAGATTTCTCTTGAGTGCACTACTTTGTCTTCGTTAATGACGAACACATACTTTTTATCGAGGATTTCGAAGGTGGCCTTTTGTGGAATTAGAATGGCATCTGCCAGCGGAACTCCCATGAGAATGCTGCCTGTTTCTCCGTGACGAAGTAGTTTTTTGGGGTTGTCGAAAGTGGCACGAAATGGAATGTTTCCCGTTTCATTGTTGAAGTCAGCCTCAATGGTTTCTACTACACCGGTGTAATCAAACAGCTTGTTGTTCGCCATACGAAGGTTGACTTTCACTGCGCTGTCTGCATGCACGCTGCTTTGGTAGTCTAGGTACTCAGCTTCAGGAACATTGTAATACACCCACATTTGACTATTGTCTGAGAGGTTGGTGAGCAAGTCTCCCTCGTCAATGAGGCTTCCCAGTCTCACATGGAACCGGTCAATGATTCCATCGAAAGGAGCTTCAATAAGCGTGAATTGGAGGTGCACTTGAGCCAGTGCCAGCTCAGCATTTGCTTTGTCAAGTTTGGCTTTCGCCATGGCCAATTCATTTTGGGCCACTACATTTCGATCAGCCAAAGACTTGGTGTTTTGGTATTCGATTTCAGCAAAATCAGCTTCAGCTTTCGCTCGTTGCATTTCTGCCTCGTAGAGCTTGGGCATGATTTGGAACAACGGCTGTCCTTTTTTCACGTAATCCCCTTCGTCCACAAAGATTTGCTGCAAATACCCACGTTCTTGGGCGCGCAGTTCAATGTGACTGATGGAGTGAATTTGACAAACGTAATCTTTGGTAATGGAAGTGTCCATTTGAATTGGACTGGTCACAAGAAAGCGGGTTTTGCTTTCTGTTTTTTCTTCTTTTTTTGATGAGCAACTGGCAGCACTTATCAGCACACCAATGCACAAAAGCATCAGAATTTGTTTCATTTTTACTCTGGAATATGAAGCGTTTAACGGCTTCGGACATACTAATTTGGATGTAGAAGGGGAATGCACTCAGCTTCGCGAATAAACAGATGGTTCTGGCCGAAGTGAATGGA
>CAYGUR010000128.1:0-9476 GCA_964353035.1 uncultured Comamonadaceae bacterium | reverse complement strand
ATGCTGTCCTGTTCCACCCTTCTTTAGATTTCCAAAGATTTGGTCTAGCGCCTTTTTTCGAACATGCTGTTCTCCTTTTGATGAAAGCACGGGTTTGCCTTTACCTTTTTCGTCTTCCTCCCTGATGTAGCCCTTCGCCTTTAACTCGTCTACAAAGTCATCGAACGAATATTCCTCATCGAACAGATTGTATTCTTTGTCGAGCTGCTGCATCCAATCAAGCGCTTCGTCCACATCACCAGAAGTATGTGTCACCAATTCCGTGAAAATGTCTAGCATCCGCTCAAAGCGTGAACGTTGATCTTTTTCTGGAATGTATTCGGCGAATTTATATCCTAACATGGGCTATTTCTTGATGAACTAAATGTGGACAAATAAAATGGGTGAAACATTGAAAAGTTATTAAATTTAACCGACCAGGTTTCTGAATGTTCACGGCGCTCCGCCCAACCAGCTGTGAGATGAAAAAAGTATTGATAGTCACGTACTTAGTTCTGCTAAGCGCAGTTTCATTTGCATCAATTAAGGTGCGAAGGGCTATCGAATTCCCTGAAAACAGTGCCACCTTAGAGGAAAGAGCGGTCGAAATCCTAGACGAATTCGATGCGTTCACAGTTGGATTCATTGTTGAAAAGATTGACATTGTCTCTATCTGTGGAAGTGGAGATCAAAGTTTTCACGAGATGAAACTCTCCAAAGAGCGTTCAGAATGTGTACTCAACTTTCTTACCCAGCATTTTCCTGATGAAAGCGTCTACGAAGTGACTTACCGCAATGAAGGTAACCTTCTTTTCAATTCGAAATACGGAACTGACTGTGTCATCATCACAGCCTACTTTATTGAAACAGATGCCCCCGATTTAGCCAAACCTGAAAAAGCACTTTTTCCTGAGGAATTTGGCGGACAAGAGCGCATGAACGTGCCCGTGGCCATGTCGGTAAATTCTGCAGGAGCTGTTGAAAGCTACTCAATGAGTAACATTTACTTTGAAGGAAATAGTAGCATTTACAAAATCAAGTCTGAAGCCGCACTCAACGCTTTGTTGAATTTTATGGAAAACCATCCGTCGGTGCACATTCTGCTTGAAGGACATGTCAATGGGAAAATGGGGCGCACATATCTAAAGCAAGCTGCTAAATCAAACCCTGAACGCGTTGAATACAAAAATGCCGAACACCTTTCGCTCGCCCGAGCTGAAACGGTGAAAACCTTCTTGGTCAACAAAGGAATTGACCCCTCTCGCATTGACTGCATTGGAAAAGGCGGAAAAGAAATGATTTATCGACGCCCGAAGAACGAGCGCCAAAATGCGGCCAACAGACGCATTGAAGTGATCGTTATTCAATAAGGTGTTTTTTCAGGGCGAAACTAGCCTTAGATATTCCCAAAATTTATACAACAAATTCGTTTCAACCGTGTTAATTTGCAACGGAACACATGGAAACACTCGAACTATACTGCGTTAGTCCGTTCAGGTATGAACGCTTCGCCACACGTGAAGTCATGGTTGGATCAGTTGGATTCGGCGGAAACAATCCGCTTAGACTGCAATCCATGACCACCACTGACACCATGGACACTGAAGGCACCATTGAACAATCAATTCGAATGATTGATGCCGGATGTGAATTGGTGCGTATCACCGCTCCAAGTAAAAAAGAGGCCTTAAATCTAAAGGTCATCAAAGAAGGATTGGTGGCACGAGGCTACCAGGCGCCGCTCGTTGCAGACATCCACTTCACCCCGAATGCAGCAGAGATAGCCGCTGACTACGTAGAGAAAGTACGCGTGAACCCTGGCAACTATGCCGATAAAAAGAAATTTGAAGAACATGAATATACTGACGAAAGCTATACCGCAGAGTTAGACCGTATTCGTGAACGCTTCACCCCCTTGGTACTGAAATGCAAAGAACTCGGAAGAGCCATGCGCATTGGTACCAACCACGGCTCCCTTTCTGACCGTATCCTTTCACGCTACGGCGACACCCCACTGGGAATGGTAGAGTCAGCCATGGAATTCTTGCGTATTTGCAGAGACCATGACTACCACGACATTGTGATTTCCATGAAGGCCAGCAATACCCAGGTCATGGTCCAAGCATACAGACTCTTGGTGAAAGTGATGATGCAAGAAGGGATGAACTACCCTACACACCTTGGTGTAACTGAAGCAGGAGATGGTGAAGACGGACGAATTAAATCAGCTGTGGGCATTGGAACGCTTTTGGAAGATGGAATTGGAGATACCATTCGCGTGTCGTTAACTGAAGCACCTGAAGCTGAGATTCCAGTGGCGAGAATGTTGGCTGAGCGCTACACCAATCGCTCTGGACACCCCGCTATTGAAGAAGTTGATATTCCCATCAATCCGTTCGATTACCACCGGAGAGATACTGCGCAGGTATTGAACATAGGGAAACCAGAAGTTCCACGTGTGGTGCTTGACTTGAGCGCGAAAACAGACATCACGCCAGCCAACTTGTTTGGTGGAGGTTACATGTATTCAGTCCAGCTAGACAAATGGAACATGTCTGATCAGGCCTGTGACTTTGTGTATGCAGGAAAGAACGAAGTCCCCTTTGAAATTCCTGGTACACTCGGCGTTCTAGTAGATGCTGACGTTTGGCCATCTAGAGCTGACCGTCCGCGTCATTACCCTGTTTGGACTGTTGCCGCTTACACTGCAGCGAATTTAAAGCATGGTGAAGCGAATTTTGTGAAGGCAACACTGTCTGATTTAAATGACCAGTTTCTCACGCTACTCAAAAATGACCAGTCCATAGTGCTTGTGCTAGAAACACAGAATGCACATGGGATGGCAGAACAACGTACTGCGTTCTTTAAGCTGCAAAACCATGGCGTTGTTTGTCCGGTGATTATTCATCGCACGTACAATGACCTCGATTCAGAACACTTTCAGCTCTATGCTTCTACAGATGCTGGGGCTCTATTGTTAGACGGATTGGGAGATGGTGTTTGGTTCACTGCGAAGCAAGTTCCTTTGCAAACCATCAACGCAACTTCCTTCGGAACACTTCAAGCAACGCGCACCCGCATTTCCAAAACAGAGTACATCTCTTGTCCGAGTTGCGGAAGAACCTTGTTTGACCTGCAAGAAACCACTGCGAAGATCAGAACAGCCACCAGTCATTTGAAAGGCATCAAGATTGGTATTATGGGTTGCATTGTGAACGGACCAGGAGAAATGGCTGATGCCGATTACGGCTATGTTGGCACGGGACCAGGAAAAATCAGCCTCTACAAAGAAAAAGAGGTGGTCAAGAAAAACGTACCTGAGGCACAAGCCGTTGATGAACTTGTGGAATTGATTCGTACAAATGGTGATTGGGTAGAGCCCGCTGTTGATTAAGCTTCAGGCTGTGCTTCTTCAGTGATGCCGTTTTCCTCTGCAGCACTTTCAACAACAGTTGGATTCGTCAAGCTTCTGAAATACACTCTTTGACGAATGATAATCCAAATTACGCCCACAGTGATTGCCGCATCAGCAATGTTGAAGATAGGCGGGAAAATTTCGCCCCCTCTTTCACCAAAATACGGCATCCATTCTGGCCAGCGAACGGTGAAATGAAGCATGTCAACCACATTTCCCAATAGAGGTCCGGCGTATCCGCCTTCGGCAGGTAGGAATTCAGCTACTGTTCCAAAGTTACTAGCAGAGAACAAGACTCCGTAGACGGCGCTGTCAATGATGTTACCGATTGCTCCTGCAAGAATAAGGGCGATGCAGGTCACAAAACCTTTGTGTGCCCCATCCTTTATGTTTCGTTTCAGGTACAGTCCAATGACAACTACCGCAATGATTCGAAAAAGGCTGAGCACCATTTTACCCCACTGTCCGGGCAGTTCCATCCCAAAAGCCATCCCTTTGTTTTCAATAAAATGAAGTTCAATGAGACCATCAATAAGAGGAATGTGTTCCCCCAATGAAAAATTGAGCTTGATATACACTTTCAAGATTTGGTCTATCAGTAGCACACCAAGTACAACGAAAAGGATTCTTTTGGACATAGGCCTGAAAGGCCAGAACTGTTCTGGCCTGTGAGGTTGTAAGCGTTATTGATTGTTTTTTGCCTCAATGCTTAAGGTCGCATGAGGAACCAAGCGTAACCTTTCTTTAGCAATGAGTTTTCCAGTTTCTCTGCACACACCGTACGTTTTGTTCTTAATTCGAAGCAACGCATTTTCGAGTGCACGAATGAATTTCTCTTGTCTTGAAGCCAACTGAGCGGTTTCTTCTCTGCTCATGGTTTCTGAACCATCTTCCATCATTTTGAATGTTGGAGAGGTATCATCAGTGGTATTGTCATCCTCGTGAGAAAGTGATCTTTTCAGTTGATCAAGGTCTTGACGAGCCTGTTCTAGCTTTTCTTGAATAAGTTCCTCGAACTCTTTCAAGTCTGCATCAGAGTAGCGGTTTTCTGCCATTTCTTCGCGTTTAATTCATTTTTTCAATAGAGATCTCGGTAGATACTTGTTCGTCTACCTCTATAAGGTGTCCGCTTTCTAAGTTGTCTACCAACTCCAATTTCCCTGCCAAGGTTTCTTGGCAAATATATTCCAAATTGTTTTGGACTGCATCTTCCACATCAGCGTTGCGTTTGATGAACAAAGCAATGCGGTCTGTGACTTCCAGTCCACTATCTTTTCTCAAATTCTGGATGCGATTTACCATTTCTCTGGCAATTCCCTCCTCTTTTAGAGATTCAGAAATTGTTATATCTAACGCCACAGAAATTCCACCTTCTGAAGTTACCAACCATCCAGGAATGTCTTGACTGGTAATATCCACATCTGAAAGTACAATTTCGGCTGTGGTGCCATCCAATTCGATCTCTGCTTTTCCAGCTTGCTCAAGTGCAGCAATCTGCTCTTGATCCATTCCAGAAATAATACCAGCGACCATTTTCATTTGTTTTCCAAATCGCGGACCGAGGGCCTTGAAATTTGGTTTAATCTGTTTCACCAAAATCCCTGTGTCATGCAGGTACTCTAGTTCTTTTACGTTCACCTCACTTAAGATCAACTTTTCTACTTTACGCAAGCGTTCCTCGAAAGTTGTATCTAGAATAGGGATCATCACCTTTTGCAAAGGCTGTCTAACCCTAATTCGTTCTTTTTTACGAAGGCTCAACACCATTGAAGTTACCTTCTGTGCAATAGCCATACGTTCTTCCAAATCTTCCTGAACATACGCTTTGTTCGACACAGGGAAATCTACCAAGTGCACTGAGTTTTGCTCTTGCTTTCCTGTGATACTGTTCAGGTCGCCAAATAATTTATCTGTAAAGAACGGCGCAATAGGTGAAGATAGTATTGCGATGGTTTCAAGACAGGTATATAAGGTCTGGTAGGCTGAAATTTTATCTGTGTTGTACTCTCCTTTCCAGAAACGTCTTCTGCTCAAGCGCACATACCAGTTGCTCAATTCATCAATGGCAAATTCTTGAATCAACCTTCCCGCTCTCGTCGGTTCAAAGTGCGTGTAAGCATCATCAACTTTGGCAATCAAGGAATGCAGGCGTGACCAAATCCACTGATCCAATTCAGGTCTGTCTTTCAAAGGAATGAGTTCCTCTTCAAACTTGAAATTGTCAATATTGGCATACAGGGCGAAGAAATTGTAGGTGTTATAAAGTGTTCCGAAGAACTTCCTTTGCACCTCTGTAATTCCATCTTCATCGAATTTAAGGTTGTCCCAAGGTTGCGCATTGGTAATCATGTACCAGCGCGTAGCATCAGGACCGTATTTTTCGAGTGTTTTAAACGGATCAACAGCATTTCCTAAACGCTTAGACATTTTCTGTCCGTTCTTGTCCAGCACCAATCCATTCGACACCACATTTTTATATGCCACAGAGTCAAAACACATGGTAGCAATGGCGTGCAGCGTATAAAACCAGCCTCTTGTTTGGTCTACTCCTTCCGCAATAAAATCAGCGGGGAAGGTCTTACGCTCATCAATCAGGTCTTTGTTTTCGAATGGGTAGTGCCACTGAGCATAAGGCATAGACCCCGAATCAAACCATACATCAATTAAGTCTAGCTCACGTTTCATGGGTTTTCCAGAAGCTGAAACCAAGACAATTTGATCTGCATACGGTTTATGTAGGTCGAAGGTATTGTAGTTCTCATCGCTCATGTCTGCTGGGTCGAACTTCGCCAGCGGACTTTCACTCATCAATCCAGCTTCAACAGCCTTCGCACATTCGTTTTTCAGCTCTTCAACTGATCCAATACAGATACTTTCAGCGCCATCTTCAGTGCGCCAGATAGGAATGGGAATTCCCCAGAAACGAGATCTACTCAAGTTCCAATCGTTCACATTTTCCAGCCAATTGCCAAACCTTCCAGTACCCGTACTTTCCGGCTTCCAATTGATGGTGTTGTTCAACTCTACCATGCGGTCTTTTGCAGCAGTAGCTTTTACAAACCAACTGTCTAGCGGGTAGTAGAGAATAGGCTTATCTGTTCTCCAGCAGTGCGGATAACTGTGCTCGTACTTCTCAACATTGAAGGCCAATCCTTGTTCTTTCAAGAAGATAGCAATCTCTACATCAATTGATTTTTCAGGCGCTTCTCCGTCGATGTAATATTCGTTTTTCACGTATTTCCCGCTCGCTTCGCCTATTCCATCAATAAATTTCCCTTGAAGATTCACCAACGGCACTCCGTTTCCTTGTCCGTCATCAACCAGCATTGGAGGTACTCCTGCATCACGCGCCACCAAGGCATCATCAGCACCAAAAGTAGGGGCTGTGTGCACAATTCCAGTACCATCTTCAGTGGTAACGAAGGCTCCAGGAATCACTCGGAATGCCTTCTCTGCGCCTTCCATAGGGGTTGCCCAAGGAAGCAGTTGCTCATAGCGAAGCTCCAACAAATCTGTTCCTTTGCACTTTCCAATCACTTCAAATTCAACACCTTTCTTTACTGGTAAGTGTTTCGACATCAAGGCTTCGGCCATGACTACCGTTTGTGGCTCATCTGTATACTTATTGTGGGTATTCACAATCACGTAATCGATCTTCGGCCCCACAGTCAAAGCAGTATTCGAAGGCAAGGTCCAAGGGGTAGTTGTCCATGCCAATAGATAGGCATTCTCCAACACTTGTCCGTCAGAAGCAAGCGCATCAAACTTCGCTCTGCTGTTCGCTTCAATTTTAAATTGTGCAACAACAGTTGTGTCTTTTACATCGCGGTAAGTACCTGGTTGGTTCAGCTCATGTGTGCTCAGACCTGTTCCAGCCTTCGGCGAATAAGGTTGAATGGTATAGCCTTTGTAGAGCATGTTTTTTTCATGCAATTGCTTGAGCAGCCACCAAACAGATTCAATGTATTTGTTTTCATAGGTCACGTAGGGGTCAGACATGTCTACCCAATAGCCCATCTGACGAGTCAGGTTATTCCATACATCTGTGTAGCGCATGACCGCCGTTCTGCATGCAACATTGTACTCTTCAACCGTGATTTTTTTACCGATGTCTTCCTTGGTGATTCCCAATTCCTTTTCGACCCCAAGTTCAACAGGCAATCCGTGGGTATCCCAACCGGCCTTTCTATTTACTTGATAGCCTTTCAGTGTTTTATACCTACAAAAAATGTCCTTAATAGCGCGGCCCATGACGTGGTGAATCCCTGGCAATCCATTGGCAGAAGGCGGTCCTTCGAAGAAAACGTAAGGCTTCGCTCCTTCGCGAATTGAAATACTCTTTTCAAAGGTCTTATTCTTCTCCCACTCTTGCATGACTCCCTCAGCTATTTGAGGAAGGTTCAATTGTTTGTGTTCAGGATACTTTAAAGCCATCGGTACGCGGTTTTTTGAAGTGTGCGAAGATACGGAAATCGTCAGGATTAACCAGAGGTGATTTCTAAAGTCGAAAGGCACCTCAGCCAGAAGACAACAACTCACATTTTCAGAAGATTACACACTGTCGGAAAGAGCCCACAAGGGCTTCGGTTGGCTACCGACAAACTTCGCTTTGCATCGACAGTAGAAGGATGGGAATACTCAGAATTCAAAGTAATGAAAACGATACCCTTCCTTTTGGTTGCGATTCTATTGATGTCAACCACCACGTCTAACACTGACACAGAGCTACCACCATTGGTGCGTAAAGCCGAATTGAACTTTATTGAATACGATTATTTTGATGCCCTTGATGGCTTTCAAAGTGCACTGGAGAAATACCCCAACGACACCTTCGTGATGCGAAGAATTGCAGACTGCTACAGGCTGTTGGGAATCTTTGAAGAATCGAAAAAAGCGTATTTGGACTTGTTGAATGTGGGTGGTTATGATGCCATGGACTACCTCTTTTGTTCACAGGTGCACCAACAACTTGAAGAATATGAAACGGCCAATTTCTACATTGCCCAATTCAACCAGTTGGCGCCTGATGATAGCAGAGCGAAACTAGCATTACAAAATCCAGAGTACTATGCTGAACTGACCAAAGTGAATCCTGATTTCACGGCCACGGCACTTGAGATCAATGACATTCGCACATACCTCCCTCCAACACAGGGAGATGAACTTCTAATTCTTCCGATAGCACACATTGATGATGATTCTTGGTTTCCACACAGACGTTATCTAGCTGATTATGACCTGTACGAAACAACCATCGACAAAAATCTCAACCTTGTTATGGCTGAGTCTCTTTTGGGTAAAGTAAACACGAAATTCTCGGAGGGTCCGTCTTGTTACGACAAAGAGCGTGGCGTACTTTACGTAACGCGTTTTCTTTCACGTAAGAGACAACCGTCAATTGATGAGCGAGGAGCGATTATTTCTATGATTGCTTCGTATCAGGAACAAGATGGCGAATGGTTCGAAACAAATCATTTCAACCATGATTTCGGCATGTATAGCTGCGCATATCCTACTATCTCTCCTGATGGAAACACCTTGTTTTTCAGTGCCAATGGCGAAGGAAGCCTAGGTGGAATGGACATCTATAGCTGCACTTGGGAAGGCGACCACTGGGGCACTCCTACTCCTCTTGGTCCTGAAATCAATACAGAGGGCGACGAGATTTATGCGAACTTTTCTGGAAATGGCGGATTCAACTTTTCATCTGACGGACATCCAGGATTGGGCGGACTAGATATTTTCATTGTTGATCAAAACGGGGTTGTTTCAAATCCTGGAATGCCAGTAAACAGTCCGAAAGACGACTTTGGATTGGCATATATAGACGGTCAATACGGCTATTTCTGCAGCAACAGAGCCTCTGATAAACTAGGAGATGATCTGTTCTGGTGGGAAGAAATGGAAGACATCATTGAAACGGAAATCGTTTTGATGGACCTTGAAGGCAATCCACTTTACCCTGGTAAGATTGAAATCACCAACCTCACTACCAACGAAACCGTTCGCACTTCCGGACAACGTGGGAATTTCAATGCCACATTGAACGGAAAAGACGCCTACGAAATCAAATGGGTACTTG
>CAYGUR010000127.1:0-9492 GCA_964353035.1 uncultured Comamonadaceae bacterium | reverse complement strand
CAGTGAACATGCACGATTTACTTCCTCCTTTTGTGGCGAAGCGATTGGTGGAAGGATTCAAAGATTTTGACCGTAAGATGCGTGGTTTTTTAACGAACGACGCGGTTATTGTGGGGCCAGAAAGTAGAACTTCTTCGCCCATTCGCATTCCAAGAGATCGAGTGACTTTCGTTCATCCAGACATCACCGGACTGTATCCGTGTGGTGAAGGAGCAGGCTATGCAGGTGGCATTGTCAGTGCGGCTGTTGATGGACGAAAAATTGCGGAGAGCATTGCTGAACAACGACAGGTTCAGGCTTAGTTCTTCAAGTTTTCAACGTCTTCCAAAGGAATCATGTTTCCGTCAAAATCACCCACAATTTCGCTGGTGTCAATGCCCAGTTCTTTCGCTCTCTTGAGCATTTCTTCTGCCTGAGAGCGTTTTTTACAAGGCACACTCATGAAGGAAGTGGTTCCATCTTTGTGCATGATGGGCTTTACGTTTCCGAACGAAAGCAATTTGTCTAACGCCTCAGTTGGAACATCACCTTCAAACGTGGCGAGGTGAATTTTGTACATAATTTTATCAACGTCAATAGACTGGTTTTCCTGATCAACAAGGAGGTCTTTTGACTTGTCTGTCACCGTCAATCCAGCTTCAGCAAGTGTAATTCGTTTTCCACCTGAATAAGCGGTGATAAAAGCGCCTTCAAAGCCTGATTCTAGTAGGTTCACTCTTCGCTTTGCAGCTTCTTCCATAGACAGGTAGCTACTTGTAATGTAACGTGTTAGTCCATCGTTTCCTGAAATCGCCCAGATGTCGTTTTCTCTAGCGAAAATGTTGCGAGAGAGGCTGTATCGAAAGGCTCCCACTTGCACCCTGAAGTGTACTTCGGTATCCATACCCAAGCCATCGTCTTCCAAATCCATGGCAGCCATGATTTCCGCTTCTAGTCCTGGATCGTCTTCTACGGGAGTCATTTCTTCACTTCCTTTGGATGCTACAACAGTTCCGTCGATGCCCATGCGCGACAATTGGATTTTACGTTTGATGGCATCAGGAATTGCATCGAAATTCCCAACTACAAACACGTCTTCACCATTCTCGTTGAGCATTTCGACGTCTTGAAGAGCCAGCAACGCATTGATTTCTTCTTGGGTCAATTCTGTTTCTGATCTTGGAATTCGCACACGGTAAACACTGTGTGCTTTCGATAAATCAGAAGTTGATTGCGCGTACATTTCATTCAAAGGACCGTCAGTTACCCACGGAATCGAGTCATTCCACATGAGGTAGCGATCGTAAATGTCATCATCATCCATGGCAATGCCCTCGCCATTCACATAGGTATGGGGCGAATTGGGTTCAAGGTCTCTGTAATCAGGGAATCCATCTCCGTCTGAGTCTAACGGACATCCAAATTCATCAACAGGAACATTCGGGGGAGTGCCCGGACATTTATCCATGACATCAGGAATGCGGTCACCATCTGTGTCTTCAACGCCCGCGAGCAATTCGCCATTTTCGTCGAACAACTCTTCATACATTTTTGGTTTCTTGAGACCCATCGGGTTTAAGTCGTAATTCAGTGTAAATGATGTAAAAAGGAAACGATCGTTTTTGGTATCGCCTTTTCTCGCACCTTCACCTGCTGAAGTAATGTGGTCTACCTTGTCTGTCAGCGTGAAGTGGTAGCTCATTCCCAATCGTGCTTTAAATCGATCAGTCATTTCAAATTCTACACCTGCACCAATAGGAATGGCGAAAGCTCTTTCAGGAAACCGTCCCAAACCTTCGCCGTTTAATTCACGCAGGTCAGTTTCATAAATGTAATCACGTTGCAATAAGATGGAACTACCAGCATCAGCGGAATTTTGATCTATATCGCGAATGGTTCCATCTGACCAGTAGAAGTATCGTCTACCTTGCGCATCGTACAAGTCGGTTTTCGACAAGTATTCGAAGGCTTCAAACCCGGCGCTGATGTAAGGCTTAACGTTTTGTTTCGTTTTGAAAAAATTATTGAAATTGTAAGAAAAAGCAACCCCTCCTGATCGAATCGTAGACTGCATATTTAGGTGCCTAGGATTGGTTGATTCGTTGATGTTGACTTTACCAAAAATGGTGTACAAACGGACATCAAGAAATGAGGTGAACTCATTTGTAATATCTAAAGTATATACCATATCGGCAGAGCCTGGATGGTATCCTTTGTTGTCACCTCCCATGTCTCCATAGAATACTAGACTACCAACTCCCAATCCCAGTCTCGGCTTCAGCTTCAATGTAGATTGAGCGGGCCTAGGAGCGGGGATCACGGGTTCTTGAGCCTGTACGGTGGTGTCGAGCTGAGCCCATGATGGACTTGCAGCAAGAGTGGTGAACAACACCAATATGTACAGAATTAGACGCATGAATGCATTTTTTTACATTCATGTTTACGACTAAACTTCAGAATGGTTACCCTTGTCTTACAAGATGTCTTACACGAATGTTCCGAAGAACGAAAGGAAAATGAGTAAGTCACCGCTATCTACGATTCCGTCTTGGTTGAAATCGCCATTTTGACACCCGGTTCCATCAAGGGAGAAATTCTGTAAAAAGCTCAAGAAATCAGCTAAGCCAACGAATCCGTCCCCGTCGATATCACAACATTCAGCTGTAAATCCGTTGGAAAGAAATTGGAATTCATGGTAGTAAGTTGTTCCCACGCCCGTATTGGCATCGAAAACGCGCACGAACAGTGTGTTTTGTCCTGGTGTTGGGCCATCCGTAATTAGGGTAGGGAAGGTCACAATTCCTTCAAAGTTGGTCGTTTGTTCAATGTCAATGCTGTTTCCATTGCCAATGCCCGGATCCACATTGTAAAAGAATTCGAAACGCTGCAAATTGGGAACAACATCTGGAGTGTTGTCTCTTTCAAAAGGAATAGATTGAAAGCCTGTTTCCAAGCCCGCATCATCAATTGCGTTGATGGCAATCACTCCTGAGTTAGGAAGCGCATCTACATCAATAGAAAGAAAGCCGTGTACAAGGTCACTCGGGGTGAAGGTTGTGTACTCTTGAATACCCACAAATAGGTCATCGGGAATCACTGTCCACTCGATGAGTGAAATGGTATTTCCCGCAGGAGAGAACACCACGAAATCAATGGGCAGTACAATCTCTGAAGTAATTACGTCTAGATAATTGATTTCGATGAAGATGGGGGCGTCATCTGCAATGCCAGACGGACGATAGGAGTTGGTTTCGGTATACATTCCACTATTATCGCCATCATCGCCCGCATTCAAGGCAGGAGAATTCACTGAAAGTCGCCACTGCAAATCATTAGGGCCAGTGCTGTCGAAAAGTGAGGCTGCGGGAACCAAGACATTGCTAGGATCACTGGTGATCGGAGATTCATCTTGCTGCTCACCTAGAGGATTGTTTGGGGTAACGAAGGGACTAACCGTAAAAAGATTGTTGTTAAATGAACCTCCTTGGATCCAGGTAATCTGTGCTTCATACACAATGCAGTTGTGAACGAAATGTGCTCCAAGATGCAAGTTGCCATTGGCGAAATTACAGTGGTTGAACTCTGTGTCTGCGGTATTGATTGAACTCAGTATTGTAGCGCCTTCCGAAAGATTTCCATTGTAGCCAATAAAACAGTTTGAAAAAACATGTCCTGAAATTGTTGACTGAAGGCTTACAGCTATGTCTGAAGGAATTTGGCTTTCAATGTAACAGCTATTGACCAACGTATTTCCTCCAGAAGTGATTGTTAAGGTTTGGAAGAGATTATTCGCCAGAGTAACATTGTCAGCTTCAACAGTTACATGGGCGGCAATCGCACTTCGAAGGACGGCCCCTTGTGCATTTGCAGAGAATGTGACATCATTAAGCGGAACAGGGCTAAAACTAGCGTCGTAATCGCCAAGTCCGGCTGTCCCAAGGAAGTAACCATGTCCTACAATTGTAATCTGTTTGTCAACCAGAATATTTCCATAGCTCACGTCTGCGGGGTCAAACACATCAGAAAGAGGCAATGCTTGCAAGTAGATGATGTCACCATCTGCGGCGGCGTCTATTGCAATTTGTGCATTGTTGAAATCAGCGCCGCTGTTGGGGTTCAGGTTGACTGTGAATTCAGCCGCTTCGGCATGAGCGAATAAGCCAAGAATCAAAAGGAGTGTGAATAGTTGCTTCATTATTTTCTGGCTTTAACTCTTATTTCTACATCAAGACCGCCGTCGTCTCCTGTGGGGTCGCCATCATAAAACCAAATGGCCGGAATAGGGGGGAGTCCAGATAAGACATATGGAAAGGAACCAAATTCCAGTCCTTCTCCGGCACTGATGTACCCTGGCAATGTTAAGTATTTGGCATCTCTTGACAAAGCAGAGAGGTCCAACATAGTGTCAGTGTAAGCAATGTTGTCTGAGGCTTGGTAGCTAGATAAAAAAGCAAGTTCTGCGTAGTTGTTACTGGCTGTTACGCTTGTACTATTGAATGTGTCAACCATCACCAATTCAAAAATGTTGTTCTTGAGGGTGACATTGTGAATTTCCAAATCATCATCCCCAAAGAAGACATTGTTTAAAATCACGCCGCTTGATGAAACTGTCATGTCAACCACCTTAGCTCCTACATCTGTACTGGAATTGTGGCAGAAGTTGTTGCTAAAGGTCAAAGTGGAGCAATCAATGGAAATTAACGTGGAGGTGTTCCCTTCAATAAAACACTGTCGAACCGTGACATTGGAAACAGGTGCCGCGTCTCCAACTTCCAGTGATCCTTCAATGAGCGCGCGTTCGAGAATGACATCGTCAGCATTGATTCTGCAAACTGAGATGGTCAAACCAGAAAGCAATACATCAACGCTTGTAACATTGATAGGACCAAGAACGCTGGTTCTGGTATCAGCATGTGTTTCATCGTTGTCAGGCAGGTAATATCCGGTGCCGTAAATTGTGATTTTTTTATCGATGGCTACTTCGGCCACGTTGTAAGGAGTGTCTGAATGCTCAACAATGAGAATGTCGCCATCTACAACACCGGCCACAGCTGTAGCTAGGTCAGTAAAATCGGCACTCACGCCAGTGTTATTTACACGGTATTTAGCCGAAAATGCTGAATATGAGCAGACAAGAACAAAGAAGCCAAGTAGGGCGACTTGAAGGAAACGGTACATAGTAGTGTGTTAAGTTTAGCCAATACAAGGTATGAAATATCTGCGAGAAACCACGTTCGACTCCAAATTTCATACAATCGTCGATACTTTTTAACAGTAAAGCGGCCGAATTCGATTTGCCTCCATAAATTGCGTGAAATCAATTGTTTTGTCACCAGTGCTGAACCGCCGTTATTTGTTCGTCATCATGTTGGCCCTTTTGAATTCGCTGTTTTGCGAAGGACAAGGAATAAAGACCTATGCGGTAGAAGGCACAAGCTATCCGAAGGGGTTTCCGCTTTCAATCGCCACTGAGAAGATGCATTTTAGTGAGCACGGGGCATATGGTTTTCGCTACTTGGGGTCCGAAGAAAATCTACCCACCAACTCGGTTGCTGCCATTCATGCTGATGCCAACGGCCTTATTTGGATTGGAGGTGCCTCAAATGGTGTTTACAGTTATGACGGAAATTCACTCACAGATTACAGTCACATTCCCGCTTTTGCAGACAAGACCATCACTTGTTTTGTCAATGCGCCCAACGGCGATTTATGGATCGGCACTCGCGGACATGGAATGGTGCAGTATGACGGCAATCAATTTACCGAGTATTCAGACAAAAATGGACTACCAGGTGAACGAATGAAGGTCCTTTGCCTTCATTTTGATCAAGAAGGAAGGCTGTGGGCCGGCACACAAAAACAAGGCGTTTTCTGTTTTGAAAATGGAATTTTTACACATTATCCTTCACTTTTTGGTCCGTACGGATACACAATCAATGCCATTGGTGAATCATCCGATGGCACACTGTGGTTTGGTGCATGGACGGGTATCATTTCAATGTTCAAGGAAGGAGAATGGTCCTATTTAGCAAGAGAGAAAGGTATTGTTGATTCGCCCATTTGGTCTATCATCCCCATAGATGAAGGCATGCTGGTGACCCAGCGGAATGGGGTGTTTATATCTGACGGACTAAGTGTAAACTACCTCAGTGAAGCCGATGGGTTTTGTTCAACAGATGTCTACAAGGCAATCAAAACGCATACGGGAGATGTGTGGATGGTGACTTTGGATCAGCAGCTCTTGAAATGGAACCAAAAAGAAGTGGTTTGTTTCGAAGAGAGTGATGGCTTGCTTCCAACCCGTCTTTTTGGAATTACAGCAGACAATCAGGGCCAAATATGGAGCTGTTCCTACGAAGATGGGGTGCTGCAGTTGACAGGTGAGCAATTTTTTCATGAAGAACTGACATGTCAAGGAACTACCTACAAACCGCAAGGAATACAAGTTTTTGGACAAGATTTTTGGGTGGGATCCGTGGAGGGAAAGCTTTTTAAACGAAGGCTGAATGAGACTGAGTTCAATGAAGTGCTGGATTTCCATGAAGAGATAAAAGAGGTTGAAATAGACGAGCATGGAAACGTCTTGGTGGGAACCATTCGAGGAGCGTATAGGTTGAATGGAAGCAGAATCGATACCTTGGTCAACCATGCACCGAACAGTGTTTATACCTTGCATTTTGGAAAGGCTCCCGCTCACCTCGGACATATGGCGCTGGCAACCAGCACTGGACTCTGGATGCTCAAGAATGGGGAACGAAAGAGATTTACATCGAAAGATGGATTGAGCAGTAACCACGTCAACGAATTTGTAACAGACGAAGAAGGATACTTTTGGTGTGCGACGAATGACGGAATTGCATGCCTTCCTCCCAATGAACAGCGATTCCAAATGCTGAACATTGAAAA
This sequence comes from uncultured Comamonadaceae bacterium, assembly GCA_964353035.1. GTDB lineage: Bacteria > Bacteroidota > Bacteroidia > Flavobacteriales_D > Sanyastnellaceae > JAQWQB01. The sequence continues at coordinate 2,607 of CAYGUR010000127.1, read as the reverse complement.
TGGACTGCCGGGTGCGGTGATCAATGATTTATTAGTAGTCAACGATGAAATATGGTTCTCAGTCAAAGGCAGTGGAATTGTGGTGGCGAAAGTAGCTGATTTACGCGCTTACATTCACTCCGGAAAAAATGTCTTTTCTGATTTTGAATTGATATCCATTGACCAAGGATTGGCCTCAAATCAGCCTGGACACTTGATTGACATGCCGAATGGTGATGTTTGGATTGGCACAACAAAAGGCATCGACGTGTTCAATGGCACAACCAAAACACGAAACTGGAATTACAATACAAGCTCTGGCTTACGCGAAAAAGTCATCGAATACCAAGATCCAGTAGTCCTCTCCAATGGAGCGTGTATTTGGCTGATTGACAACAAAATTGTGCATTACAATCCGCCTAAAGATTTCCGAAGGCTCAATAAACCAGGAGTGACCATTACTGGAGTTAAACTCTTCAATGAAGATGTTGACTGGCAAACTGATGAGCGCTTGCATTCTGAATCAAGCTATTGGAGTAGCCTCGGTCCGAACTACCTCTTTTTTGACACTTTTCAAGACCATTCGAACATACCTTCTTACCTGCAACTGAGTTTTGACCAGAACAACTTGACCTTCAAGTTCGAAGGCGTAGACTGGGTAGATCGACAGAACTTGAAATTTGAATACCTACTAGAAGGCAACGATAAAGACTGGAATACCAGCTTCGACGCTAGAGGAATTACGTATCAAAATCTTAAGCCAGGAAATTACACTTTCCGAATTGTGGCCAAAGGCGTTGATCAAGTTAAAAGTGAAGAGGGGAGGTTTCGTTTTACCATTTTAGCTCCCTTTTGGCAAACAACATGGTTCTATATTCTGTGTGTTATCTTCGTCTTGCTGGGGTTTATTGCTGTTTTCAGGTGGCGCACGTACCGACTTAGAAAAGAAAATCTGGTGTTAGAAGAGCGGGTTCAAACGCGCACAAAAGACCTTCAACTCGAGCAAGAAAAATCTGAAAACTTGCTGCTGAACATTCTCCCAAAAAAGACAGCTTCGGAACTAAAAGAGAAGGGAAAAGCGCAGACCTTAACTTATCCACAGGCCTCCGTTTTGTTTTCTGACTTCAAAGGGTTTACCAAGCTCACAGAAACCATGAATCCTCAGGAGTTGGTGGTGATTCTTGATTCTTACTTCAAAGCCTATGATCAGGCCTTGTCTAGATATGGAGTTGAAAAAATAAAAACCATTGGAGATGCGTACATGTGTGCGTGTGGCTTGCCGCAATCTGCCAAACACCATGCGCTGCAGATAGTAGGGTTCGGACTTGAAATGATGCGACTCACCAATGAAATCAATGCGCAACGAAGTAAAAGGGGAGAAGCGCCTTGGGAACTGCGAATTGGTGCACACTCAGGAATGGTCATTGCGGGAGTAGTAGGCCAGAAAAAGTTCGCCTATGACATTTGGGGAGACACTGTGAATGTAGCGTCAAGGATGGAAACCAGCGGACATGAAGGACAAGTAAATATTTCGGAAGACACCTATCATTTGGTGAAAGAGTTTTTCGTTTGCACGCCCAGAGGAAAAGTGAGTGCGAAGAACAAAGGAGAACTGGAGATGTATTTTGTAGAAGGGTTCTTACCTCCTTATGCTGACACTAATTCAGCACAAAAGCCAAGCGCAGCTTTCTTTAGTGTGATCTATGGAGATTCGCTCAATGTCTTGAGCTGATTACTGTTTCGCCATGTTTCCTGGAGGACCGTGAATGATGCCCATTTCGATCTCACGCACAATTTCTTCAATGTCGGCATCATCCCCATCTGCGTCGTACTCCGCCTTTAAATTATGTCCGAACAAACGCGCCAAAGATTGCCACATAAACGCTGAGAAGCTTCCGCGCAATTCACTGATGAGCTCATATGAACAATCGCCAGTTTCTCGATCAATCAGCTTAATCAGAATGATTCCTTCAGAAACAGTCATGTTGGTGATGTCTCCTTCGAATTTCGCTTTTAAATCAGCTTCTGCTTTCTTGAGGTATTCCTTTCGGTCCCGTTTCGTTTCAAGCTTTGCGAGTTCGTCTTCGTACTCATGCATCAAATCTCCCGCTGCTTTTGCGTACGGGTAGACCTTGTTTACGCGTTTCACAAGTACATTCCACCTTCTTCGTTGGCGTTCATTTTTAAACTCACGTGGACCAGAAACAGAGACCAGATCCAGGTTTACCACCGGTAAGGTGTCACCATCGATGACTACATATTTGCACAAGGTACCAGCTTTCGTTTCGATTTGTGCCGAAGCGAAAAGCGGAATGGTGCATAAGAATAAAAATAAGTAGCGCATCTCTTTCACTAACGTAAAATACGAGGATTTCGTTTAAAGGATGCTAAAAACATGTTAAACCACTTCAAACAAGTGTAATTATTGCTAAAACTCGAATGACAGAATGACGTGTTACCTTCTGAGTTTCCAGTTCGAAACCGTAGCTTCGGGAGCGGCTTTCACCTTGTTTTTCGCAGCTTCTTGAAACAGCAGTCCGGCGATAGCGGCAGCCCTCGCCTCTTGCTCTTTGAACACATTCAATACTTCTGGGGTGAAATACAATTTTACAAAATGGGTATCAAAGT
>CAYGUR010000126.1:0-9518 GCA_964353035.1 uncultured Comamonadaceae bacterium | reverse complement strand
TTATTGGAGAGATCTCATCAAGAAAATTCGTTCGATTTATAGAGGAAAACTCACCTATGCCGCAAATTGGGACAGCTATTCGAGGGTTCCTTTTTGGGACGAACTGGACTATCTTGGTGTAGATGCGTATTTCCCATTAAGCGAGGCGAAAACCCCGGGCATTGATGAGCTGAAACAAGCCTGGTCGCCAATTTGCTTGCAACTTGAGACTTTCTCGAACACACACAACATTCCCGTTCTTTTCACTGAGTGGGGCTACCGAAGTGCTGATTACTGTGCGAAAACGCCTTGGGAAACGGGGAAAGGAAATGCTGTGAATTTAGACGCGCAAGCGCAAGCAATCAGCGCTGTTTTCGAAGAAGTATGGCACAAACCATGGTTTGCAGGTGGATTCATTTGGAAATGGTTCCCAGATGGGAGTCGTGGTGGCCCCAATGACAATCGCTTTACGCCGCAAAACAAACCCGCCGAACAAATCATTTCGAAGTATTTTGAACAATTCAAATAAGCTTTGACCTTATCCCTCGGCAGGACTAAGTATATTTGAAAAAATATTCAATTGAAACGAATTATCATTACCGGAGCCAGCAGTGGCATTGGTGCTGCAGCGGCAAGGCAACTTGCTGAGAAAGGACATCAACTTGTCATCGCAGCGCGAAGAACAGAAGCCTTGCAAGAGCTAGCGAATCGCTATCCCGAGCGAGTGAAGCCCATTTCATGCGATGTCAGAAACGTAGCTGAAGTACAAGCCATGATTGACCTTTGTGTAACTTCATTTGGCGGCGTTGATGTCTTGGTAAACAATGCGGGCATGGGCGTTTTCGATCCGCTTATTGATGCCAAACTTGAAGATTGGCATTTGATGATTGACGTGAATGTAAAAGGACTTCTTAACTGCGTGCATGCAGCACTTCCCCACTTGATCAAGTCAAAAGGACACATTGTGAACTTAGGTTCGGTGGCATCACATCATGTTTTCGCCAATTCAGGCGTATACAGTAGCACAAAGCATGCGGTTTTAGCAATTTCAGAGTCTTTGCGAATAGAGCATGGCGGCGACATTCACGTGACAACTATCAGTCCAGGACAGGTGAATACAGAGTTTATTGATCAAACATCGAACGCTGAGCTCTTGAAAGACTACAAACCCTATTTCGCCGCAGGTATGACTGCTGACTTGATTGGAGAGCAGATTGTTTATGCCATTGAAGCGCCTGCCAATGCTGTAATTAGTGAAATTATTATTCGACCTAGTAAAGCTGTACTATGAAACATTTACACATTTTTATTTTCAGCCTGATCCTTTTTGCTTGCACTACTGAACAACCTGCGGAAACAACAACAGATGAGCAACCCGCGAAAGGTCAAAGTGAAGTGAAAGGAGAAATTTTAGTTTCTGATATTGTTGACGGGCCACATACTTACAATGCACGAGCCCTTGATAGTTTGTCCTATACCTACAGTTCTGATAAAGCGAACCTCAAAGATGGCTTATACTACTTACCAGGAACGGCAACGGCAACCATCAATTTACTTCCCCTTGAATTGTGGGAGCATTTAGTTTCTCGCAACGAAAACTTTTATCACAGAGCCAAGCCCAAGGATACATGGTGCGCGATTCACCGAATAGATCGGGTCAGCTTCAGCACCGCTGCAAGACCTATCACAGTTAAAAACGAAGGGGACGAATACACCGTTACAATTCCGTTTGATGGAACATCTTCGTCGAAAGTTGCTACTATGATAGCCAATAGAGGAAAAGGTAGTTACGGTTTGCTCATTGACGGAAGAGTCACCTGCATTTTTTACGATTCTGAGGGCATTGAAGTTGACGGCTTGCATTATTCCACAACTAGACCAGAGGAAGTAGAATACCTTAAAAGTGTCTTCAACAAGACTCCTTGATGGTCCAACGCAAAATTGCTTTTCTATGTAGCTCTACCTCTTGGGGTGGGTTGGAGATGAACGTGCTTCGATTTGCCTTGTGGGTGAGAGACGAAGGTCAGCACTGCAGTCTTTGGTGTGTGGAAGGCTCTCCGCTTCATAAACAAGCGCAAAAAACTCGTTTAGAGTGCATTGCAATCAAGAAACACCGAAAATTCGGGGATTTTAAAGCGGCCTCTATACTATCTAAAGCATTTTCCCAGCATCAAATAGATGTGGTGTGGATTCGAGATTCCCGAGATATGTGGGTATGTGGCATGGCGAAATCGTGGTCGAAACGCACCATCAAGTTGGTTTACCAACAGGCCATGCAACTCGGTGTTCGAAAGAAAGACCTGATTCATACACAACGCTTCAAGCGCATTGATTTATGGGTCTCTCCGCTTCAGTTCCTTGCAGAGCAAGTGCAACGCATGACACGTTTTCCTTCAGATCGAAATGTGGTAATTCCATTGGCTCTTGAGACCGAGCGGTTTTCTAAAAAGAAGAATCAGGCGGCGCTTCGCGAAGCTGTCGGAATTCCTAAAGACGCACTGGTTTTGGGGATTATTGGTCGCATTGATCCTCTGAAAGGACAAGATTTTTTGATTCAGTGTCACGCACAACTTGTTCAATCACATCCTGAGCTGCATCTGGTTATTGTTGGAGAGCCCACCAAAGACGAAGGAACTACTTACTACGACAGTCTTCTTGCGCAGACAAAAAAATTACAAACGGAACAGTCAGTTCACTTCCTCCCCTTTCAAAGCGATGTGGAAAATGCCTATGCCTTGTTTGATATTTTCGCAATGACTTCGGTAGGTGAAACCTTCGGAATGGTCACCATTGAAGCCATGGCAAGTGGATTAGCAGTGGTGGGTACCAATTCTAGTGGAACGCCAGAACTTCTTGAGCATGGTTATGCAGGAATGCTCTATGAGCCAAATGATCAAGAACAATTTACAGCTTGTATTGCGCAGCTGTTAGACAACCCTGAAATGCGCGAAGAACTGGGTAACATTGCTCAAAACTCAGCTCTCAATCGGTTTAGTCATGACCGAGTTGTTGATCGTCTATTGGCTTCAATAGACAAGCAATTTTAAGGACAGATATTTCCATAGTTTCCTAACAATTGAAGTAAATCTGGCGTATTGATCAATCCGTCACCATTGATATCTCCTAAGCAGCTGTTATCATTTGTGAACGTGCAGCTCCCATCATCAATGGTAGCTTCTGGGTTGTACTCTGGAGCGTCTGCATAGGTGCATCCTAAAACACCTCCAACTACAGTCCATTCAATTGCATTCGATGGACGAGCGCATCCTTCACTGTTCTCAACCACAACAGAATAAGTTCCGCTCATGGAAGGCGTGAAAGTGTTTCCAGTTTCATCTTCTATCAGCATCCCATCTTGGAACCAGTAGTTGTTCGCTCCTAATTCGGTTGTCAACGAGCCGTTAGTTGCTGTCAGTGCAGGGGAAAAAGTTCCGCAAGCGTCTTTGATCTTCATGATGTTTCCATTGAGGTTGGCCACAAATAAATCTCCAGCATTGTTCTCGCCAAATGCTACGTAGCCAAAGCCTTGGTTTGGAAGCACGTCAGTTTCCACAAAATTTCCTCCATCTTGGTTGATTGCTTTGAAATCTCCGGCGCAATAATCTGTGAAAATGTAGGTTCCATTCATGAAGGCATATTCTGAACCTCGGTACACATTCCCTCCCGTTATTGAGCACCAGCTATCTGGATTCGAATGTGACACTTGGGCGATAGGAAAAACGTAGTCGCCAATGGGTCCGCACTGGTTCGAGTTGTAGCTGTCATCTCCTTCGTAACACCTCCAACCGTAATTATCTCCCCCGCTGTTAGAGTTTGACTGGAAGTTCACCTCTTCCCAGTTGTTCTGCCCTACATCACCAATCCACAAGTCGCCAGAGGCTCTGTCAAAGCTGAACTTCCATGGATTTCTGAGTCCAATGGACCAAATTTCATCCAACGCACTCGGGTTCCCAACGAATGGATTGTCAGCAGGAATGCCGTATAGTCCTCCTGCATCCACATCAATTCGCAGCATTTTGCCCAGCATTTGCGATAAATTTTGGGAGAGGTTGTTCGGATCGCCTTGGTTTCCGCCATCGCCCATACCGATGTACAAGTAGCCATCATTTGGGCCAAATGCAATGTGTCCACCATTGTGATTTCCAGCTGGTTGATCAATCGTCAACAAAATACTCCCACTCGCTGGGTCAGCTACATTGGGGTCTGCTGAGACTTGATATGACGCAATGACCGTGTCACCAGAACCATTGGTGTAGTTGATGTAAAAGGTGCCATTCGTTTGATAATCAGGATGGAAAGCCAAACCTAACAATCCTCTTTCAGATCCATTTGAAATGAGGTTTCCTACATCTAGAAAAGTGCCTAACGTTGTTCCGCTTGCGCTCAAGATTTTTATTTCACCCGCATCTTGTTCTACAATAAAAATGCGGTCATCTCCAGCGTGGTATATCCCCACGGGATCAGAAAAACCTGAAGCGAAGAGCTCTAATTCGATTGATAAAGGCGTTGGTGCCTGTGATTTTCCTTCCGTGTGAACGAAAAAGAACACCATAAAAACGGTCCATAAATGGAGGGGATTTACTTTGGTCATAGCTTGTAGGTTTGGCGGTTAATAAGTCAATCCTCAAAAGATACAAAAATCAGTTCCGTAACTAGAATGGCCTTGCCAATGGAAATCGTAATTTTGTCGCCTTAATTGAGTTCCCATGTCGTTAAAAGAAGAGATCACCCGTAGAAAAACTTTTGCCATCATTTCCCACCCTGATGCTGGTAAAACCACTTTGACAGAGAAGTTCCTACTATTTGGAGGGGCTATTCAAACGGCGGGTGCAGTAAAGAACAACAAGATCACTAAAACCGCCGCTTCTGATTTTATGGAAATTGAGCGCCAGAGAGGGATTTCTGTTGCTACATCGGTCATGGGATTCGAATACAAAGGGCTGCTCATCAACCTTTTAGACACACCCGGTCACAAGGACTTTGCTGAAGATACCTACCGCACGCTCACGGCAGTAGACAGCGTAATCTTGGTTGTAGATAGCGTGAAGGGTGTGGAGGCACAAACAGAGCGACTAATGGAAGTCTGCCGAATGCGTGACACCCCTGTGATCATCTTCGTCAATAAGATGGATTTGGAAGGACGTGACCCTTTTGATGTGTTAGATGAATTGGAAGAGAAACTAAAAATCAATGTTCGTCCACTCTCTTGGCCTATCAGTAAGGGACATACTTTCAAAGGGGTTTACAATCTCTTCGACAAAAGTTTGAACCTGTTCGACGCGAACAAAACCAAAATAGCAGAGAAGACGGTTGAAATCAAAGACCTTGCTGATCCAACTTTAGATAAATTAATTGGTGAAGACGCGGGTCAACTTCGCGAAGATGTGGACCTTATAGAAGGGGTTTATGAAGATTTGGACCGCGAGGAGTACTTGAGCGGAAACATTGCCCCTGTCTTTTTTGGAAGTGCGGTGAATAATTTTGGAGTACGTGAGTTGTTAGACACCTTCGTTCGTCTAGCTCCTTTCCCACAAGGCCGTCCGACCAACGTGCGAACGGTAGAACCACTGGAACCAAAGTTTACCGGATTCATCTTTAAAATTCACGCCAACATTGATCCTAAGCACCGTGACCGTATTGCATTCCTTCGTGTGTGCAGCGGAACGTTTGAGCGAAATAAATTTTTCAATCATGTTCGGCTCGACAAAAAGGTGAAATTCGCCAATCCAGCTACCTTCATGGCACAGTCGAAAAACTTGGTAGACGAAGCTTTTCCAGGAGATGTTGTAGGCCTGTACGATACTGGGACCTTTAAAATTGGAGATACACTTACTGAGGGCGAAAAGCTCCAGTTCCAAGGAATCCCTAGTTTTTCGCCAGAGATTTTTAAAGAATTGGTGAACAAAGACCCGATGAAGAGCAAGCAGCTTGAAAAAGGCATTCAGCAGCTGACAGATGAAGGGGTAGCGCAGTTGTTCATTCGTGAAATTGGTTCACGAAAAATTGTAGGTACCGTGGGAGAATTGCAGTTTGAAGTAATTCAATATCGACTCGAGCATGAATACGGAGCGAAATGTGAATTTGTGCCGAAAAACTATTTCAAGGCATGCTGGATTACCTCAGAAAACGAGCAGAAGTTAGAGGAATTCAAACGCATCAAGCAATTGGAGATTGTGACAGATAAAGACAACAACGACGTTTATCTAGCGCCTTCGCAATTCTTGTTGGACATGGAAAGAGCGAATTTCCCTGAAATAGAATTCCATTTCACCAGCGAATTCAAAACTGCCGAAGCATAGGAATTGTATATCCTTAACAATTTCAGATGTAATCTTTTCAGCATTTTTCCCGTCATAGAAACGTGTCATTCGTTACATTTGTCTTGATGAGGAACTTTATTCTCTTATTTGTACTTGTTGTTTCAATCAATAGCTTTGGGCAATCTGATAGTTTGCAACAAGTCGTTCAGTTCAGTGGAGTTGTAGTTACTGGAGATTCTTTGAACCCTGTTCCTTTCACTACTGTCTACCGTGAACGTGATCAACGCGGCACCATAACAGATAGCTATGGTTTCTTTTCAATTCCCACGTTTGTTGGTGATACCATTCGCTTTTCATGCATTGGTTATATGAAATCTGAATATGTGATTCCAGATTCTCTGGCCAATGACCGCTACAACATTGTACAAGTGCTAGGAAGAGACACCGTCATGGTTTCTACCACTTTCATTTATCCGTACCCAACAAAAGAACGTTTTCGACAAGAGTTTTTGGCCTTAGACCTAGCTGATTCTAAAGAAGAGTTGGCGAAGAAAAACCTTGAGGCAGCATTGTTGTATGAACGCATGCAAGAAAGTGGAATGTCGGCAAGTGAGAATTATAGATATGCTGTTCAGCAGCAGTCAAGACAAATTTCTTATGCCGGACAAATGCCTACCATCTCTTTGTTGAACCCCATTGCTTGGGCTCAATTCATAGAAGCTTGGCGATCTGGAGCTTTTAAACGCCAGTGAGCGCATAAGAGCGCAATAAATGCTTTCCCTCCCTATTCAAAATACGTAAATTTGTGTCCGAATTCATCATATGGACAACAACCAAGGTACGCGTATCAACAAATTTCTCAGTGAGGCTGGATATTGCTCTAGGCGAAAGGCAGATGACCTCATATCCCAAGGACGAGTTACCATTAACGGTGTTGTTCCAGAAATGGGAACCCGCATTCAACCTGGTGATGAAGTGCAAGTGAACGGTCGGTTGGTGACCTTACCAGATGATGAGCCCGTGTACATTGCCTTCAACAAACCCATTGGAATTGTGTGCACCACAGACAATGTGGTTGAAAGAGATAACATCATTGACTTTATTGGCTACCCGAAGCGCATCTTCCCTATTGGAAGGCTTGACAAACCTAGTGAAGGTTTGATTTTCCTGACCAATGATGGTGATATCGTCAATAAAATCCTTCGGGCGAGAAACAACCACGAAAAAGAATACATCGTTACGGTAAACAAACCCATCACACGTGCTTTCATAGAAGAAATGTCAAGTGGTGTGCCCATTTTGGACACCGTTACGCGTAAATGCGAAGTAGAACCGGTAGATCGAGATGTATTTCGTATTGTGTTAACGCAAGGACTCAACAGACAAATTCGCAGAATGTGTGAGCACCTCGGTTATAAAGTGACCAAACTGAAGCGCATCCGAATTATGAATGTTTCTTTGGACGTTCCCGTTGGGAAATGGCGTCACCTCACAGAGGAAGAATTGGCTGAAATAAATCGATTGGTTTCGAAGTCCAAGAAGACTTTTGATTGAAAACAATTGTCCATTCTGGTGTTGGCAAAGCTTGCTAAGCCAATCGCAATACCGAAAAACATGTTTTCATCTCCTATCAATGGGCTAAGAAAACCGTTTACCACAAAGAGTCACTTTCAGATTGAAAAATCCCAATTCTCGTCGTAGTTTAGGGAAATGAATGTTGTTCGAGTTTTTCGAACAGCCTACCTAAACAGAAATCAATGTTTGAACTCTTTGAAGGCCTCACAACACTAGGAAAAGTTTATTGGATTACCGCTTTAATTGGCTCCGCGCTGTTAGTCGTTATTCTCATTATGACCCTCATTGGAGGTGATATGGACAGCGACATGGCGGCTGATGGAACTGATTTTGAAGCTGATGATGGCGGTGTTGGATTTCAGTTTTTCACCTTTAAAAACTTGGTGGCCTTTTTTACCATTTTTGGGTGGACTGGTATCACATGTCTGGAGAACGAATTATCTACAGGACTAACCATCGTTATTTCTACCATTGCGGGCTTGATCATGATGGTGCTTACATCTCTCCTGTTTTATTGGGTAAGTAAACTTTCACAATCAGGAACCCTTGTTATAAAAAATGCCATTGGCGCAATTGGCGAAGTTTATCTTCCTATTGGAGCAAGGCGTTCCTCGGTTGGCAAAGTTCAAGTCAAAGTGCAAGGAAGCTTGCGTGAGTTGGAAGCCATCACTGATTCGATGGAACAATTATCCACTTCCACCATGGTTAGAGTTGTTGACGTTGTCAGCGCTGAACTTCTTCTCGTAGAAAAATTATCAAACTGAAATCCACACAATTAACATGAGCATACTACTCCAATCTTTAACCTCAGGCGTCTCTCCTTTCATGATTGTCGTCTTCGCAGTCCTCATTTTTGTCATCTTTATCTACGCGTTAGCAAAACGCTACAAAAGATGTCCGTCTGATAAAATCCTTGTTGTTTACGGAAAGACAGGAGGAACAGAATCTGCAAAATGTGTCCATGGGGGTGCCGCCTTTATTTGGCCAATCATTCAGGATTATGCATTTCTTGATTTGACACCTATCTCAATTGAGGTGAACCTAATCAATGCACTTTCGAAGCAAAACATTCGTGTGAACGTACCTTCACGTTTTACCATTGGTATCTCAACAGAGCCTAGTGTAATGCAGAACGCCGCTGAACGTCTACTTGGACTTTCATTGGAGGCTGTAAAAGAATTGGCACAAGAAATTATTTTTGGTCAATTGCGTTTGGTTGTTGCTTCAATGGACATTGAAGAAATCAATACTGATCGGGATAAGTTCCTTTCACACATAACCCACAGCGTTGAAGCAGAGCTCAAAAAAGTTGGATTGAAGCTCATCAACGTGAACATCACAGACATTCATGATGAATCAGGCTACATCCAAGCACTTGGAAAGGAAGCTGCTGCAAAAGCCATCAATGATGCCATTATTTCTGTATCGCAGAAAGACCGTGACGGAGCTATTGGACAGGCACAAGCTGTGCAAGATCAGCGTATTCAAGTAGCTGCAGCTAACGCGAAAGCAGTTGAAGGAGAGAATACGGCAAAAATATCTATCGCGAATTCAGATGCTGACCGAAGAGCAAGAGAGGCGGAAGCCGAAAAAATCGCCATCGCGTCAGAGAAAGTTCAGTCAGCACGAGCTTTGGAAGAAGCTTACGCGGCTGAAACAGCTGCTGAACAAGCAAGAGCGAAACGAAAAGAAGCTGAGCAAGGT
>CAYGUR010000125.1:0-9562 GCA_964353035.1 uncultured Comamonadaceae bacterium | reverse complement strand
CATGCATTCCGAAGACAGTTCAGCTTGCATGAAGATACTGTTGCGATTGGTATCATTGGTAGGTTCGCCCCGGTGAAAAATCACGCTTTATTTATAAAAGCGCTTTCGCACTTAACCACTAAAAACATTGTTGCCTTCTTTGTTGGAGACGGCGAAGAGCGCTTGAACATTGAAGAAGCTCTTCGAGCGAACAATATCTCCTTCGCCCCAAAAGAAAGTTATACCAATGAAAACGTATGCTTAATGTCTTGGGTGAAGGAAGTTGAAATGATTCTGCCAGGACTAGACATTGTTGCGCTCACTTCGCACAATGAAGGCACCCCTGTTTCACTCATTGAAGCCCAAGCAGCTGGAGTGCCTGTGGTATCTACCCAAGTGGGAGGAGTTCAAGATGTAGTTATACATTCTAAAACAGGATTGTTAGTGGCGCCAGGAGACGAGACTTCTTTCGCCCTCGCTCTTTCCCAACTGATTGATTCTAAATCTTTAAGACATCAGTTCGCAGCAGAGGGCATAGCGCATGCCTTTGCTCATTTCACCAGAGAGCGACTGAGCGCTGATTTACGCGCATTGTACACTTCGTTGATTTAGCCTTATCCACAGATTCGTGTTTGAAAGTACAACGCAAGAGCCTCATGCCACCCAAAGTCTATTCTACTTTTGGGATATGAGTAACCTTACTTTGTAAACATTTCCTAATGATCAAATACGCTTTAATACTTGCTAACCTTTTCGGATTTCTCTCCATCGGAATATTTTTAGACGATGGCGTGATAATCGAGGACAACACCCCTACTTCAATTGCTCCAGGTGAGATGAAAGAAGTAGAAGTGACAATCAACAAAGGCGATGTGGAAGGCTTCGCGAAATTACAAATAGAATTACCTGAAGGACTCACTGCAAGCGCTGTCAAAACAGAAGGAGCAAGCTTTACGTTCAGTGCACAAAAAATCAAATTCATCTGGATGGCTCTTCCAGAAAATCAAGAATTTACAGTTTCTTATTCACTAACCGCGACTTCAGAAGCAAGCGGAAACAAAGCAGTTTCAGGAACATTCTCCTACATTAAAGAAAACCAACGCGTTGATTACGAATTGCCTACCAAGGTAATTGAAGTTACCGGAGCTCCAGCAGTTGCACAGCAGCAAGATGCATCTGAATTCAACATTCCGATTGATGGAATGGCTTGTGTTAGAACTACTACAGACATGGGCGGAGGTGAATTCTTGGTTAAACTAGACGTTGTGAATGCGGCATTGGATGGATTTGCCAAAATCAAAGAAAATGTACCTGCTGGATACACCATCAGCGAAGATGATTCAGACGGAGCCGTTGTGACCATTGATGACAGCGGAATCAAATACATTTGGTTTGACGCCCCTGCTTCTGAACGCTTTTCAGTATCCTACAAACTCAGTGGAGACAATCAAGAGCCTCAAATCTTTGGCGTGTTTTCCTTCGTTGAAAACAATGCTCCTCGCGAAATGAACGTATTGAACAACGGAACAATTTCCGCTGAAACACTTGCTGAAAATTCTCAAACAGAGGAAACCAACGTAGATGTAGCTGAAACACTTGAACCTGAAATTACTGAACCAGAACAAACGGTTGAAGAAAGTACTACTGACACCGCCATGGAAACAGAACCTGTGGAGGAAACTGTTCCCGACGTTGTTGAACCAGAAGTGGCAGAAACAACGGCCTCGAACTCTGACAAGATTAATGCATCAACAAACGGACAAGGTACCTCTGTACCAGCACCAGAAACTGGTGTGACATATAAGGTCCAAATCGTTGCAGCACACAAAGTTGTTGGCGTCCCTTACTTTAAAAGTCGTCACGGATTTGACGAACAATTTGATATCGAAAACCACGAAGGATGGGTGAAATATACTACTGGCGGACATGACGCTTATAAACAAGCACGAGATGATCGTGAGCGCATCGAGTCAAGGTACAATTTCCAAGGTCCATTCGTAACTGCATACAATGAAGGTGACAGAATCACAGTGCAAGAAGCATTGATGATCACCAAGCAGAAATGGTATAAATGAGCTTCACGGAAACGTGAAATTAATGCACAATTCTCGTAGTAATTTTGGTTAATTCAATGTAGAATTTGTTTAGGTAAATTAGTCTTAAAAACCTCCGGGAAACGTCGCGGAGGTTTTTTATTGCTTATGAAATGGAACTCGCTCATACGTGGATTTAAACATTTCCTTCAACTGGAAAAGTCACTCGCTGAAAATAGCGTTGAGGCATACTTACGCGATGTTGAGAAGTTAGCCCAGTTTGATTCTTTTTTCAAGAACGAAAAAGGACCTGAAGCTATCATACGTGAAGACATTGAAGAGTTTCTAGCTTGGCTTCATGAATTGGGGATGAGCGCCCGAAGTCAAGCACGAATTATCTCTGGACTCAAAGGATTCTACGAATACTTAGAATTAGAACAAGTCACCAAATCCAATCCACTTGAATTAATTGAATCGCCTAAACTGGGCGCCAAACTTCCTGTTACCCTCACCTACCCTGAAATTGAAAGCATGTTTGCCTCCATTGATTTGAGTAGGCCAGACGGACATCGAAACAGGGCCATTTTAGAGACACTTTACAGCTGCGGACTTCGTGTGAGCGAGCTTATTGAACTTCGCTTAAGCTACCTCTATTACGACGAAGGCTTTGTTCGTGTTATCGGAAAAGGAAACAAGGAAAGACTGGTTCCCATTGGACACTCAGCGTTGAAGTACATCAAACTTTATGTGGAATCAGATAGGACACATTTGGTGATTGACAAAGGAAGTGAAGACCACATCTTTCTCAATCAGCGTGGCAGACACCTTTCGCGCATCAGCGTTTTCAACATGGTGAAGAAAGCCGCAGAAATGGCTGGTGTCACTAAAAATGTCAGTCCGCACACCTTCAGACACTCATTTGCAACACATTTAGTGGAGGCAGGAGCTGACTTGAGAGCGGTGCAAGAAATGCTCGGACATGAGAGCATTACTACCACTGAAATCTATACACATCTTGACACAGCATACTTGCGCAGTGAAATCATGGAATACCATCCGAGGAACAAACGAGGGTGAACTTTTCATTGAGAAAAGGGATTAATTTCTACAACTGAATCACTTCGTAATAAAATCCCAAGTAACTTTCCAATCAAACAGGATCAAATGAGCGCTTCAAAAGTAGTACACTTCGAAAATGAGGATGGTGAGAAATTGCATGGTCATCTCGACTTGCCTCTTGGCCAAAAACCAATTGCCTATGCCCTTTTTGCCCACTGTTTTACATGTGGGAAAAATTTACATTCCTCACGTTCTATTGCCCTCGCCCTAACAGCTCAAAACATTGCCGTTCTCCGTTTTGATTTTACAGGGTTAGGCAAGTCTGAAGGCGAATTTTCAGACACGGGGTTCTCAAGCAACATTCAAGATTTGGTTTCCGCAGCGAACTTTTTGCGAACCCATTACGAAGCTCCTTCTCTTCTGATTGGCCATTCCCTAGGTGGCGCTGCTGTGCTCTACGCCGGAAAGGTCATTACAAGCGTGAAAGCCATCGCAACTGTTGGAGCACCTTCAGACCCCATTCATGTAACTCATTTACTTGGTGAAGATGCCAAAACCATTGAGGCGCAGGGAGAAGCCACAGTGCACATCGGCGGACGTCCGTTCAAAATGAAAAAGCAATTCATTGATGACCTCAACACCTATGATTTGCCTACCTACTTGAAAGAATTGAAGATTCCACTTCTCATCATGCACAGTCCGCAAGATGCCATTGTGAACATTAACAATGCCGCCGAATTGTACAGCGCTGCTTTTCATCCTAAAAGCTTCATTTCACTTGACGGCGCAGACCATTTGCTTTCAGAACGAAAAGATGCCCATTATGTTGGTTGTGCAATTGCTGCTTGGGCTGCCCGCTATCTGCCTGAAGCAGAAAAAACTAAGGAACTCGCCACTGACCTGCAAGCCGCAGCCAGAGTTGATGATGAAGAAGGTTTCCAAACCGAAATCAAAGCTGGAACACACTCTTTCATGGCTGACGAACCTGCGGAAGTAGGCGGGAACGACTTCGGCCCTTCGCCCTATGAATTGCTCTCAGCTTCATTGGCAGCATGTACTGCAATGACGTTGAAAATGTATGCAAAGCGAAAAGAATGGCCTCTGGAAAGCGTTGAAGTGCACGTAAACCATGGAAGAACGCACCATGAAGACTGCGAATCAGGTGAAGAGAAGAAAATAGAGCTCTTTTCAAAAGAAATCATCATTGAGGGGCCGCTTTCCGAAGAACAACACAAACGACTTCAACACATCTCAAGTAGGTGTCCAGTGCACCTCACTTTGTTAAATGAGATTCAAATCGAATCAAAATTCAAGTAAGGAAGTAACTTCGCAGTATGAAATGGACTTTGACTTTTGTTGCCACATTGATTGTTGCCTTCGCTTGTGCACAAACAGAAATCAATGTAACCTCTTATAATGTTCTCAACTTCCCAACCGGAAGCATGCAGAACAGGCAAGATACACTGAAGAAAATCTTGAACTACACCCAACCAGACCTGCTGCTTTTGCAAGAACTTAAGTCGGAAGAGGGACTGAACAGCATCGCTCAGGAATCGTGCGCAGATCTTGACGGAAACTATGTGAGTTCAACTTGGATTAGCCAACAGTCCAATCAAAACTCCGATTGGAATCTACAGCAGGCAATTGTTTACAACACGGATGTTTTTGGTTTAGACGAAGAACGACTCAAAACCACAGACGTTAGAGACATCAATATTTTCAAGCTATTCTTGAGAGACGTAGCACTCGCAAATGGAGCTGACACTACCTTCATCTACGTTTTTGTTTCTCACTTAAAATCAAGTAGCGGTGCTGAAAATGAAGCCGCTCGACTCCAAATGGCTGAAGTTTTTGTGAACGCACTGACCGAAATCGACCCGAACAGCTATTGCATTTTTGGAGGTGATTTTAACCTGTATTCAAGCAGCGAACCTGCTTACCAACTTCTACTGAACTCAGACAATGCAATTGTTTTCGAAGATCCAATTGACGCGCCGGGAAACTGGACCTCATCATCGTATCCGTTCAAAGAAATACTGACTCAATCTACGCGTACATCGCAGATTTATGGTGATGGAGCTGGCGGTGGACTAGATGACCGCTTCGATTTTATCCTCGCCAGTGAAAACCTGATGAATCCGAGCGAAACTTTGCACTACCAAGCAAACAGCTATGAAGCAATTGGAAACAATGGAACGTGCTACAACCAGAACATTACAGACTGCGACGAAGACAATGACGTTCCAATGGAAATCCTCAACGCGCTGTATTACATGAGTGACCACTTGCCCATTGTGATGACCTTGGAAACTGAAATTGTGCTGGCTGTAGACGAAGTATCAGCTTTCGATGCCAAATTGAATCTGTTTTCAGACGGAAAGAGTCTTTTTCTCTTTGACGAAAACAATCAGCAAGCATTCTACACTGTCACGATTTTCGACGTGACTGGAAAGCTGGTGAAAAGCGTTCAAATGACTTCTGGAAATCACGTGGAGCTGGATGATTTAACAACTGGTGTTTACGTTGCCCAAGCGCGAAAAGACAAGCAACTAGTGCAAGTGAAAAAATTCTACCGTAACTAAAAAGGGGCGCCTAACATCCAAAGAAAATGAATTGCTCTTGCTGTTAAATGAACATCTCAGCGAAGGATACCGTTTTACTTGTCCGAATCATCCGTTGTAACACCCAAAAGCCCCAGTATTTTCGGCACTTGGCTCTTCCGCATGGGCTTGCGGTCAACGAAGATTACATTCGGAAGTTCTTCTAATTTCTTGCGTTCCGAAGGTTCAAACTCTGCTTGCGTAATAACAGCTATAGGCGTTTTTCTGTTCGGATTTTGCTTGTGCGCTTCCAAAATAAACGCTTCACCGCCCATCTCAGGAAGTAAAAACTCCATGACAATCAGATCAACATCATTTTCTTGGAGCTTTTCCAATCCGGTAGCCCCATCTTTTGCTGTGATGATTTGGTCGAAATCATAACACTCACCCAACATGGTGTAGCCCACAAACAATGAAATGGGGTCACTTTCGATGTACAGCACTTTTTGAACCATTGACAGGCGTTTTGAATTTGGTATTCGATCTGAGCAAAAATAGTGCTCTTTGGTGCGAGAATACAATTTATCTTTCCTTACTTCGGCACTATCTTTGAAAAGGTAAGCATCTAATCACACAAAAGATTTCGTTCATGGTCTACCAGACAAACGCACTGCTCACACTCTTTTTCCTGGTGTTTTCTCAGTCGCTTTTCGCCCAAGAAAAAGACAACTTCGACACTTACGTTTACAGCGTCAGAGAAGGCGAAGCGTTGGAGTTGGATGTGTATTCTTCCTCTCACAAAATGGCTCCAACCGTAATTTTCGTGCACGGTGGCGGTTTCTATACGGGAACGCGAAAAGAGGCGAACATTGATCATTTTTGCGACTCTCTTTCTCAGGCGGGTTTTACTGTAGTCAACATGTCGTACCACCTCTACCTCAAAGGACAGTCTTTTCATTGTGATCAGCCTTCAGCCAACAAAATCAAAGCCTTTGAATCTGCCGCTCAGGACATCCGTTTTGCAACGCGTTTTCTCCTAGAAAATGATACCGCATTGTACGTAGATCGAAGTGCAATTATTCTTTGTGGTAGCAGTGCAGGTGCCGAAGCTGTTTTGCAGGCAGCCTTCGCTCCTTATGGCGAAGGGCAACGCGAGATTGAGGAAATTGTGCCCGAATTTAAATACAAAGCAGTTCTCTCATTTGCGGGAGCGATGACCGATTTACATTGGATCAATGATTCAAACGCTTGTCCGATCATGCTCTACCACGGCACCTGTGACGACCTAGTACCTTACGCTTCCGCTGCCCACCATTACTGTCCAGACAACACCGTAGGCGCACTTATGTTACACGGAAGCTATTCTATTTTCGAAAAATACGAGGAGCTCAATGCTTCAGTGGAGCTAGTCAGCGGATGTGGCGGTAAACATGGAAGTTCTGTGTATCCCATTGAAAAGGAAATTGACGAAGTGATTCAATTCATTCGAAAAGCACTTTCGAGCAGCTCTTTCTCTTTGCACAGAACACGCTTGGTGAGCAGCAAGCCTTGCAAACACCCAACGTATAACCCTTGTGCTTCTGAGAACTAATTTGAAAAAGTGAACGCGCCATTCCATCGCTTCATTTATCTTCGCCTTTCGTGCTAGGTAACAAGAAATACTCGAACGGATTGCTGATCACTTTGTTGGTGTTCGCCTCCTTGTACGCGATTATTTCCTTCGTCAACCACTACCTCTTTCGGACGTATGCGCTTGATTTGGGATTGTATACCAATGCCATGCAACGTTATATTTCTGGACTAGCGCCCGATACCAAAATGTTTTGGGCTCCAAGTCAGCACATGCTTGCAGATCATTTCGATCTCTACCTCGTGCTCTTTTCCCCACTTAAATTTATTTTCGGCACCTACACGTTACTCATTCTGCAGTGGATTGCCGTGCTCATCGGGGGAATTGGTGTGTTTCGGTATGTGGAACACTGTGTGAATCCGAAATTTGCACTTCCAGCATTGATTTGTTTTTTCGCCTATTTCGGAGTTTTTTCGGCCATTGCGTACGACTATCACAGCAACGTTGTAGCAGCCATGGCCGTTCCCTGGCTTCTTCTCATGTTCAAGGAAGGAAAGTTCAGATGGGTTCTGGCTTTGTCGATTTTTATTCTGATTGGGAAGGAAAACATGGGCTTGTGGACCTTTTTCATCTTTGTTGCACTTGCGCTTGAAAACTGGAAAAATAAAACTCACCGCTTTTGGGCGCTGGGCCTCGCTGCGTTCAGCGTTGTCTATTTCTTAGTGGTTGTTCAGGTATTCATGCCTGCAATGTCGCCCAACGGAAAGTACCACGGTTTCCATTTCAGCGCGCTTGGCCTTGGACTGTCTGACGCAGTGAAGCACCTCGTGTTTCATCCGATTGACAGCTTAAAAATACTGTTTATCAATCAGCACAATATGGTTGAAGCAGACGGATTTAAAGCTGAGTTTTACACTTTTTTCTTGTTGTCTGGAAGTTATTTGCTGTTGCGAAAACCGCTATACCTCATCATGCTCATCCCGCTGATCGCACAGAAAATGTTCCATGACAACATCGCGCTTTGGGGTGTTCATTTTCAATATTCAATTGAGTTTGCGCCCATTGTAGTAATTGGCGGATTTACTGCTATTCAATCTATCAAGCAGTCTACCCTCCAAAAGGTGCTGATTGGCCTCTTTCTTCTTGGTACCGTGGGAACAACTATTCGCTTGATGGATCGTACTGTTCAGTTTTCTGATAAAAGCAAAATACGCTTCTACAAATCTGAACACTATCACCGCAATTTCGATGTGGCCTTTGTGCACACACAGCTCAACAACATCTCCAAAGACGCCATCGTCTCTGCCCACGCCTCATTGGTTCCTCACTTGACCTTACGAGATCGGGTGTATCAATTCCCCATTGTGCTAGACGCTAGTATTATTGCCATACATACCGCAGAGGGACCATGGCCCATGCCTTCTCAAGAAGCTTTCAATGCCGAAGTTGAACGCTACAAAAACTCTGCTGATTGGGTGGTGGTGTGTGATGAAGAAGGGTTGTTGATTTTGGAAAAAACACAGCCTTAAGATTGGGGTCTACTGAAACTCTATTCATTTTTATTGAAAAATGGGCGGGCGCGGTCACGCCACAAACACCTGTTCCCGACCCTTTTTTTCACAAAGAATCCATCAAATGGCAGACCGCGTCTGCCCATAAACAATTTGGCACGAACAGTAGGGTCGGGCCGCGCCCGACCAAATGGTAATTGTATTCCCTTTTGATCAAAAAAAACAATCACACCCGGCCACATGGTAATCACATTCATAAACATTCAATTTTTCAATTGCCGCGCCCAACCAACCTGTTGGAGATTTCAAACATCGTGGTTCCAAACCATCAAAATATTCGATTACGCCAACCCATTCATCACATTTGATATTCCAAAATGGGCGGGCGCGGTCCAACCCGTTCGGCAGCGCAGCCCAACCCTTTCGGCTAGACGCGACCCAATCGGCCGGGCGCGGCCCGACCCTACTGTATAACGCACACGATATAATGTGGCGGGCGCAGCCACGCCACAAACACCTGTTCCCGACCCTTTTTTTACACAAAGAATCCATCAAATGGCAGACCGCGTCTGCCCATAAACAATGTGGCATGAACAGTAGGGTCGGGCCGCGCCCGGCCACACGGTAATTGTATTCACTTTTGATCAAAAAAAATTTCGCCCCACAAACAACCAATAGATTTTAAACAACTGAATCCCCATCTACAAATTATTCGCTAACGCCTACAAAGTCATTGTTTTACGAACGCGTTTTGATTCTACATTGAGAAAAAAGTGAATACGACAATGAGTTTAAGAAAGAAGAATTGGGACTATTCAAGTACGTCAAGCTATCACATCACAATTTGTTTGACTCGAAAAAGTTGCAAAA
>CAYGUR010000124.1:0-9586 GCA_964353035.1 uncultured Comamonadaceae bacterium | reverse complement strand
CTTTGGTAGTGTGCGCTTTTTCAATCAGAACGAAGTCGGGGTGTGATGCTTGATCAAACTGTCCGAGCAATTCTTGTTGAGTAGGCGTCTGGGCGAAGGCGAAGTTCGAAATGAGAAGGAAAAGAAGCACAAGTTTATTCATGACTTGAAGGTATCAAAAAAGGGACCAATGTGGTCCCTTTTCAAATCTATGTTGTAGAATTTTTTAGTCTGCTAAAGCGGCAAGGTAGCGCTCAGCGTCTAGTGCAGCCATGCATCCTGTTCCTGCTGCTGTTACTGCCTGACGGTAGTTTTTATCAGCTGCATCTCCAGAAACGAAGACACCAGGCACATTGGTTTTGGAAGTTCCTGGCACATTCACAATGTAGCCTTGTGCATCCAGTTCGATGTAATCTTTGAATACATCTGTATTCGGCTTGTGACCAATGGCAACAAAGAAACCAGTGATTTCAAGTTCACTTACTTCTTGTGTTTGATTGTTAATCACACGTACGCCTGTTACTCCATCTTCACCTAGTACTTCAACTGTTTCTGTATTGAAGTGGACGGTGATGTTCGGAGTATTCATAACTCTGTGTTGCATTGCTTTCGAAGCACGCATTTCGTCTCTACGCACAATCATATGAACTTGCTTGCACAACTTCGCCAGATAGGTAGCTTCTTCTGCAGCTGTATCTCCAGCGCCCACAATAGCAACTGTTTGTCCACGGTAAAAGAATCCGTCACAAACAGCACAGGCTGATACGCCTCCGCCAATGTCGCGCAAGCGGATTTCAGATTCCAATCCGAGCCATTTTGCCGAAGCTCCCGTTGAAATAATCACTGAGTCAGCGCTCACAACATGCTTTCCATTGTCAATTTCTACCAAATGTTTCGGTCCAGTAAAATCAACCTTAGTTACCCACCCTGAGCGCACGTCTGTGTTAAAACGCTCAGCTTGCTTTTGAAACTGAATCATCATCTCTGGTCCGGTTACCCCATCAGGGTAGCCAGGGAAATTATCTACTTCTGTAGTCTCCGTTAACTGTCCTCCAGGTTGCATCCCTTGGTACATAACAGGTTTGAGATCTGCTCTTGCAGCGTAGATTGCGGCAGTATATCCTGCTGGTCCTGACCCAATGATCAGGCAGTGAATGTGTTCTTGTGGTTCTCCCATTTTCAATGTGCTTTTAAGGCGACGCAAATGTACCAAATACCTTGGCTTTTTATGTCACTTTTTTGTCAAGTATAAACCTCAGGATTTCAACCGTGAGTCCAATTTTACGAACTCATCCCACAGTGGATCTTCAGGAGGAGGAGCAACAATGCACATTGGAACTTTTTGAACTGGATGGATAAATTCAATCATTCGTGCATGCAAATGAATACTTGCATTTTCATTGGTCCGTTTCGCTCCGTATTTGATATCGCCTTTGATTGGAGAGCCAATACTTGATAAGGTTGCGCGAATCTGATGGTGCCTGCCTGATTTAGGATACACCTCTACAAATGAATAGTGAGTACCTTTTCCTACCATTTTATAGCGCAATTCGCTTTCCTTACGGTCTGCGGCTGGCTTATCGAAAGCATAGGATTTATTCTGCTTTTCGTTTTTCTTTAGGTAATTGATGATGTGATCTTCAATCTGTGGTGGTGGATTTTTCACACATGCCCAGTAGGTTTTTTGTACCTCTCTGTACTTGAACATGTTCCCTAGCCTGTTAAGCGCCTTGGTGGTACGTGCGTAGAGAATGACGCCACTCACAGGACGGTCTAACCGGTGGATTGTGCCTATGAATGCCAATCCTGGTTTGTTGTATTTGATGCGCACGTACTCTTTGACGACATCGCACAGTGTAGTGTCTCCAGAAATATCGCTTTGCACGATGTCTGAATTCCGCTTGTTGACGGCAATAATATGATTGTCTTCATAGAGTACTTGCAGGTTTTCCGGAGTGCTCATCACAATCGGTTCCCGCGGTTCTTTGGTCCAGCTCATGTGGATACTTGTTGTTTTTTGGTTCGTTGCGAACCAGCGTTGTGCGATTAATACTGCTCTTGTTCATTCGGGAAATCTACATCCCGAACGTCTCTTACATACTGTTGAATGGCATTGATCATCTGATCTCCCATGTCCAAATACCTTCTCAAAAAGCGAGGTGAGAATTCTTGTGTGATTCCAAGCATGTCATGACTCACCAGAACCTGACCATCTACCTCTGAACCCGCGCCAATTCCAATCACGGGAGTGGTCACTGACTGAGCAACTTTAGCGGCTAGTTTTGCGGGTATTTTTTCGACAACAATACCGAAACATCCTGCATCATCGAGCATTTTGGCGTCTTCCATCAATCGTTGAGCTTCTTCTTCCTCCTTTGCTCTTACGACATAGGTTCCGAATTTGTAAATCGATTGTGGTGTCAAGCCCAGGTGCCCCATGACGGGGATTCCAGCTGAGAGTATACGATCAATGGACTCCTTGATTTCTCTTCCGCCTTCCATTTTTACAGCATGTGCACCACTTTCTTTCATGATGCGAATGGCTGAGTTGAGCGCTTCTTTTGAGTTTCCTTGATATGTTCCGAAGGGAAGGTCAACAATCACCAATGCACGCTGCACTCCACGAATCACAGATGATGCGTGGTAAATCATTTGATCCAGCGTAATCGGAAGTGTTGTTTCGTGTCCGGCCATGACATTGGAAGCCGAATCTCCTACCAGAATGCAGTCAATTCCGCCCTGATCAATAATCTTCGCCATCGAATAATCGTATGCGGTAAGCATGGCGATTTTCTCTCCATTGTGTTTCATTTCCTGAAGCACTCGCGTAGTTACGCGCTTGGTATCGTTGTGTACAGACATAATGTAAATGTACTATTTGCTGAGAACTTGAAATCGAAATTTGATTCAATTGATTTTCCGAAAGGTAAGATTTACCCGCGGTTCTGAAATTCGTTTTCTCCTCGGAAGGCTGTGTTCGAATTGTTGCTGCATATTTCGCATCAAAAGAAGTGAGCCATGTTCTAAGGGAAAGGTCAGTGTCTCCTTGGTTTCTTTGTTCCGAATTTTAAAATCTCGCTCTGCCCCGAAGGTCAGCGAAGCAATGACCCGCTGGTCTATCTCTGGTTCATTGTCTCTGTGCCAGCCCATGGCGTCATTTCCGTCACGGTAAAAATTAGCAAGGCAGGCGTTGAAGACGAAGTCTGACAGTTCTTCAACCTGGGTTTTTAGGGCGAAAAGTGTTTCGGGAAATGGTTGTGATGGCCATTGAATAGAAGAATAGGCGTAGGGCGGACCAAACCATTGGGTAAGTCGAGGTTCCAAATGTGCTTTGCCAAAAACACGAATACTGTTCTGTTGCCAAGGAATCGATGAAATCAACGATTCAACAGCTATGGCGCGAAAGGCTTGGGGATAGTAAATCAGCTGACTAGCTTCGTGTTCGAACAGCACTTCTTTAATCATACCAAGACCATGAAAAGATAGGCGAGGTACACACCAACCAGCAGCGCTCCCTGCCAGCGAGTTACGAGGTATTTAGATCGCATGATGGGGATGATCAAAAGGGCAATTCCTAACATCCACCAAACATCAAGTTGCAAGATGGCAGCGTCTACTGGCAACGGACTCAGCATTGAAGTCACTCCAATCACGGAGAGAATGTTAAAGATGTTTGAGCCAATTAAGTTTCCAATGGAAAGGTCGGCCTGATTTCGAAGGGCGGCAATGGCGCTGGCTACAAGTTCAGGAACACTGGTTCCGAAGGCCACGACTGTAACACCAATGACGTAATCGCTCACGCCTACGGCCGAAGCAATGTTTCGCGCGCCTGAAATAAACCATTCAGAACCGAAGTACAGGCCAATACAACCTCCAACAATGAGTATGATTAAAAAGCCATATCCTTTGCTCTGATATTCGACAAGGTCTTCGACATCACTTTCCAGCGCATCTTGCTGCTTTTTCTCTTTTCGTGAGCGAAGGATGAGGGATCCGATAAACGCAAAAAGTAATCCTACCAGAACAGCGCCTTCCACAAATGTGAGCTGCAAATCCCAAGCGAAGAGGATGAAGATGATTGTGGCCAAGACCATCAGTGGTGTGTCGAATTTCAATAATCCTTTGGACACACCAACAGGATTGATCAAAGCTGTGATTCCAAGCACCAATGAAATGTTCGCGATGTTCGAACCAATGACATTTCCTATTGCTAGTCCTGGATTTCCTTCAAATGCAGCGCGCACAGAGGCAAACAGCTCAGGAGCAGAAGTTCCAATTGAAACAACGGTGAGGCCCACCATCATTGGAGAAATGTTTGCTTTTAAAGCTAACCCTGCTGCACCGCGCACCAAAATTTCACCTGCGGCTACAAGAAGAGCTAGTCCGCCAAGTAGTAAAAGAATATCCATGAATTAGTCCTGCTTGAAGGTGTCTTCCGCTTCGTCTTTGACTTTCTTTACTTCGTCTTTGATATCACGTGTGGTATTCATTATTTCCCGCTGAATATCTCCCGAAGCCTCTCTGAATGTTCGCACAGCCTTTCCCATCGATTGGGCAAGACTCGGTATACCTTTGGCTCCGAAGAGAAGAAGGTAGATCACAAAAACGAAAATGATCTCTGTTGCTCCCATTGTGCAAATGTAGCTAATTCAACTTCTCAACCCATGTCTTTAACCTTGTTTTCAATTTGAATCGCTGAATTGAAGTTGTGCAAAATTCGGACATAAAAAAAGAGGCCCCGTTTGGAGCCTCTTTTAAGTATTGATAAAGTCTAAGGCTTATTTTTTCGTTGTCAATCCTTTTGAGAAGTCAAGTACAGAAGGAGTTGCGATGAAGATTGAAGAGTAGGTTCCTACTACAACACCAACCATCAATGCGAATACAAATCCTTTGATGTTGTCTCCACCAAGAATAAAGATGGTGAAAAGCACCACGAAGGTAGAAAGCGACGTATTGATCGTTCGACCAAGTGTGCTGTTCAATGCTTCGTTGATTACTTCTTTCTCATCACGCTTCGTTCCGTAAAGACCAAGGTACTCACGGATACGGTCAAATACAACCACAGTATCATTGATTGAGTAACCAATTACAGTCAAGATGGCTGCAATAAAGGCCTGGTCAATCTCCATGGTGAAAGGCATTACTTTCCAAAGCAAAGAGAACAAAGCAAGTACAATCAGCACATCGTGTACCATTGCGATCAATGCCCCAACTCCAAATTGCCATTTACGGAAACGGAATACCAAGTACAAGAAGATGACCAACAAAGAGAAGATGGTCGCATACATCGCTCCACGCTGGAAGTCGTCTGAAATGGTGTCATCAACTTTGTTGTAACGATCAATTGTGTAAGGAATACCAGACTTTTCTAGTCCACTCTTCAAAGCATCATTGATTTGTTCATCTACATTCTGAGCATTTGAGCCAATCAAATAGTTGGTCTTGATACGCAAAGCTGCATCTGAATCTTTTGTCTGTACAATCGGATTCGCTTTCGCACCATTGTCTTCTGTGAAGGCAATGGTAAGGTTTTCACGTACTTCGTCTACATTGACAGGTGATTCGAAGGTCACGTCAACCGTAGTACCTCCTGTGAAGTCAATACCTTGATTCAAACCGTTGATGCTCAAAGAAGCAATACCAGCTGCTACAACAACTCCAGAGATTACGTAGAAGATTTTACGTTTTCCAACGAAGTCAATGTTCGAATTGGTAAACCAGTTCTTCGTAATGTTCGAAGTAAAGGTGATTGATTTCTTGTTTTCCAAGCGAGTGAAGAAAATCAAACGGGTCAAAACGATCGCAGAGAAGAGCGATGTGAAGATACCGATGATCAACGTCGTCGCAAATCCACGGATTGGTCCTGAACCAAATGCGAAAAGTACAATTGCCGTAAGCAAGGTTGTGATGTTCGCATCGATGATCGCAGAATATGCTTTTCCATATCCTTCTTTCACAGCTACACCTAGCGACTTGCCATTCCTCATCTCTTCGCGCACACGCTCAAAGATCAGTACGTTGGCATCTACCGCCATACCAATGGTCAATACGATACCAGCAATCCCAGGAAGTGTAAGTGCTGCTTTCAAAGAAGCAAGTGCACCAATCAGGAAGAAGAGGTTCGCAATCAAGGCAATATCTGCTACAAGACCAGCGCCTTTGTAGTAGAATACCATGTAGATCAAAATCACAAGCAATGCGATAATGAACGAGTAAAGACCTGCATTGATGTTTTCTTCACCAAGTTGAGCACCTACGCTCACTTCGTCAACAATACGCGCAGGAGCAGGAAGAGAACCCGCCTTCAAAAGGCTTGCAAGATCTTCCGCTTCTTTTAATTTCTCTTCTACTGTTGTTCCAGAACCAAAACTGATTTGTGAACGTCCGTTTGTAATAGGAACACGCACACTTGGAGCAGAAACAACTTTCGCATCAAGAACTACACAAACAGGACGTTGTCCGTCTGAAGAAGCAGCTTCTGTCATACGTGCCCAAGCAGCCGTTCCTTCGGCATCCATGGTCATGTTAGAAACTACGTCACCAAGTTCGTCGTAGCCAACGCTTGCGTCAACAATGTTTCGTCCGTCTAGCTTTGCCTTTCCTTTTCCGCTATCATCGCGAATGGCGTACAACGCAGAAACGTTCCCTTGCGGACTAGATTCCCACATCAAACGTAGGTTTGGTCCAAGGGCAGAAGTTACTTCAGGACGATTGAAAAGTGAATCAAGGTCGTCAGTATCTTTGTTCAATGCATATCCGATGATTGGGCTCTTTTGCTGCACTTGAAGCTGCATCATTGAGAACAAAGGATTGCGCAATTGCTGTTGTTCAGGAGTCAAACCAACCGCTGTATCAGCAGCTAGTGAATCCATTTCTGGTGTGTACATCTCTGGGTGCATCGCACGTCCAAGAGCTGTGTTTGCAGCAATTACATTCTGAAAAATCTCATCGTTGTTGTACGTTTCCCAGAACTCAAGATTTGCAGTAGCTTTCAGCTGGTTACGAACACGAGTAGGATCATCAACACCTGGTAATTCAACCAGGATACGACCTGAGAAGGCCATTTTTTGAATATTAGGTTGAGCAACACCAAATTGGTCAATACGCTTACGTATGATGTTTTCAGTATTGTTGATGGCAGTTTCAGCTTCATCACGAAGGATAGAAATGATCTCTTCATCCGTGCTTTTCGCAGGGAAAAGGTCTTTGCTTTCCATGTTGTGAAAGATTCTCCAAAGCTCAACGTCACTATTTTCTTCGGCCCACGCATTGCCGAAAAGTGTGACATAATCATCATTCGAGTTAGCCTGTGCACGAATTGCCTTTTCAATGGCAGATACGAAATCAGGGTTATCAGAATTGTCACTTAGTGACATGATTAGATCTGGAATGGAGACTTCTAAAGTCACGCTCATTCCTCCTCGAAGATCGAGTCCGAGGTTTAGCTCATTTTCTTTTACCTCCTGATAGGTGTGTCCGAATACCGGATACACTTCAGCGTTTGCTGAGTCACGAAGAAACTCACGTTTCTTCTCTTTGATTAGACTTTCACGGTCCTCCTTGGTATTGCTACCAGAAGAAATCATGGAGTCTGCTACGAAAACCGCTTGTTTTTCAGCAGTTTTCTCAAAGCTACTCGCCACCCAGTTGAAAGAGAGGGTGTACAAAGCTGCAATGGCTAGCAGGATAGTAAAGAGCAATACAGCACTCTTGTTTTGCATGGAATTTAAGGTTTAAATTTTGCGAGGCGCAAATATATGAATTCACAGTGGTATTTACTATACCAAATATAAATGCACTTTTTGCTTCTTTTGGCTCGCAGGTTCTTGCAGTCTTTTTACCTTTGATACCATGAAAAGGTTTCTTCTTTTTTTTGCAGTAGTGACAAGCGTTTCCGCATTGGCCCAAGAGGGTTCGTGGCAACTGGCTGTGTTAAAGTACAATGGGGGAGGTGATTGGTATGGAAACCCCACATCAGTGCCCAACCTTGTCGAATTTTGTAATGAAACCTTCGGAACAATGATCCAAGAAGAGGTCCCGTACGTAGAAGTTGGGTCTCCTGATTTGTTCAACTATCCGTTTGTTCACATGACTGGCCACGGAAACGTGGTTTTTTCTTCCTCAGATGCTGAAAACCTGCGCAATTATTTGATCGCTGGTGGATTTTTACACATTTCAGACAACTACGGGATGGACAAGTACATTCGCCAAGAATTGAAGAAAGTGTTCCCTGAATTTGATCTGGTTGAGCTGCCGTTTAACCATCCAATCTATCACCAATCGTTCGATTTCCCTCAAGGATTGCCGAAAGTTCATGAGCATGACAATACTCCTCCTCAAGGATTAGGGATTTTTTACGAAGGAAGGTTGGTTGTGTTTTACGACTACGAATGTGACCTAGGCGATGGCTGGGAAGATTACGAGGTACACAAAGATGCTCAAGTGCTGCGCGAAAAGGCCCTTCAAATGGGGGCGAACATCGTTCAGCTCGTGCTCATGGGCGAAGAGCAATAGCTTTTAGACCGGACAAGGAATCACTCCTGTCAATTTCAATATCCAGTTTCCAAGTACCACTGCACAAGTCAAAATGTATAGCTTGTATGCTATCGCCATGAAAATGGAGCGTTTGGTGGCGAGGTAAACTATTGTAAGTCCGATTGCAACAATCAACGGAAGCAAACCAGGCCAATACTGAATGCACCCCAGAATGTCCCCTTCCAGCAATGCTAGAAATGAGCGCTGAATGCCGCATCCCGGACAATCCAATCCTGTGAGTGACTTAAATGAACATTTCAACATGACAGAAAAAAAGGGGCGTTTAGCCCCTTTTTGAATTTTATTAAAGTTCTAATTAGTACCCGCTATTACTCATTTCTTCCCATGGAAGAGCCGTAAGTGCAGCACCCATGAATACAACATAAATCAGAGTGAAGATTAACGCGAGACCACCAATAATCAATCCGATGATAGAGCACACTCTACCTGCTTTTGATTGCTTAAACGAGCTCTCAGAATACATACCAGGATTTTCGGCATAGGCTTTCTTGTCTTTTCCTGAAAGTACAAGTCCAATAACTCCTGTGATGATACCAATGATTCCGAAGATGAAGCAACTTGTCACAATTGAGACAATTCCAAGTACGAGAGAGGCGGTTGCGTTAGGAAGTGACTGCTGTCCTTCCATAGGTGTTTGATTTTCCATGAGGATTTTGTGTTTTGGCTTTAAGATGATAAATGTAAAAATTCACACTACTTAATTCGAGATTTTCTCTAAAAAGTTTCACATCACCTGCTTATTTCTCCACCAAACGTCTCTCAGGGAAGTACTATTTCCAACTACCAATTGAGGATGTAGATAGAAATATTTGTTTGAAATAAAAACTTCAGTTTCAATTAAGTTTCGGTTTCGAAGCGCGCTGACGTTCATGACATCCCCCTTCTCCATTGAAACGGTGGTGTTTAAAAATTGATCCACCTGAATGCCGTTCATCGCCACAAGCTCATCACCAATCGCCAAGCCCGCTTTTTCCGCAGGAGAATCTGGCCATATAGAGTGAATTGCATATCCACTTCCTTTCGAAGCAACGGTTGCTCCAGTGAGCTGAGT
>CAYGUR010000123.1:0-9613 GCA_964353035.1 uncultured Comamonadaceae bacterium | reverse complement strand
GTACGATGGCGTTTTCTAGTTCTGAAGAAACCAAGGCAGCGTCTGGAATCGATGTGTAGTGATTGATTACTTCGCTGAGGGTTGCGAATCGTCCATCATGCATGTAGGGGTAGGAGTAACTAAGATTGCGCAGCGATGGCACCTTGAATTTTAAACTATCGTCTGGATTTAAAGTCATCCCCATTCGTCCTAGATCACACAAATGAGGATCCAGTTCCAACCCATTCTGTTTAAATTCATAGTTCGAAAATAAAGGAGCAGTATGGCAGCTATTGCAGTGCTGCATAAAGAGCGCTTGGCCATTTAATTCTTGAGTTGAAAAATGGGCTTCACCCCGCTGAACTTGGTCATACTTCGCGTTAGCAGAAACAAGTGATAACTGAAATGCAGCTAGTGCTTTGAGGAGGTGTTGACTCTTGATTTCACCCTCTCCGAATGCCAGTTGAAATTGCTGCTCGTAAGAAGGCGAAGCTTTTAGTTTAGACAATACATGGGCTAAACTTTCGCCCATTTCTTGTTCATTTGTAAGCGGGGCAAGCGCTTGTGTTTCAATGTGATTTGCTGCTCCATCCCACATCAGTGAATTTTGCCATGCCAAGTTGAACAAAGCGGGAGCATTGCGCGTTCCGATTTGGTCATTGATGCCATGACTCAAGGCGTGATCTGTATGGGCGAAGGCGTTGTAAGGGGAATGACAGGAAGCACAAGAAATGGTTTCGTCTCTTGAGAGAATTGGGTCAAAAAAGAGGAGTCTTCCTAGGTCAGTTTTATCTGCACTCAATTCATTTGGGTCGAAAGAGGAGATGGTTGTTGGAAAATGACTGGGATGACGGAAAACAGAAAGTTCTTCGACCGTAAATGCCAAAATGAACGAGAGCATAAGAAGTAAAGAAGTAATCCTTATTTTCATTGCACTAATTTTACATGAGACGCAGCGATGGCTGAGAACTCAACAGCTTTTTTAGACGGACTCATCACTGAATTCGTGTTTTGCAAGTCGAAGTTTTGAAGCACTTTATCTAAAGGAAGGGCAAGAATCACATCGGCTGTGCTAATTTTTTCAAAACGAACTTTTTGCAATGCATTGTTTGGGAATTGATAGCCCCCAATGTGAAACTGGAATGTTTGGTTGTTGCTTGAGCATAGATTCGAATTTCCTTCTATTTTCAGATTGATATAGCCGCTTTGCCAGGTCCAGTACATGCCCAAAAGAGGATCTAAATCGCCCCCCATTGCTCCGCTAACATTGGTCAAACTATCTACTCCCAGTTGAATTTCAATGGCGTTGAAGCGTGCTTGTGAGTCAATGTTGAAGGTCAAACTTTCAGGTGCAGATAAGTCTAGAAGGTGTGGGGTGCTGTAAACCGAAGTAGTTTCTTCATTAATAAGCGAAATCTGACCGATGTACAGTTTTAGCGAAGTGAATTGGATGCTGTCTTTGCCACCATTAAATGTATGGTATTCAGAAAGTTCTAGAGGTTTTTCTTCAAAAGTGAATCGAAACTCGAATTGTGCTGCATTGTGTTGTGCTATGCTCTGATAGGCCAGGACGAAAAATAAACAGAATAGAAAAGTGCGCATGAGAATCTTCCAAAGGAATTGGTATGTTCGACCTTCGGAAAGAAGAAAGGTTTAATCAGCCTTAATACTTCTCATACCATGCGAATACATCCTCAATAATTCCTTTCTTCTCTTTCTCAATAAATTCCAGGTAGGCCTTTGCTACAGGTGATAGTTTTTTACCTTCTGGCCACACAAGGTTCCATTTCGTTTCAATGGGAAGTCCTTTGATGGGAACCAATTCCAATTCTTTGTTCGTCAGTTCATTTTTGATACCTATGATGGGCATAATTGAGTACCCCAGGCCTGCAAGAACAGCTTGTTTGACAGCTTCGTTTGAAGTGAGCTGGAGCATCTTGTCTTGGCGCAGGTTTAGGGTGGCAATGAATTGCTCCATAGCCTGTCTTGTTGCACTTCCTTTTTCACGGTAGATCAGTGGTGCATTCTCAAGCGACTTTGGCTTGATAGGGGTTATAATGGGAGTATTTGCTGATTTTCTAACCAGGAACAGTTTGTTTTGCATTAGCTCTACCCGCATAACAGGGATGTTTTGGGGAAGCACAGAAACAAGTGCGAAGTCTACTTCGTTCTTTGCCAAACTTTCCAATACCTTGCTCTTATTGGTTACATCCATTTTTAAGTCAACTCCTGGATGTACTTTCATAAACTTTGACAGGAAGTAGGGCATGACATATTTCCCTGTTGATACAATTGAAATCTTGAGCTGACCAACTAGTAAACCTTTGAATGCAAGTGTTTTCGACTTAATTTGTTGTACTTCAGACAAAATACGCTCACTAGACTCTGCAATTTCATGTCCGAAGTCTGTAATGTGAACTTGTCTCCCAATGACCTCCATCAATGGAATGTCAAATTGGTTTTGAAGGTTTTTCAGCTGAATAGAAACAGCGGGTTGAGTCAAGTGTAGTTCTTCTGCCGCTTTCGTTACGCTTCGCTTCTCTACAACTTTCAGAAATATTTTGAGTTGGTGCAAGGTATAGTTCATAATCAAAGTTAATGATTTATGTAATAATGATTAATGAAAATATATGAAATTCTTGTTCAACCTTTGCACCAAGAAAGACAAGAGTTATGATTCAAGATCAAATGAAATTAATTAATAGTACTTACGGAAAGCATGATGCAAAAGAAGTGCTATGCGGACTGATCTATGATAAGATTCAGTTTTTAAGTAAGCAAATATTTTCTCAGACTGAAAGGTTAGGGAGTGATACAGAACATTTGAAAAAGAGGCAGACAGAATTGAAGGCTGAGTTGGAACGGATGGTTGCTCAAATCAATGAAATGAATGAAGACGAGTTGATAGAAATTGACTGCACGGTCAATATTAAGGTTAAGAGTGTTGCTCTATAAAGAGCTGTCCTTGAATGCTTATAACACACTCTGACTTATAAAGTCGCTGGGAATTGAGAGAGTCCCAGCGGCTTTTTTAACGACCAAACTAAAACAAATGAATACCGATTTGCTTTTTGAAAACCTGACCAATCCTGCGCTGCTATTCTTTTTCCTGGGATTGATAGCGGTTCAACTCAAGAGTGACCTTTCAATCCCAGAGAACTCTTCAAAGTTTATTTCATTGTACCTCCTCTTTTCAATTGGGTTTAAGGGCGGACAAGAATTAGCACACAGTGTATTGGGTTTGGAGTTACTGACAATCTTGCTCTTTGGAGTTTTCTTGGCCTGCATCGTTCCCGTTTATTCATTTTTCATCTTAAAAAAGAGACTAGGCGTGCCGAACGCAGGAGCCATTGCTGCTGCTTATGGCTCTGTAAGTGCGGTTACGTTTGTTACGGCGGTTGCATTTTTAGAGTCGCAAGAAATTGATTTTGGTGGACACATGGTTGCTGTGATGGCATTAATGGAAGCTCCAGCAATCATAATTGGTGTGTTGTTACTTTCAATATTCGGGAAGAAGCAAGACAAGGGTGCTTCTTTCCTTCACTTGTTGAAGCATTCTTTTACCAATGGAAGTGTATTGTTGATTTTGGGAAGTTTGCTCATTGGATTTCTAGCCGATGAAAAACAAGCGCAAGGAATTGCGCCTTTCACAACCGACATCTTCAAAGGGTTTCTAGCTGTGTTCTTACTGGATATGGGGATTACAAGTGGGAAAAAGCTCTCGGCTCTTTGGAAAAACGGTGCCTTTCCGTTCGTTTTTGCTATTTTAATGCCGCTCTTCAACGGAATTGTTGTGGCGTTCTTGAGTAGAAATATTACACCTAGTCACGGAGATCAATTCTTGTTCGCCATTTTGGCTGCAAGTGCTTCTTACATCGCCGTACCAGCAGCAATGAAATTGGCTGCTCCTAAGGCCAATCCAGGATTGTATTTACCCATGGCGCTGGCGGTAACCTTTCCTATTAACATTACCATAGGCATGCCGATTTACATGTGCATTGTGGAGTACTGTTATGTATAGACTATAGAATGTATCACGCTTTTGCTCAAACTTTTGCCAAGTAGAAACGTACCGACTGAAAAACTAAAAAGGAGGCTGAGCCTCCTTTTCTTATCACTTAATCCCAACCATTCGAATCCGATTGGGACCAATTACTTTAAATGTACCTTCTTTGTTCTTCTTGTCGTTCAAGACCTCTGAGAAAGCTGCTTCAAACTCTGTTGGAACTTCTAGTTCTACATCGTCGAAATAGGTGTAAACGCCCGGTTCAATCAGTTTAAATGGACTGGTTACTTCATCAGAAGGGCCCAGATAAACCTCGTAGTGTAAACGCAATGGAAAGGTATAGTCATCCGAGACTTTCGTCTTACTTAATTCTTTGACCAATTGATAATCAAGGCTTGAACCGTCCATGGGAGGATCCACCAATTCAATTTCTTTGATTTTCAAGCTATAGGTGTATCCCCACTCAAAAGTAAACCCGTCAATGTTTTCGGCGTAAGGCTCTGCTTTTATTGAAAGTCCTTTGAAGAATGCCTCATAACTCAATTGCTTATACGGTTCAACTGTGATGGTTTTGATGGTTGTTTTTTGTGCAAAGGAGCTCAGTGTACAAAGTAAAATAAGCGGAAGTATTATTTTATTCATGGCATTCTTTTATGGTTTAGAAGCTGACAAAAAGCGCGCCACAATTAACGGTCAAGGTTTGAAGAAAAGAAAATGCGCAATCAAATTTCTTTGAGTGCGCATTACTTAATAAAGTGTATTCAAAGTCGCTTATATGACCTTGTAGGTATGAAGAAATGCAGTAATTATTTAATCACCAACTTCTGTGAAGAGCGTCTGTCTTCAATAACGGTTTCCAAAATATACAATCCTTCAGATAAGTGATTTACTGAAATCGATGGATTAAAGGTCGCAGTTTGTTCTTGCAACACAATTTCACCTGCAAGGTTGTAAATGGTTACTAATTCAATACTTTTTTGTGAGCGCAGCTGCACAGTGGTATTTGCTGGATTTGGAGAAATGCTTGGAAGCACAAAAGAAGCTTCTTGAACATTGTCTACTACAGCAACATCACCAAATACATTATCCCAATAAATGATATTCTCTTGATCGCGCTCGGCGAAATCAAGAAACAACACCAATTGATCATATTCTAAGCCGATGTGCTCGCTGAAGTCGAACGTGATTTGTTCCCACTCATTGGTCAACGTATTAGGGATTTTGATTTCGCCTAACGACCAGTTGTCAAATCTAACTAGCTTGATCCCTACATCGCTAATCACCGATTTCCATACCATGATTCGAATAAGGTGATTCTCTTCATCAATAGTAAACGTTCCGATGTCAGAACCGTGCATGGTTTCGCATCCAGCCCATGGGTTTCCTGTTGGCAGGGTGGTGTATTTCGCTACGGTCGAAGACGTATTGATACCTGAAGGGTCAGGGTTTGCTATGATTTCAACTGGCGGATTGGTATCGTTTTCGAACGTAGTCCAAGTCCAATCAGCACCGAAGCCATCAGGCTCAAAATCAACAGGTGCGTTTTGAGCTATTACAGCTAAAGAGAAAGAGAAGAGGAGTCCAGAGAGTAGAGTTTTTTGCATATACTTTTCTTAGTAAGTGTATTTGTCACACTGTAGGAAAGGTAATCAAAATAGTCGCTCAAATCATTCGTTTGTTGCATTTTAACTTATTCACACACACCAATAATGACCCCAAAGTTTCCTCCAACCTGCGTCCATTCTAGGGATGGGAGGTAAGCACGAGAAACAAATCCATCTAGGTACAATGCATTTCTGCATCCGCGTTCTTTGAAAAATGTAGCGAAATCGTAGAAGTTTATTGGGGTTTTAGACAGTGCGAAGAGCACATTTCCATTGGGCAGAATGCCAACTCCGTTTCGAATGTTGAGGTTAGAAGACCCTTGGTTGAAAGCAGGATGGTATTCACCCTCAATCAAGAGCATAGGGCCTGATTGTGTTGCATAGTTAATATTGTCTGCTAACGCGAAGTGTTCGGAAGAAACCACTTCAGCTTTCTGTCCTTTCGTGAGGTAGAATACGCCGTTGGGTTGTAAATAGAAATTGCCATTGGCATTGGTGCGAAGGTTTAAGGGACGAAGCACTTCTCCATTTTCGATGTACAAGCCAAGCGGACGAAGGTCTTCCATGTACATGCCGCCGTTCATAGCGAAGATGAGTTCTTCACCCCTTGATTCAAGTGCTGCTTTCAAAGCGCCAATGCTTTTGTAATTGGAGCCATCTGCTTGATTCAGATACATTTTTAGTTCATGCACTGCTGGATTCACTTCGAAACTCAAGATTGAGTTGTCTTCTTTAGGCGCGAAAAAAGAAAAGGAAATAATACACGCAGCCGCAAGGATGAATGGGAACAAAAGCTTTTGCGAAGCAGGATATGAATTCATGATGACGTGTTCATTTTTATTGGTGCGCATGAACAACAACACGTTCTGCGGCGCAATGAATACGGAAAGAAGTTACTTCTTTTTACGCAGATAGAGCTGTTCAACCTTGTCACGCGCCCATTG
The DNA here is from genome assembly GCA_964353035.1 of uncultured Comamonadaceae bacterium. GTDB lineage: Bacteria > Bacteroidota > Bacteroidia > Flavobacteriales_D > Sanyastnellaceae > JAQWQB01. The sequence continues at coordinate 3,080 of CAYGUR010000123.1, read as the reverse complement.
GTTTTCTCGTAAGAATTTGGCGCTAGAACTAATAGTTGGGTTGTTTTGAAAACAACGAATATTCACTTGAGTACCCATGTATTCCCAGCCGAATTCTTCTACCAAATAGGTGAGGATCTCTTTTAACTTTACGCCGTGTAATGGGTTGTTGGGTTGTGCTTGAGGTGGATTCGGATTTCGCTCCATTCCAAGATGAACTTTAATTAGTGGTCTTTCTTCTTCGCTTTTTTCTCAGCACGTTTTTCTTTTACCGTCTTAGTCGGCTCTTTTTTTACGTTCTTTTTAGCGTCTTGTGTCTTAGCCATGGGAATAGGGATTTAAATTGTGAAACTAATTTAACGACTTACACGGTTGGAATTACGCAAAGGCAGATAAATTTTATTGCTACATCCAACGCTGGAATCTAGCGTTTTCCGATTGATGGTCTCAATTGACGCAGGCCTTCGTATACAACAATTCCCACTGCGTTTCCTAAATTCAAACTACGAATATGCTGACTGTTCAAAGGGATGGAATACAGCTGGTTTTTGAACTTAGTAGTGAGCTCTTCTCCCAATCCTGTAGATTCCTTTCCAAAAATGAGGAAGGTATCTTCTTCAAAAGGAATTTCGCAATAGTCTTTGGTTCCGTGACTTGATAAAAAAGCCATTGGTTTGCCGTTATGCTGCGCGAAAAAATCATCTGTATTTTCGTAGATGTGGAGAGAAATGTGCTGCCAATAATCTAATCCGGCGCGCTTAACCCGTGAATCACTCAGTTCAAACCCGAAAGGTTTAACCAGGTGCAAATGCGCTCCTGCTGCTAAACTTAATCGTCCGATGTTACCGGTATTATTGGGTATTTCTGGTTCGAAAAGGACGATGTTTAAAGGCATAGGTCGAAAATGATTCGACTAAAATACAGAAAGAAATGCGAGTAAATCGTTCGTGTTATTACTTCCATCTCCATCCATATCTCCCTGACAAGGAGATTCAGTGCATCCAAAATTTCCAATGAGTATCAGGAAGTCCGCAGTATTGACCAATCCATTACCATTGAAATCGCCTGCTATAATCATCGGTGGACAAATATCTGATAGACCTACTTCAAAAGTGAAGCTGATGGGAAGGTCGCATGTGTCACCATATAATGAAGTCGTCATAGTGTAAGTTCCTGGCTGAAACCCCACTGCAATAAATCCAGATTCTGTCATGAAAGCTAAAATGGTCGGTAGTTCTTCATAATCAGGGCTCGAAATTGAATATGAAAAGCTCCAAAAACTGTAACCTGTTTCGGGCAAAAAATCAAAAGTTACCTGCCCGAATGGAATTTCTTCTCAGGGATTATTAATATTTGAAACAAACAAGTAAGGTTCTGTCCAAGGTGAATCAGTAATTAGCACATAGTCTCCTACAACCGTCTCCATGTACTCATTTGTGAAAATACTTATTCCGCTAACGATGAATTCAATGTATTGAGGATCATCCAACGGAGCAGGATAAAAAGTAAAATGGAAAGAATCACCCGAATCAAAGAATGGACCACCCGTTACCTCTCCATTGATCTTGATGACAACAGAGTATTCTTGAATCGAAAATGTTGTTACCGCAATTTGAGCAAACCCAGGTTGCAAGGAACAACCGTCAGTTTGAAAATAGACATCAGAAACTTGCCAAGTAGCGTGAAGCACATTCCAACTTCCGCTTACAATCAAACAAATTAGAAGCATCGTTTTCATACTACCACAATTGAGGTTAAGGTGATAGAATGTACTACAATTTGTCTAATTAGAGGCTCTTTTTCTTTTTCGAAGCATCAAACGAATTCCCCAAACCACACCTGCAAGAATGAGAAGGAAGGGCCAAATTCGGACCAAACCGATCAAAAAGATTAGGAGCGAATTCCAACCGTTGATGAATGCTTTTGCCAACTTGGATTCTCCTTCTTTTGCTTTTTCATCTACATAGTGGGTCACCGCAATGTTCAGTGTAGAAAAACTCACTTGACTTTGCAGGTAATTCAAGCGACCTTGAATGGACTCAATCTCCGTTCGAAGGTGGCCTATTTCACGTTCCACTTCGAGCATTTCCTTTACGTTTTTTGCTTCTTTGAGGAGTTCGAGATACCTTTTTTCCAAGGCTTGTTTCGAAGCTACTCTGGCTGATTGGTCATAAAATTCTTCTGACACATCTTGAACGCCAATCTCTTTTCGCGTTAGCTCTGAAACCCCTTGTGTAGCAGAATTAAGTAGCTCATCGAAATTTTCACTGGGCACGCGGATGGTGAAGTTTACCTCAATTCGATTGGTGCGTTTGACTTCATTTTCATTGGAGATATATGCGCCTGTGGCATCAACACTCTTCTTGATTTGTTGAATAGCTTGTGTGAGTGAATCTGTTTCAAAGGCAATGGACCCTGTGGTGATGAGTTTGCGTTCTACTGGGGTTTGAGGTGTTCCATTGTTCCCTTGATTACTGCCGAAAATGTTTTTAAATCCTACTCCATCAGAATCAGTTTCTGTAGCAACCTCGTTCTCCATGGCGTAATTACCAAGCCCACCACTAGATCGCTCTTTGCTTAATTCATAGCCATTGTCATTGGGATTGAAAGATGCTGAGTTGCCACAGGCGAAAAGTCCAGTCAAGAAAATTAAAAACGTAATCTTCGCGATTCGAGAGGTAAAATTGGAAAAGAGCATAGGTTTTATGTTCTGGTTTTCGAACTAACGCAATTTTCTACTGAAACTGTAAAATTCCCGTTGAGTTTTCGCCATTCACACGAAGCGAATAGAAGTATGAACCTTTAGCAAGTTCTTGTTTTGGGGTCCATTGAAATGATGCTTTTCCTGCACCTAAATTTTGCTTGTCGGCCAATTGTGCAACACGTCTTCCAGTTTGATCATAGATATGCAAACTCACTACCGCACTGGAAGAGAGCTCCATTTCGAGGTTGACGAATTCAGTGAACGGATTCGGATACGCATTCACTTCCATAATCCCTTTTTTCGCATGCTGCTGCTCAATAAATACAGGCAAATTGGTCAGCTAATCGATGTTTAGTTCTTCGTCGCCTTCAACATGCGGAAGAAACTGAAAGTAAAC
>CAYGUR010000122.1:9028-9615 GCA_964353035.1 uncultured Comamonadaceae bacterium | reverse complement strand
CCCTACAAAAGTGAGTCGTGTAGCTTTAGAAAATGCAGCGTCTATCGCAGGAATGCTTCTGACTACCGAGTGTGTGATTTCAGACATCGAAGAAGAAGGCGCCGGCGGAATGGCAGGAATGCCTGGTGGCGGCGGAATGCCAGGAATGATGTAATTGAATCTAAAAGTGTTATTTAGTAAAAGGGCTGTCTTCGGACGGCCTTTTTTGTGGTCGAAAAGTGCACTTTTATTTCGTCAATGAATGGAACACATCTTCCAATCGCTGTTCTTCACGTTTCAATGTGAGCACCAAACGGTCATGTTTAACAGCCCAGGCACTGATGATCTTTCGCGGATCAGCTTCTGAAACACTGCGCAACCTCCAGGTGTTGTTGCCCATGTTCTTTGCGTCTACAATGCCTTCAATGGTCAATAGCTCTTCCTGGTTAATCGGTCCGTCAAATTCTACTTCAATCAACTGCTGTTTGGCGCTCGCCAAGTTTCTGATTTCAGATGTTGGGCCGTCAGCAACAATGTTTCCCTGATTGATGATGATGACTCTGCTGCAAATGGCTTCTACTTCCTGCATGATGTGCGTTGAAAGCATG
>CAYGUR010000122.1:0-9018 GCA_964353035.1 uncultured Comamonadaceae bacterium | reverse complement strand
AAAGCAGGACCGTTTTTTCTTTGCCATTGTTCCGAATCAACTCGCGAATTTCTACCAGTTGGTTGGGATCGAGTCCGGAAGTCGGCTCGTCAAGAATGAGTACTTCCGGGTCGTGAATCATGGCTTGAGCTAGCCCAACACGTTGTCTATAGCCTTTCGAAAGTGCCCCAAGTTGTTTATGCTGTTCCCTTCCTAACCCTACTTTTTCAATCATTTCGTCAACGCGTGCGCTCAGATTGTCGAGTTTGTGAATGCCACCAACAAAGTGCAAAAACTCTTTTACATACATGTCTAGGTAGAGCGGATTGTGTTCGGGGAGGTAGCCCACCTTTTTTCGAACCTCAATGGAATCTGCAGAAACATCGTGTCCACAAACAATTGCTTGTCCTTCACTTGGGGGAATAAAACAGGTGATGATCTTCATCATAGTTGATTTTCCGGCACCGTTCGGCCCCAAGAAACCAACTACTTCGCCCCCCTTAATTGAAAATGACACATCATTGAGTGCTTTTTGTGCACCGTAAAATTTGCTGACTTGTTTGATCTCAATTGACATGGCTGTTCCTTATGTGACAAATTTGGGGATTAATTTCGACTGGTTTGAATTTCATTCAGAATCTCTTCAACCAACATTTGTGAAAGATTACATCTCTATTTCCATTTGTGATGCCTTAGCTTTGTATCAAAGTTCAAAATTGGAAGGATTAGTAATCAAGTCAACGGGGAAGTGGTGCGATGTATTGGGCAACGACGGCGAAATGGTCGCGTGCCAAATCAAAGGCAAATTCCGAATGCAAGGAATCAAAACCACAAATCCACTTTCCGTAGGTGACCGTGTTGATTTTGAAGTCGAAGAAGATGGAACAGGGGTGATCAATGAGATTCATGAACGTCGCAACTACATCATTCGTAAAAGTGTCAACCTCAGCAAGCAAGCGCACATCGTGGCTGCCAATGTTGATCGTGCATTTCTCATTGTAACACTTGCTAGTCCGCCTACATCAACAGGTTTTATTGATCGTTTCCTCGTGACGGCAGATGCGTATAGCATTCCGGTCACTATCGTCTTTAACAAAGTAGATATCTACAACGAAGAAGAGGTTGAAGACATGGAGTGGATGGAAGGTATGTACCAGTTTTGTGGCTATGAAACACTGCGGGTTTCTGCGCTCGAAGGAGATGGCTTGAATGAACTCAAAGCAGCCATGTCAGAAAAAGTAAACATGGTTGGCGGACATTCAGGAGTTGGGAAAAGCACACTCGTGAACCAATTCATTCCGGGCTTGGACATTAAAACCTCAACGGTGTCAGATTTCCATAAAAAAGGGAAGCATACCACTACGTTTGCGGAAATGCGCGCTCTTCCATTTGGTGGATGGCTGATAGATACGCCAGGAATTAAAGGTTTAGGGCTGGTCGACATTCCGAAGAACGAATTGCACCATCACTTTCCTGAGATTTTCAGGTTGCTTCCAGAGTGCAAGTTTCACAATTGCCTGCACCTCAAAGAGCCGGGATGTGCCGTTCGGAAAGCAGCTGAGGCAACAGAAATTCCGCCAGAGCGCTACCAGAGTTATTTAAATATGTACTACGAAGACGAAGGTCCGTACAGAATCTGATTACTTAGCTACGAACGCTGGATTGTAGTAGGTGTCATGTCCGTAAAGCAGCGGTTGTGCATTTGCCAATTGATAGACCCCTTTTCCAATAGATCGAATAAGTGCGTCACCGGCAGCGGTATCCCATGTCATGCAGGGCGAAAAACGGGGATAGATGTCGGCATGTCCTTCAGCAATCCGACAAAATTTCAACGAGCTCCCAGCTTTGATGACGTCCAAATCAGGATGTTTTTTGTACAGAATTTGAAGGTATTCTTTGGTTTTCGGGTGCAAGTGAGAACGACTTATAACTGCGGTATACGGACGGTCTTTTTTGTGTTTTTGAATGGCAAATGCAGTTAGGTCATCGGCATTCATCAACTCAGATTCTGTTGCTTTGCAGGGGCCAATTCCGGGCTTGGTGTAATACATCATGTGATGCTCAGGGATAGAAATCACGCCGATGGAAGGAGTTCCGTTTTCAATCAGGGCAATGTTAATCGTGTACTCTGTTCGTCCTGCAATAAACTCCTTCGTCCCATCCAATGGATCAACAACCCAATACTTGTCCCATGTTTTTCGCACCTCCAAAGCCGGAGGGGTGGTCTCTTCAGAAATAATAGGAATGCCAGAAGTAGCCAGCACAGTTCGAATGTGTGTGTCTGCCGCCAAATCGGCCTCTGTGACCGGCGAATCATCAGCTTTTTGCTGAGCAATTACTCCTTTGGCGTGAAATTCACGAAGGAGAGGAGCGGTTTCAAGGGCGGCTTTAATCGCTAAATCTAACATTGAAAGCAAAGTACGAACTTCGTTTCATTCAGTCAGCTGAAAGGTTGTTTTTTCCAGTTCGAAATGAGTAGGTCTAAGGAAGAAGGGCCGCAGAGGTACTTTTCAGTAAACTTTTTCGCTTTCTGGGTTGGGATACCAACTTGTGTTAAGCTAGCTTCAAAGTGAGCGAAGGTTTCAATCTTCGTTGTCCCGTTGAGTAAGGCTACAATCCAGTTCCGCATTGTCTTTTCGCCAAATTCTTTTTGCATTTGAGCGAAAAGCAAAGGAGCAAAGTTGTACCTGAAGTTGTCGTTGTCTAGCTGGTTCTTTGCTGTGACTTCGCATAGGGGGGTGTATTGATTTTTCAACTGTTCAGCGCGAATCACGTAATTGGCTAAGCGTGTATTGTACAATCCAGTGGAAAGTTGTTTTTCGACATAATGCAATGCCATGAACTCAGTTAGTCCTTCATTTATGAACCAAAACAGATTGCCTTTTGGTTGAAGCCGTGTTCCTATGTAATAGTGTCCGATTTCGTGAGCTATAAAAGCAATCTGGTTTGGATTTAACTGACTTGTAGTGTCTTCAAACATGGACTCCATTCCCCAGGCATCACATTCTACAAAGGTAATGGTGGGGTAAGAGAAAAAGCTAAAGCCAGCATTTTTTGAGATGGTAGCTGTTTCTATGAAAGTGAGTTCATCTCCGTAATCAATGCCCAGCCATGTTTCATAGAACGCAATGATTTCTTGCGTGGTCTTATCAAGGGTTTGCACTTGCGAAGGAGAAAGCGACGTATTCAACAGATTCAGGTGTTCGCTTTTATACACTTCGTAGTTTCCAGCAAATAACATAAGATGTACAGGGGTGCCTGAAATAAGCTTGGTTTTTTTACCTGAGAAAGCGGGGTTGCCACTTACGTAAAGTGAACCGAAATCTTCGCATATGAAGTCCAAGTCATAAGACATTTTATCTTTCAGAAGGGAGTCTGTCAATGAGAAGATGATAGGGTGCCAAGCACTTTGGTTAGAGGCCCTGATTGCTTGATTGTTAATAGCAATTGCTCCCATCCAATCTTCCCATTCATACTTTGTGTCTGTATCTAATACAACTGGGAAAGCCCCGCTGTACTTAAAGGTTAGTGAGCTCGAAAGCAGAGAATCAGGAAGTGTGTATTGGAAGCATTCGAAGCTCTGTTGGCCATTGTAGTTCTTTTCTAGCAAGAGCAATTCGTTTGTTTCATTGTCTCGCACCCATTGTAGGTTCATGCCTGAGTTGAGCCATACTTCGTATTTCTCGGAGTTTGGAATGTCAGAGATGGTGAGTTCACAGTTGAAAAATCCTTTAGATAAATTTTAGGTCATCAGTGCCGGTTAAATGAGGGGCTTGGGCTTTAGAGAGAAGCCCTAGCAAAAGAAAGAGCGGAAGGGATATTAGTTTCATACTTTGAAAATAGTGTAAGCACTCTTAAAGTCAATTGGTTTCTAACCTTTTAACTGTTTTTCTCGTTTCACATGGTGTGAATGTACTGAGACGTTTTGAAAGAAAAACCTGCTTCACATATGAACTTTTACATACCTTCGCACCGTCTTTTACAGGGGTGCCGAGATTCAAAACGTTGAAGGTTGGCTGAGATTATACCCTTCGAACCTGTCCAGGTAATGCTGGAAAGGAAGCGGGTGATTATTTGGACTGCCGACCCTTGTGCAGTCTAGTACAATCAAAATTCTAAAAGATGAAAAAGTCTCTTTTTACAGCACTATTCTTGTGCTTCGGTTTGCTAGCCTTTTCACAGGGTGGAACCATCAAAGGAAAAATCATGGATTACCAAACGCTTGTGCCTCTAGTAGGAGCGAACGTGTACCTCGTGGGAACAGAAATCGGTATTTCTGCAGATGCGGGCGGTAGCTATGAACTTCAAAATGTACCTGAAGGAAGCTACAAGCTTGAGGTAAGCTACCTCGGGTTTGAAAAGTCCAATCGCGACATTCAGGTCAAAGACGGAGAGGTGATTGACGCTAACTTCAAGCTCATGAAAAAGGCAGAGATCAATCCCATTGTGGAAATACCCAGAGAAATGATTGATGCCATTCCTTCGGTGAACATTGATGCGGTCGAAATCACCGCCATTGAGGCACCGAAATACGGTGTGTTTTCGAATTCAAATGTGACGCAAGAAGACATTGCTCCTTTGAACAACGGACAAGATCTTCCATACATGCTGCGTTTCCAGCCCTCAATTGTGACTACCTCAGACGCAGGCGCTGGAATTGGTTATACAGGGATGCGCATTCGCGGAACAGACCAAAGCAGAATCAACGTTACCATCAACGGAATTCCTTACAATGACCCTGAATCACAAGGAGTGTTTTGGGTGAATTTGCCTGATTTCGCCACCAGCGCTGACCGCATTCAAATTCAGCGTGGTGTTGGAACCTCTACCAATGGTGCTGGAGCGTTCGGCGGTTCGGTGTCAGTGAACAACATGAGCATTGATAGTAAAAGTTACGCCCAAATCATGTCGGGAGTGGGGTCGTTCAACACCTTTCGGAACTCGGTTTCCTTCGGAACAGGAAAGATAAATGATACTTGGAGCATGGAAGGTAGGCTATCTCAAATCACTAGTGACGGATACATTGACCGTGCTTCAAGTGATTTGAAAAGCTACTTTTTGGCTGGAGAATGGAACCCTGGGAAGTTTTATGTGAAGGGAGTGGTCTTTGGCGGAAAAGAACGCACCTATCAAAGCTGGTATGGAACTCCAGAATCTCGCATTGAGGGAGATGAAGAAGCAATGCTCACTCACGCAGCTAACAATGGCTACACCGATGCGCAGACTGAGAATTTGTTGAATAGCGGACGTACCTACAATTTCTATTTGTACGAAAATGAAGTGGATGACTATGCGCAGGACCACTACCAGCTGCATGCCGGTGGAAACTTAGGGAATTTCAAATTTCAGGTAGCTGGACATTACACTTACGGAAGGGGATACTTCGAACAGTACAGACAGGGTGACGACTTCTCAGATTATGGATTGAACCCAATCATCATTGATGCCACCCAACAGTTTTCAGATGGATTCAATGCTGATGGAGATCCTATCAGCAACTCATTTGAAACCAACTATACGTGGGATGAGGTTGATTTCCAGTACGATGTAGTCAATGACGGAAATGGAAACCCGATTACCAACGGCAATGGTGATGTCCTCTTAAATTCAGTTGCCCAAATTTCTTCAACTGATGTGATTCGAAGAAGGTGGTTGGAAAACGACTTTTACGGAGCAACCTATTCAGTGGAGTGGAATAAAAGAATCAATCAGAATGAACTCAAACTAACCCTTGGTGGTGCCTACAATGAATACGATGGTGATCACTATGGTGAGCTGATTTGGATGGAACACAGCAATGGAACTCAAAACGGAGATTTCTATTACTTCAACAACGGATTCAAAACAGATTTCAATTCATACCTGAAAGCCAATTACCTGATCAATCAGAAATTGGCAGTGTTTGGTGATATGCAGTTCCGAAATGTGACCTACACGGTTACCGGAATTGACCAAGATTTGCAAGCAATAAATGTGAGTGACACGCTTCAATTCGTCAATCCGAAGTTTGGTTTGAGCATGTGGGTTTCACCGAAAACTCAAGTCTATGGTTCTTATGCCAAAGGTAACAGAGAGCCTTCGCGTTCAGATTACATTGATGCGCCTGCTGGAGTTACTCCAAGGGCAGAAAGTATGGACAACATTGAGCTTGGACTGCGAAGAGTAAGCTCAAATTACACTGTTTTTGCAAATTTATACTCGATGGAATACACAGATCAGCTGGTGTTGACAGGAGAGTTGAACGACGTTGGAACACCCATTCGCACTAACGTAGACCAAAGCTATAGACGTGGAATTGAAGCTGGCATAAACTGGAGTGTGCTGAACAGAAAGCTTGAGTTTGGAGTCAATGGAACGCTGAGTCAAAACAAGATTGTCAACTTCACAGAGCAAGTGGCGGCGTATGATGCAGATTTCAATTTTGTAGGGTACGAAGAAGAACTTTTTGAAGAAAGTGACATTTCGTTTTCGCCAAATGCCATCGCATCAGCCTTGGTAAGTTATCAATTCGTTGATAGGGCGCACCAGAAGGCAGAAGTAGGTTGGCAAACGAAATACGTTGGTGAGCAATACCTAGACAACACGTCAAATGCTGACCGCACTATTGGAGCGTACTTGGTAAATGACGTTAGGTTGACCTATTCAATTCTTGACTTTTCTTTTAGTGAGTTGAGCGTGAATTTTGTTGTCAACAATGTATTAGATGAGCAGTATGTGAACAACGGTTATACCTACAGTTACCTTTACGACAACACGCGTGTTTCGGAAGATTTTTTCTACCCTCAAGCAGGAAGAAACTACATGTTAGGACTAACATTGAAATTCTGATGTGTTTCAACCAAAGAGATTTCAATTTCTGCGGCATTCCTTCCGGGAAGCCTCATACGGAAGGTGCCTTGTTCACCTCCTAGAAGATTAAATGCTTTGTAGGTTCTGAAACTAATAATTTCCTCACCGGCTTCATCCCAGGCACAAACGTCTACGGTGAAGCCGGTGTAGGTTTCAGACGTGGTGTTCCACAATTGAACACGCACCACGGGCTGTTCAACGAGGTTATTCCACCAGTCGTAATTCAACATGACATCTTGTTGCACCTCAAACCTTCTTGCAGGGATTGGGGCGCAAGACGAAAGAACAACGAGCACAAGAAAAACGAGGTATGGCTTCATGTGAAATGAATAAGCAAAAACTAAGCCACTTGGAGAATCAGTAGCTGATCTGAAAGTCAGCAATGAGTTCAGGATTTTGCTCCAGAGCTGTTCCAATGACAACGAGGTCTGCACCAGCTTCATAGGCGCTTTCTAACTGCATTCTACTGCGAATACCGCCGCCAACAATAATCGGAAGGTCTACCGCAGCTCTAACCGCTCTGATCAATTCAGTGGGTACACTTTGCATGGCGCCACTTCCAGCATCAAGGTAGATGCATTTGAGACCTAGCATCTCACCGGCCATAGCTGTAGCAGCAGCAATTTCAGGCTTGTTATTTGGAATGGGAGCGGTGTTGCTAATGTAGCTTGCCGTGGTTGGACGTCCACCATCGATGAGCAAGTACCCTGTTGCAATGGGTTCAATTCCCAATTCTTTGACTCTCGGAGCAGCCACTACGTGATTTCCAATGAGTAATTCAGGATTTCGTCCCGAAATAAGACTGAGAAAGAGTACAGCATCAACTTCAGCGCACAATTGCGTTGGGCTTCCAGGGAAAAGGATAAGCGGCAGTGGTGTTGCTTCGCGAAGCGCCTTGACGGTTTGCGTATAACGTCCTTCAGTGATCAAGCTTCCGCCCACAAAAATGAAATCAGGAGGGAAGCCCTCAAAGCTTTTCATCAGTGCATCCATGTTGGATTCCTCTACCTTGTCAGGGTCAATAAGGAAGGCTAGCTTTTTCTCGCCAGCACGCTTACTTGCTTCTATTTGATTAAGGATACTCACGCCACAAATGTAAGGTATTGCACCTTCAGGAAGGCCAAATGTTGTTTTCCACAATGAAATTTACTGTGTTTTCATTCAAGAGTTGATGTCCGGAAGCGAGCTCAAACAAGCTCTTTTCATGTTGTAATTTCGCAACAAAACGCTTGCCATCTTTGATTTTAATCACGCTGTCATGCTTGCCCATGAGGAGCTTAAAATGCAGTTTAGAAGAGTTCATTTGTTCTGCAATTTCATCCAAATCCGGAACGAAGTCTCTGTAAATCATCCAGGTTTCGAATACCAGCTTTCGCTTTTCATGTGAGTCCATGTGCACATACACGAAACGGTGTAACTTTCCATTGATGAGACCTGTTGATTTGGCAAAGTCAGCCGTTTTGAACAGTAAGCCCGGCCGTTTCATCACACCTTTGTAAAATGACCGACCTAGCGATGTGTTGACCAGAAAGCGATAGAACAAGTTGATTTTTAGTCCATCTGGAGCTATTAGTAGCATTCGTTCAATACGGTCAGGCATGAGTTGGTAGGTGCTGAGCGCTACTTTTCCACCTAAACTATATCCTAAGAGCGAAAAAGACTCCACATTTAGGTGTGCTAAAAAAGCTTCAATAAGAAGTTTGTGTTCATTGGTAGAAAGGCTTTCAAGTAGCGGTCGGGTTTCGGGCCAATTGCTCTTGGCATGGGGAAAAAGGTTGATAGCTACAATACGTTCATCTTCGCGAAGGATAGGAATAAACTGACGGAAATCTTCTGCTTCCCGTCCAAATCCGTGCATGGCAATGACCACTGATTTTCCGTTTCCGAATTCCCCATATTCAATTTGAAGGTCCTTGTAAGAAAAGTACTTTCTAGCCATGCTGTAAAGGTATTTGAAACGGATTAATCTTCGGTTATCCACATAGATTCAAATACTGTGAATAAGATTGATTGAGCAGATGGGCATTATTGTCTATTTTCGCAGCCGTAAACCCAGACATTTCAGTTTCGCGCCATTCGCTGCCGGTATTCCGAGCGGCTAAAAAAAAAATGCCAAGAGATAAGAGTATTCGTTCGGTCCTGATTATTGGAAGTGGACCCATTGTGATCGGACAAGCATGTGAATTCGAC
>CAYGUR010000121.1:0-9877 GCA_964353035.1 uncultured Comamonadaceae bacterium | reverse complement strand
AAAGAGACAATTTATACTGATTGGATCTGGCAAAATGAAACACGTCGCCAATCCTGAACAACGCAATTTCTTCGCTGAGCACGGAATTCCAAATTGTGATGTGATTTATAACGAAACACTTCGAATGCATGAATTTGAATGCGACCCAGTAGCCAATCTGTGGAAATTGAGGCTGAAAAACGGACGAAATGATCAAAGCATTCAGGGATGGGCCAGGTATCCTTCGGCTCCTGATGAAACTCAAATAGCAATGCTCAACGCCTTCGGAATAAGCAGGTTGAATGATTTTATATTTGACGAAGATGTCTTCAATTTACTCAAGGCTGTGAATGATCCATCCTGGGTGAGTCAATACAAATAAAATTCCTGTGTACCTTGCGCTACAATGAGCAGCGATTCGAATTCTTCAGAAGAAAAAGCCATTCAACGCATCAAGGCAAAACGTCTTGCAAGTCAAGACCCTGCTCTGCTTTTCCAGCAATTGATTGGCGGAAATAGAGATGCACTCGCTCGTGGAATTACGTGGGTTGAAAGCACACTAGTGGCTGACCAACAGCGCGCTGAAGAACTGCTCAAACGTGTTATGCCCCATGCGGGAAAATCAAAACGCATTGGGATCACAGGTGTTCCTGGCGTGGGAAAAAGCACCTTCATTGAGCAATTCGGACAGTCTTTGATTTCTGATGGACACAAAGTTGCTGTTCTGGCCATTGACCCAAGTAGTCAACGTTCGCACGGTAGCATTCTAGGAGATAAAACCCGCATGGACCAACTTTCTAGAAGTGAATTTGCCTTTGTTCGTCCGTCTCCAGCCTCAGATACCTTGGGCGGAGTTGCCAGAGCTACAAGAGAAAGTATTCTGCTTTGCGAAGCAGCTGGGTTTGATGTGATCATCATTGAAACAGTAGGTGTTGGCCAGTCTGAAACCTCTGTTCACGGCATGGTAGATTTCTTCCTGCTTCTTATGCTAGCAGGAGCTGGCGATGAACTGCAAGGCATCAAAAGGGGCATCATGGAAATGGCAGACTACATCCTAATTACCAAGGCTGATGCTGCCAACAAAAAGCCAGCCATACAAGCACAGCGACAGTACAAAGCCGCCTTGCACCTCTTCCCCCCTTCAGAAAAAGACTGGTACCCTGAAGTGGAATTGTGCAGCGCCCTCGAAAATTCAGGCGTTGACGAATTCATTGTTCGAATGAACGCTTATTTCGATGAAATGAAATCATCAGGGTGGATTGCTAAAAATCGCACTGCGCAAGATGTCAATTGGTTTTATGAAGCCCTTCGCTATGAGGTTCTCCAGTCGTTCAAACGTAATCCTGAGCTGCGCGAAAAACTCATTTCTCTCGAAGAGCAAGTCGTTCAGAAAACCATTTCCCCCTTCGCTGCAGCAACCAAACTTGCACGCGAAAATTTCAGGTAATTTAACTCAGGTGTGTCACCAAGTCTTCCAAATTAATTTTACGCTGCTCACCTGAAATCATATCTTTTAGTGTGATCAAATTTGAACTCATCTCGTCTTCGCCAATCAGCGCTACAAAAGGAATCATTTTGTCGTTGGCATATTTCATCTGCTTCTGCATCTTGGCGTTCTCAGCATACACTTCAGTGCGAATGCCTTCAGTTCTGAGTCGATCAGCCAGTTTCATGCAGAATTTTTCTTCTTTCGGTCCAAAATTCACAAACAGGAGCTGGGTGCTAACACCTGCTTTTTCAGGAAAGAGTTCGAAGTGCTCAAGAACATCATAAATACGATCAGCACCGAAGGAAATCCCTACGCCACTCATGTTCTTCAATCCGAAAATCCCTGTCAAGTCATCGTATCTTCCGCCACCACAAATGCTACCAACTGGCGAATCGGGCACCTTCACTTCGAAGATTGCTCCCGTGTAGTAATTCAGTCCGCGGGCAAGGGTCGGATCCAACACAAGTGTACCGTTCTTCATCCCCAGTTCTTCGACATAATCCACAACATAGCGAAGTTCTTCAACCCCTTTCGTCCCAATTTCAGAGTCCGAAAGGTGCTGTTGGAGCTGCTCAAGTACTTCTTGTGAGCTGCCATTCATTCCGAACAAGGGGCCCAACTTTTGAATCTGATCAGCTGTAATTCCGCGCTGCACAAGTTCTTCTTCTACCTTCTCTCTTCCAATTTTATCTAGCTTATCAATGGCTACCGTGAGGTCTGTGAGTTTGTCTTCGACACCTGCCACTTCGGCAATTCCGGCCAACACCTTGCGGTTATTCACAACAATGTTAAACGCTGGCAAATTCAGCTTCGTCAACACCTCATCAAAGATGCGCACGAATTCCACCTCATACAGCAAACTATTCGACCCAACAACGTCGGCATCACACTGAAAAAACTCTTGGTAACGTCCTTTCCCCGGACGGTCTCCTCTCCAAACAGGCTGAATTTGAAAGCGCTTGAATGGAAACGGAATGGCATGTTGATTCATGACAACAAAACGTGCGAAAGGCACTGTTAAATCATACCGTAGCGCTTTTTTACTGATTGAGAACGACAGTTTTTTACTGTCATTTTCTGCCAATGCATCGGTGTCAGCCTTCGCTAAAAAATCGCCGTTGTTCAGAATTTTGAAGATCAGCTGGTCTCCTTCTTCTCCATACTTGCCCGTGAGAGTAGCCAAGTTCTCCATGGCAGGAGTCTCAATGGGTTCGAAGCCATACTGCTCGAATACCGATTGAATGGTTGAAAAAATCCAGTTGCGTCGAACCATTTCTTTCGGTCCGAAATCTCTTGTTCCTTTTGGAATTGATGGTTTGCTCATGCCTTAAAATTGCCTTGCAAAAGTAACCAATCGAATGAGGAATGGTTCTAATTTCCCTTGAGATTCCTTCTGTAGTTGATAAAAGCGATGACGATTAAAGCTGCCATGGCTATCCATATGTATCGCATGGTGAAATTTTAGTTGAGCTCCGTACATTTGAAGCGTGATAAAGATCGAAAAAATTCAAGAACTACGCGGACATTCTGGTCCAATCTACGCTCTTTTAGAAGGACGAAAAGCGGGATTCGTACTTTCTGTTAGTGGTGATCATTTCATTGCTGAATGGAACTTGACAGGCTTGACGAAAGGCGAAGAAGCAGCACCAAGCAAGTTTTCAATCCAATTGGAAAGTCCTTGTTTTAGTGCGCTGTACCTTGAAAACGAAGGATTCTTTCTCGCTGGAAACAGCGATGGCGGAATTCACATCATTGACCTGACCCAAAAAATAGAAGCCCGTCTTTTGAAGGTACACGAGAAAGGAGTTTTCGCTTTTTGTCACATTCCCGAAGAAAACATGGTGATTGCCGGCGGAGGGAACGGATTCCTGAGTGTTTGGGAAGTGGGAACATGGAAGTTGCTTCGGCATTTTCAGGTGACCAGCTCAAAAATTCGTTCTTTACTTTACACTGAAAACCAACTGTTTGTGGGCTCTGGTGACGGATATTTGCGCGTATTTGATCTTCCCTGGTTAAATGAACTGCACACCATTTCAGCACACGAAGGTGGTATTTACAGCTTCGCGAAGCACCCCAGTAAACCTGTTCTGATCAGTGGTGGGAAAGATGCATTTCTTCGATTCTGGAAAACAGATACCTTGGAGTGCATTCGGGAGATCCCTGCCCACAACTTTGGTATTTACGACATTGTTTTCGACCCAAGCGGAGAGCTAGCCGCAACAGCAAGCAGAGATAAAACAATCAAAATTTGGGATGCGAACACCTTCGACGCCCCAATGCGCATTGATCGTCCGAAGTTTACCTCCCACACCCACAGCGTAAACGCCCTAGCATGGCTAAAAGAGCCCGCTGTATTAGTATCTGCTGGAGATGACAGAAGAATAAACCTTTGGAGCATCACCAAGTCCTGATTTACCCTTTTTAGGGTATGGCAATCGCCTGACTCTGAACGTATATTTGCACAAAATTTAGAAGGAAATGAGAATCAAATTGATTGCTGCTACAGCACTATTATTCGCAATTGGTTGCGGTGAACAAGCGCCGCAAACAACAGATGCAACGAGCACAGAAAAAGAAGTACAAGAGGTTATGGTGTACAGCCACCGTCATTACGATATTGACCAGGTACTTTTTGATGAATTCGAGAAAGAAACAGGTATTCATGTGAATGTCCTCAACTCTTCTGCTGATGAATTAACAGTGCGCTTGCAGAATGAAGGAAAAGACTCACCTGCAGATTTGTTCTTCACTTCTGACGCAGCAAACATTGTCAATGCGCAATCACTTGGACTGCTGCAAAGCGTTAATTCTTCTTTTCTGAACGATGCTGTTCCGGCGCACATGCGCGCCCTTGATGGAAGTTGGTTCGGACTAACGATGCGCGCACGTGTCTTGGCGTACAATCCTGAAAAAGTTTCAGTTGAAGAATTGACAACGTATGAGGATCTTGCCAATGAGAATTGGGCAGGACGCATTCTTGTACGAAGCTCTAGCAATACCTACAATCAGTCTTTGATGGCAAGTATCATCGCCAATGATGGAGATACTGCAGCCTTGGCTTGGGCAAAAGGCGTTCGTGAGAACATGGCGAGAGAGCCAAAAGGAAACGATAGAGATCAAGTGAAAGCGATTGCTGCCGGAGAAGGGGACATTGCCATTGTAAATACCTACTACATCGGAAAACTTGTGAATTCTGAAAATGAGCTTGAAAGAGAAGCGGGGGAAGCCGTGAAATTGTTCTTCCCAAACCAAGACGGACGTGGTGCACACGTGAACATTTCAGGTGGAGGTGTGACGAAATACGCGCCGAACAAAGAAAATGCAATCAAATTGCTTGAGTACCTCACACGAGTGGATGTGCAGCAGCGTTTTGCAGATGGCAATTATGAATACCCAGTTAACCCTGCAGCAAAGCCTTCTGAATTGCTTCAAAGCTGGGGCGAATTCAAAAAGGATTTGCTCCCATTGCAAGTACTTGGTGATTTGAACAAGCGTGCAGTAGAACTATTCAATGAAGCAGGCTGGAACTAAACGTCTGCTAGCTCCATTGAGGACAATCAGACAGCGACAAGGGTGGATACTTGCCACTTTTGTCGCTGTTGTCGTATTGCTAAGTCCCATTTTCGCCCTGTTTCCACAACTGTTCACTCCGGCAGGAACAGCTTGGGAAAACCTGCAAGAGACTGTCCTTCTTGAATACAGTTTGAACACCTTGCTCTTGGTTTTTGGAGTAGGACTTTGCACCTTAATTTTAGGCACTTCCTTGGCCATTTTAACTTCATTATTCTCTTTTCCTGGGGCGAAGTTTTTGCGATTTGGACTCTTATTGCCGCTTGCCCTTCCCTCCTACATTGCAGCCTACGTTTTCGCCGGAATGACTGACTATTCAGGTCCGTTGCACCAACTGGGACGTATATTCGGATTTCAAGATTGGCATTTCAACATCATGAATAAGTTCGGACTCATTGTTATTTTGAGTTTAGTGCTTTACCCATACGTCTTCGCTACAGCCCGCGTCAGTCTAGAAAGCCGGTACAACAGTCTGGTTGAAAATGCCCGTTCTCTTGGTCTCAAAGGATCAGCATTGCTTTTTAAAATTATCTTGCCACTCATCAGACCAGCGCTCATCGGCGGCTTGTTTTTAGTGATGATGGAAGTGCTGAATGACTATGGCGCCATGAAATACTTCGGCGTAGCCACCTTTACCACGGGAATTTTTACGGCCTGGTTTTCTATGAACGATTTGAATTCAGCGGTCCGGTTGGCAATGATTCTTTTCTTCCTTGTTGGACTTTTGAGCTTCGCCGAAAGTTGGTTTTCAAAATCACACAAAGTGGTTGAGTCCAATCGTTCAGCAGTCACAACGAAGAAGCAATTGACTGGTTTAAAAGCGTTTATCGCAACATTTTACACCTGGACTATCTTTAGCATTGCCTTTGTAGCCCCTATTCTATTCCTACTTTGGACCTTGCAATATGCAGACCACGAGCGCGCTATGGATGAATGGTTTTCTCTTGCTGGAAACAGCCTGCTCTCAGGATTGGCAGGTGTGCTTGCAGTACTTTTCATTGTGCTTTTAACCCAGTTCACACGTCAATTGATTAAGACGAAGTTGACCTTGGTTTTAGGACGAAGCATTTCTATTGGATACACCCTTCCCGGAGCCATTATTGCCATTGGCATCATTCTCCTTTCTTCTGCTTTTGACGGTATCATTAACCAAGGATTGCTGCTCACCGGATCATTCGGAATGCTCATTTTTGCCTATGCTGTTCGTTTCTCTGGTGTCGCCTTCCAACCTCTGCAAGCTGAAAGCGAAAAGCGAAGCGGCAGACTATTTGAAGCCGCACAGTCATTGGGCCTAAAGCCGAAAGGGGTCCTAAAGAAAATCTTCCTGCCCCTGTCTGTGAATGGAATTCTGCTGGGCGCTACTTTGGTCCTCATCGACATCCTCAAAGAATTGCCGCTGACGCTCATTTTGCGTCCGTCTAACTTTTCAACGCTGGCCACAAAAGCATTTGAATATGCTGATGATGAACTACTTAGCAAGGCAGCGCTTCCAGCCCTTTCCGTCATATTAGTAGGCTTAATTCCTGTACTTTTGCTTCACCGAATGCTGCGCGCCAAATGAGCCTAATTTCTGTCAATAACATCTACCACTCTTACGGAAAGAATACTGTGCTTCACGGATGTTCATTCTCTATTTCCACGGGCGAAATTGTAGCCCTTTTGGGAGAAAGTGGAAGTGGTAAGACGACCATCTTGCGCAATTTGGCCGGATTCGAACGTCCAGATTCTGGAAGTATTGCAATGAACGACAGTGTGTTATGCGATGACCGAAGCATGGTTTTGCCAGAAGACCGAAACATCGGCTTGGTTTTTCAAGATTATGCCCTTTTCCCGCACCTCAACGTTCAAAAAAACATTGAATTAGGCAAGGCTGCTAACGCGAAAAGATCTACCTCTCAATTGCTAAAAGTTGTTGGGTTGGAAGGCATTGAGCAGCGAAGACCTGACCAACTGAGCGGCGGACAACAACAGCGTGTGGCCATTGCGCGCGCTTTAGCTGCAGAACCTGAATTGATTCTCTTAGACGAGCCCTTTAGTAACATCGATGAGTCCCTGAAATTTGGTTTTCGTCATGAACTGAGGAAGCTGTTAAAAACAGAAGGTGTTTCAGCTGTTTTCGTGACACACGACACAAAAGATGCCCTCGCTATTGCAGATCAAATTGTAATTCTCAAAGACGGCGAAATAAGGCAAATTGGTACTCCTGAGTCCATTTATGAATCGCCTGGTGATCTATATGTAACTGGTTTACTGGGACCTTACAACATTGTGGAACAATCTGCTGAAACCTGTTCTATCATTCGGGCCGAAGCCTGCTCTATCAGCTCCAAGGGCGCACGAAAAGGAACTGTACAGTCATCGATGTATCAAGGGAATACGTTCCTGATTCATGTCCTCATAGAAAACACAGTTTGGATTGTGGAGCACCCTGCTGCATTGACAACTGGAGATGAAGTACATGTTCATTTTGAAGAAAATGACCTCAAAACTGTCAACAACAAATGAACAGAAAGAACGCACTACTCGATATGCTGAAAGACGAACCGAACGATCCGTTCTTGGTCTATGCATTGGCCTTAGAGCATATCAAGGAGGATGAACTAAAAGAGGCAACTACGGCGCTTGAAGTCTTGGTTTCGTCTCAGCCTGAATACCTTCCTGCGTATTACCAGCTTGGCAAATTAAAGGAGCAGAATGGGCTCATTGACGAAGCGATTGACATCTACAAAAAGGGCGTAAAAATAGCTTCGGAGCAACGCGACTTAAAAACGAAGTCTGAATTGTCCGAAGCTATTTGGGAACTCGAAGACTGATTTCTAATAGCTCAATTCAACACTCCAAGTATATTCGTTCCCGTCAGTATCTGTCGCTGTAATCGAAAAATCTACGGTAGATCCTGTGGCAGATGGGATTTCAAAACTAGCTGCAGACAAGTCGTAAGTTGCATTACCGCCAGCATTAATAGATGTTGTGTACAATTCAGTTCCGTCTTCTTCTTCCAAATGCAGTTCAATGGTACTCAAGCCTGTAGCATCAGAAACGGTGCCTGTGATGTTTAACAATTCACCGGTCACTAGCACAAGCGATTCGACATCTACCCCATTCAATGCATCAATAACAATTTCGGGGATGATCTCATTCACCACATCCAAATCAATAAATCTAGAATCTGCCTCATTTCCTTGTTCATCAATCAATCCAAACCCTAAATGCCACTCACCTCGAACGGTTTCAGGAATTGAATAGGTCCTTGAAATAGACTGGTTCGTCCCTTCAAGACTCACAATTTCAAGTTCTTCCCATTCTCCCTCTGATCCTTCGCCTTCCCCCACATCTCCATGTGTATGTCCGTCTGAATCTGAGTGCAAATCAATCTTTAACTGGTTCAGGCTTTCGTTGTCTGAGCATTGAACCACAAATGCTAAATTCCCGCCAGCAAAAACCTGAGCTTCTGTGCCTACAGCCACTCCATTGATAGTTATTTGATCAAACTGTGGATCTTCTTCATCCTGTTTCTGTGTGCAGGAAGCCAATGCTATAAATCCTGCGATGATAAAATAAGTTGTCTTTTTCATGTTGTGTTTTTAAAAAGTATAATTCAGTGTAATTCCCACGTTTCTTCCCACTTCAGGAAGGTTCAAAATTTTATATCTACTCATGTGATTGATGTAGCGTTCATTGAGTGCATTGGTGATGAAAGCGATCAATTGAAATGACCTTTTGCCTTTGGCGTTTGTATATCCAATGCTGCAATTCACTAGCTGATAACCAGGTGTCGGATCTTCATTTCGAAACACCTGATTCTGTGCTGCAAACACCTCTAACCTGGGCGCTACAAAGAGTGTTTGTCCTTCACTTAACAGTTCCCAAGAGCGTTTTATTTCTGCGCTACCGCGAAAAGGAGGTGTCCAAGGAAGTGCAGTTCCTTCTTCCATCACCACTCCATTTACATATGCCCCACTCAGTTCGAAAAAGTACTTCCGAATAGCATGTTCTACGGTCATCTCTGCCCCATAACGAACTACTTCTGATTGCATAAACTGATACAACTGTCCGGCCTCGGGTAAGGTCGAAAACTGTCCCGAAGGAGCTAAAAATATGAAGTTCGAATAGTATCCAAAAAAGGGATTCACCTGCCATGCATTAGCCTTAGACAGCTGCATGTCTGCAACATAGCCTACTTCAGGTGTAAGGTCCTGATTGCCCTTCTCATGTCGAAAAGTGCCATGATGCACACCATTCGCTGCAGATTCATACGCATTCGCCGCTCTTACTGAACGCGCCAAAATGAGGTGCAACTCCTTGGTTTCATCAATGGCCTTGGTAAAATTCACATTCGCACCCCACATCAAGAACTGCTTGTTGATGTGCGGACTCCTTTCGGCACTACCTGAAACAACTCCATCTTCATTGTAAGTCAGTTCATTGAATGATAGTACTTCGAGGTGGTTGAAATCTCCTCTCACCCCGATGTTCAAAGATCCCTCCCTCACATCCATCTTGACGCCCCCCATCAAACCGAAATTCGCACCATTGTAATCAGACAGAAGAAACTCCCATCCTTGTGAAGTGCTGTTCTGAAATTCAGCTTGTGCTTTCACATATAGTTTGTTTTTCTTCAGGTCGAATTCAGTCCAATTGGCGTCAAAGAACAATGTTCGAAGCTTCAGGCCTAAGGCCAGTTCTGATGAAGGAACAGGGCCATCACCATGCGCATGTGCTTCTCCTCGCTCTGTTCGTTCACTTAACTGGTAAGCGGCAGTTAACGCCAACGCTGAATGAGCAAAGGTTTGATTGAAGTGAAGTGAACCAATGGTATGCGTCGAAGTCATTTTCGGT
>CAYGUR010000120.1:0-9883 GCA_964353035.1 uncultured Comamonadaceae bacterium | reverse complement strand
CCTCAATACTACATCCCTGTAGACTTCAGTACTTCTACATCTGAACCAATGGTATTGGTATGTGCAGGAAGTGAACCAGCTAACTATATTCTAGCTGACCAAGTTTGTGCGCAAGCTCAAGTAGACAATGACCCATATTGCATCAACACAGATTGGGACTACGCTTGCGTAATTGTTTACAATTGCTGTGTTGGAAACCCAGAAGGTTGTGTTGATAGTTTTGCTTGTAACTTTGATCCAAACGCTTGCAATAATTTCACACTGTGCACCTACCCTGGCTGTACTGACCCTGCCGCTTGTAACTATGACGCCGGCGCTGGTTGCGATGATGGTTCTTGCGTTGCGGCTGGTTGTACAGACGCTGCTGCATGCAACTACAACGTTGCCGCGGGTTGTGATGACGGTTCTTGTGTGTTCAGCCCTTCAAACGATGTTTGTTCTGGCGCCATTGCCCTTTCAACCAACACTACCATTACTGCTGACAACTCAAATTCTTGTTTGAATGACCCAACACCTTCATGTGGATTCATCGATATGCAAGACGTTTGGTATTCATACACCTCAATTTCTGGTGGTGAAGTGACATTCTTCACAGAATTGAACGGAACCCTCACTGACTCTAGAGTAGCTGTTTACGATGCTTGTGGGGGTGCTGAAATTGCTTGTAATGATGATTTCTTTACTCTTGCCTCTCGTGTGACAATTCCAACAGTAAGTGGAACTACCTATTATTTCCAAACGGGTGGATACTGGAACCTTACGGGTTCATTCGATGTCACAGTTTTCGAGTGTGGAATTGGGTGTACTGATCCTTCTGCTTGTAACTACGATCCTGTTGCAACAGTTAACAGTGGAACATGTGAGTACGGAGGTTGTACTTACCCTGCTGCATGTAACTACGATGCCAACGCTTCTTGTGATGATGGCTCTTGTACCTACGGAGGTTGTACTGACCCTGCTGCTGATAACTATGATGCCAACGCAGGTTGTGATGATAGCTCTTGCTACTTCCTAGGTTGCACGTACATGGATGCTGACAACTATGATGCTGCCGCAACAATGGATGATGGCACGTGTACTTTCACGCTCGGAAGCGACTGTGCTGCTGACTTGAACAACGATGGACTAGTGAACTCTTCGGACCTCCTAGACTTCCTAGGAGCATTTGGAACAGTTTGTCCATGATCTAATTGCACTATGAAATGAAAAAGGGGCTTCCAATTGGAAGCCTCTTTTGTTTTACATGTTTTACACCTTATTACCGTATCAATCACCTATTCCACAAAACCAAACCTCCAACTTTGCTTGTGATCCTATTAACGGTTCACAGTGCTTTCCTCAACCTTTTGTCTACCTTTGAAAAATGAATTGGCGCACCACTGATATCCTTCAACAAATCAAGGCCCTTACGCCTTACAAAGCTGTCAACGCGCTGAAGCTTGTTTCCAGTTACCACTTGTCTCGCTGGCTTAAAAAACCCATTCACTGGGGACTGCCTTTTAGCATCTCCGTTGAACCCACAACCGCTTGCAACCTGGGCTGCCCTGAATGTCCGTCTGGATTGAAAAAATTCTCTCGTGCAACAGGTAAAATGGCCCCTTCGACCCTCAAAAAATTACTGGATGAAACGGGAAAGTCTTTGGGGAACATTATTTTCTATTTTCAAGGTGAACCTTATCTCCACCCAGAGTTCACTGATTTGGTTCAAGCCGCAAGCGAACGAGGCATTTACACAACAACTTCTACAAATGCCCATTTTCTGACTCCGAATGCTGCGCGAAAAACCATTGAAAGTGGACTGTCACGTTTGATCATTAGCATTGACGGCACAACCCAAGAGGTGTATGAAAACTATCGGGTACATGGAAAGCTAGAAAAAGTGATTGAAGGCACAAAGAACATCTTAGCCATGAAAAAGGAGCTGGGGAGCAAAACGCCACATGTCATCTTCCAATTCCTTGTTGTTCGTCCGAATGAACACCAAATCAACGATGTGCACCAACTAGCCAAAGAACTTGGCGTGAACGAAGTGAGGTTGAAAACCGCTCAAGTATATGAATACGAAAACGGAAATGACCTCATCCCTAACGACCAACAATACAGCAGGTACACCCAAATGGAAAACGGAAAATGGCGCTTAAAAAACAAACTCCTCAATCAATGCTGGCGCATGTGGCAGGGCTGCGTCATCACTTGGGATGGAAATGTGGTGCCGTGTTGCTTTGATAAAGATGCCTCGTATAACTTGGGGAGTACTTCTGACCACTCTTTTAAATCCATTTGGCGTGATCAATCATACCAAAACTTCAGAGCAGCGGTTCTCAAATCCCGGTCCGAAATAGATATCTGTAAAAACTGCACTGAAGGCACAAAAGTGTGGGCTTCCTGATTGAGATTGGCTAACTTTGAACGATCCCTTTTTTGTGACAGACGAAACAACCGACATAACCAATCAACTTAGCTGGCGAAAAATTCTTGTTCCAGTGCTGTTGGGTTTGGTGGCTGCCGGTGGACTCCTTTGGTGGAACCTTCAAAAAATTACCTTCGTTGCAGCAGACCCCTCTACCCAAGTTACGTATGAGTGGATTGGCAGCCCCTCCAATGACCTTCCTGACACCAGTAACGAAGAAGAATTTCGCATCTCCGAAAACGGTAAGTGGCGAAAAACAACCGCCTCTGAATTACTCGCCAACTATGAATGGCACACCAAAGCAATATGGGCCCTTCTAGCTGCCCTGTTAATGGTTGCACTTCGAGATCTAGGCTACATGTACCGCATACGATTGCTCACAGACAAGTTTCTAAGTTGGCGAAAAAGTTTTGACGTCATCATGCTCTGGGAATTCTCCAGCGCCTTAACCCCCAGCGTCGTTGGCGGTTCAGGAGTAGCCATCTTCGTAGTCAATAGAGAAGGCGTCAACCTCGGGAAAAGTACAGCCGTCATCTTCATCACGGCGCTGCTTGATGAGCTCTTCTACATTGTCTCTGTGCCACTGGTCATCTTGCTCATCGGAACAGACAATTTATTCCCGAAAGAAGCCTTGTTCGATGTGATTACTCCAGCAACGCTCAAAACACTTTTCTACGCAGGGTATTCCTTTATTTTGGTCCTTACTACACTGATTCTTTTAGGCATCTTTTATTACCCAAAGCAAACGAAAAGACTGCTCGTAGGGTTGTTCTCTTTTCGATTGATTCGCAGATGGCGCTACCGAGTGGCCCAATTAGGTGATGAAATCATTCTCGCTTCGAAAGCGTTCAGGGGAAAAAACGTTTCGTTTTGGTTCAAGGCATTCGGCTCCACCGTTCTGAGCTGGGCAGCACGCTTTTTGACACTCAATTTCATCCTGCTGGCTTTTGTTGGTGGATTTGATCACTGGGAAGTAATCGGAAGGCAACTCGTAATGTGGGTGATTCTGCTCATCAGCGTTACGCCAGGCTCAAGCGGAATTGCAGAGTTACTCATGCCCGCCTTTTTTCTCTACCTCCCTTGGGAAGATCCATCCTTGGCGCCTGTGCTCCTCGTCATCGCCGCCATACTTTGGAGATTACTCACCTACTTCCCCTACCTGTTTGTAGGCGCAGCCATTCTTCCTTCTTGGTTGCGAAGAACTAGTAAAAAGGCACGCGTTGCGAATTAGTGAAGGAAGAATGATTTGGTATCTTGCGCCAAGCGCGAAGTAAAACCAGTAAACCAAAGGCATGGACACGAAGAATATGAAGTTCGGCACGAAGGCCGTTCATGCAGGAGTAGAGCCTGACTCGTCAACCGGCGCCATCATGACTCCCATTTACCAAACTTCTACCTACGTTCAAGCAGGTATTGGTAACCACAAAGGCTACGAATACTCAAGAACTCACAATCCAACCAGAACGCCCCTTCAAGACGCACTTGCTGCGCTGGAAAACGGAAAATACGGAATGACCTTTGGTAGCGGAATGGCCGCAATTGACGCTGTTATCAAATTGCTGAACCCAGGTGACGAAGTGATTTCTGTGAACGATTTATACGGAGGAACCTACCGCATTTTTAAAACAGTCTTTGAAAAATATGGCATCAAATTTCACTTCGCAGATCTTCGCTCCATGGAGCAGCTGGACGTCCTAATCAATGACAACACCAGGTTGATTTGGTTAGAAACCCCCACCAATCCGACACTCCAAGTGGTAGACATTGCCCAAGTAGCAAAACGAACGGTTGGAACAAACATCATCCTTGGGGTAGACAACACCTTCGCAACGCCCTACCTGCAAAACCCGTTGGACCTCGGAGCTGATCTTGTGATGCACTCTGTGACCAAATACCTTGGCGGACATTCAGACGTAGTGATGGGCGCATTGGTGGTGAACGATGATCAACTTGCACACCAATTGTACACCTTACAAAACAGCTGTGGCGCCGTCAACGGTCCTTTTGACCACTTTCTGGTGTTACGCGGATTGAAAACGCTGCACCTTCGCATGCGTCAGCATTGTGCAAATGGAAAAGCCATCGTTGCGTTTCTACAAACCCACCCGAAAGTTGATCAAATCAACTACCCTGGACTTCCTTCACATCCAAATCACGAGGTGGCAAAACGCCAAATGAGGGATTTTGGCGGGATGCTGTCATTCTCCCTCAAAAGCAACCTGTTGGAAGATGCGCAAGAGGTGGTGAAAAAAGTGAAGGTTTTCGCCCTAGCAGAATCATTGGGCGGAGTAGAATCTTTGATCGGACACCCAGCATCAATGACCCACGCGTCCATTCCAAAAGAAGAACGAGAAAAATCAGGCATCACAGATTCACTCCTCAGATTGAGCGTGGGTGTAGAAGACGCCGAAGACCTTATCAACGACTTACAACAAGCATTGGCATGAATAAAAATGAACGCATAGCCATCGCCGGTGGCGGATTAGTAGGAAGCCTCTGGGCTGTTTACATGGCTCAAAAAGGATTTCAAGTAGACATCTACGAACGACGAAATGACCCCAGAAGAGCAGACTTCGTTGGTGGCAGATCCATCAACTTGGCCCTGTCTGACCGAGGGTGGAAAGCGCTTGAAGGTGTGGGTTTAGGTCCGAAAATCAAAGAGTTGGCCATTCCAATGCACCGCAGAGTGATGCATGGAAAAGATGAAAGCATCACTTTTCAACCCTATGGAAACGAAGGACAAGCTATCTACTCTGTACCTCGAGGTGGATTGAACAAGATTTTGCTCGAAAAGGCAGATGAATATGACAATGTGAATGTATTTTTCAATCACCGTGTTCGTGACATTGACCTAAAAACCAATGTGATGACTCTAGAAAACCAAGAGACTGGGGAACGAAGAGAAGAAAAGTACGACCGAATCTTCGGCACAGACGGGGCCTTTTCTGCCGTGCGAAGCAAACTATCAAGAAGAGATCGTTTCAACTTTTCACAAACCTACCTTACACATGGCTACAAGGAGTTGGTCATTCCACCAAATGCCGATGGGTCGCACCGCATAGAAGTAGAAGCTCTCCACATTTGGCCTAGAGGAGAGTTCATGATGATTGCGCTTCCCAACCAAGACGGAAGTTTTACTTGCACCCTCTTCTTTCCTTTTGAAGGGGAAAAATCATTTGAAGCGCTGTCAACGAATGAAAAAATTGAGCAATTCTTCCACGAAGAGTTTCCAGATGCCATTCCGCACATGCCCACACTGATGCAAGACTACCATGAGAATCCTTCTTCTTCTTTGGTCATGATTTCGTGCTCACCGTGGCACCTTGAAGACCGAATTTGTCTCATGGGAGATGCTTCACACGCCATTGTTCCTTTCTACGGACAAGGCATGAACAGCGGATTTGAAGACTGCACAGTATTGAATGACTTGTTCGAAGCCCACCACGGAGATTGGGGAAAAACCTTCGAAGCATTTTCGAAAAAGCGCTTTCCTGAAGCTGAGGCCATTCGTGAATTAGCCCTCAGAAACTACATTGAAATGCGCGACTTAACGGCAGACCCGATGTTCCTTCTGCAAAAGAAAATCGAAAAGCATTTCGCCAATAAATATCCTTCCAAATGGATTCCTCTGTATTCACAAGTAACCTTCTCGCACATCCCCTATGACGAAGCCCTGAGAAATGGTGAAAGACAAGATGAAATCATGAAAGAAGTGATGAACAGACCTGATATTGAAGACGTTTGGGACAGTGAAGAAATCGAAAACGCGATTTTAGCGCGGATCTAACGCATCCTTTTGGGTTCACATTTCGTAGTCAATAAGAACAAGTGCAACATGCGATAATTACGCATTTGTACGTTAACTTGGTGTATGCGCAATCTCATTCTCATTTTCGCCCTGCTTCTTTCGGTTTCTTCTTTCGCTCAAAGCGGAAGGCAGAATAGACCTTTGTATCAACTTGGTTCAAAGTACAGCGGGAACGGATGGCATTTCGCGCCAGGTGTAACCTACATGATGCCGAATACCTTATCGAAAAAGGAGTCACTACTGATTCCTGGAGATCAAGGAACTGACAGCCTTTTTTACGGTGATTTTTCAGCCAAAGGAAAGCTAGGAGCCTACCTTGAGGTTGGTGGTCAGCACTTTGTTGAGCGCCCCATTCTCTTCCACTACTTTGACTATGGAGTTCACTTCAAGCTTTTCAGAGGTGCCGAAGAGTTTGACGGCAGAGTTCTCGCTGATTCTTCCATGCTCAACGTGTCGAACAAAGGGAAATTCAGTCAAGGATTTGTAGGCGGATATTTCAATTTGAACCACATCGTTCAACTCACTGACCGCAGCTTCTTGCAGTTCTCACTGGGGGCGAATGTAGATTACAAAGTGATCAATCGGTTCGAGTTTGAAGGCATAGCAGGAAACATCCCCGTGGTCAATGCCAACAACTTGCAAGCCCAATTTCACGCGAAAGTCGGATTCGGATTTAAACCTGAGTCAGGAGTGATGATTATTCCTTCCATTGAAACGCCCATCTTGAATGTCTATCCATTTGAAGATGGGAAATCTACTTTGCCTTATTTCAATTCACGCTTCCGACCAATCATTATCAGCGTTCGCTTCTTGTTCTTTTCTCAAACGAAGCCTGAGGCCTGTGTTGGAAAAGGAACTGAAAAACGCGGAACTGAGCTATGGGGCAAGGAAATGCGGAAGAAGCGCTAAGCTTCAGTTGGCTTCTCTGCACACAGCTCAACCAAAACGCGATTGGATGATTTCGGATGTAGAAATGCAATCAACTTATTGTCGGCCCCTTCTTTCGGCTTCTCGTGAATCATGCGGTAGCCCAACGATGTTAATCGCTCAATCTCCGCTTCGATGTCATCAACAGCAAAAGCAATGTGGTGAATTCCTTCGCCCTTTGACTCAATAAATTTCGCGATAGCACTCTCTTCAGACGTAGCTTGAAGCAATTCAATCTTGCTTTCGCCCACATGGAAAAAAGAGGTGATTACGTTTTCACTAGCCACTTCTTCACGTTTGTAAGGAGCAGCACCTAGAAGGTCTGTAAAAATCTGTTCAGATGCGGCCAAATCCTTCACCGCAATTCCGAGGTGTTCTATTTTATTCACACCACGAAGCTAGGGAATCAGTTTAGCGCTTGCGTACTTTTTCTCCAAATTTCCCTCCGTAGTTGAGGTAATAGTTTCCTGGAGTCCATTTAGAACAGTCAATTGAAGCTGCTCTTCCTTTGGCCACTACGATACCATACTGATCAAAAACCTCAAAATCGGTTTCAGCTGAAAATTCAATCTTGTCAAAAATCTTATCAGTGATGATGTTGATTTCAGGCTTGGAAACTTGCACTTCATAGCGATCTGAATAGTGGCTTCCTGATGGGTCATCTTGCCTCAGTCTAAATACGTTCTCTCCGTTGTGGGTGTTGACACTTGCTGTGTAGGCATTCCCTTTGGTCTTTCCTTCGCCAGGAACCTCTGCTACTTCAACCCATTTGTTCCATTTAAACTGTTCTACAACAAATGGGATTTTGCTCAGTTCACCTGATGTTTTCCATGTAAGTGATTGATTGTCTTTCAGCACAATCTCATCTAAACTGTATGAACTTGTTGGAGCAATGGCGTCCAAGTTGATGACGTTCGGCTCACAGTCGTCTTTGGTACGAATAATAATTTCAATGGGTGTTCCAATTTTAAACTTGTGCAGTTCCAAATCAATGGCAAAAGCACTTGAGTTGATTTCGTCAGAGGTAACTTCACCATTCACCTTCACTTCGAACACGCAAAAACCAACGCCGTCAGTGGCAAAAGGATTTTTCACGTAAAGGTCTTTTCCTTGGTAAACACCATTGTATACAAACACTCCAGCATTCGAAACGGCGGGAAGTGAGAATAGAATTGCTAGTAGAAGGGCACGCATAGGGTATAGTTATAATCAAATGTAAGCGTAATGACTTAAAGTTTAGATTATTAGAAGAAGAGTTATTGCACTTTTGATAGTGAATTAATGGTTTCACTCACCAATCGCGCTTCGTACTTCGTATAAACGCTATTGTCAT
Source organism: uncultured Comamonadaceae bacterium (assembly GCA_964353035.1). Classification (GTDB taxonomy): domain Bacteria; phylum Bacteroidota; class Bacteroidia; order Flavobacteriales_D; family Sanyastnellaceae; genus JAQWQB01. The sequence goes on along the minus strand of CAYGUR010000120.1, from coordinate 1,405 downwards.
CTGTTACAGCAATGAAATTTCTTCCGTCTACTTCAAATGAGCGCATGACATGGAAACTATAGGTCTCACCGGTAGGAAGCATTGACTCATACAAGAAACCGTCATCACCTTCTTCATAAAATGTGTAGCTAAAAACATCATCATTTCGAAGTTCATCTCTCAATTGTGCAAGTGGGGTAGGATCTTCCGTTACATGGAACATGTACTCGTTCGCAACCGTGATGGTCAGCTCTCCTGTGCTTCGGTTGAATGCTATTTCGGCATCACCTTTCGACGCTAAATCGGCTGGCAATAGGCACTGAATGGGATATCCATACTGGGTGAGCTCAATAGCCACACGCTCTGAGGGCGCTGCCACTTCACTGTTTTCTTCAACCTCTATTTTCTCTGCGTTACACGCGAAAAGGGTAAGAAAGAAAACGAATACTACCGGACGAAATTTCATATCTGCACAATTATCTTCTAGGAGATACGAAAAAAGCTGCTTTCGGGTTACCCAATTTTTATCTTTGACCTTATGAATCTTGATTTAACAAACATCACCGCCGTTGTCTGCGGCAGCACGCAAGGCATCGGATTTGCAACAGCAAAAGAGCTTGCACACATGGGAGCTAGACTTGTTTTGGTTGCCAGAAATGAGGATAAACTAACATCGGCAATTGCTGAACTAGGATCCATCAACTCACACAAGCACAGCTACTTAGTGGCTGATTTCCAACACCCTGAAACATTGGAGAAAGCGCTCTTAGCATTCACAGCCAATGACGAGGCGCATATCTTAGTGAACAACACTGGAGGACCTCCAGGAGGACTAGCTATTGATGCACAGCTAGAAGAATTTCGCATTGCATTCAATCAACACTTAATTTGCAATCACATTTTGGTGCAACATCTTGTTCCTGGGATGAAGCGCAAAGGGTACGGAAGAATCATCAACGTCATTAGCACCTCAGTGAAGCAGCCGCTAAACAACTTGGGCGTCTCGAACACCATTCGCGGTGCTGTTGCCAATTGGTCAAAAACCTTAGCCAATGAACTAGGGGAATACGGAATCACCGTAAACAATGTGCTTCCTGGTGCTACAGATACCTCAAGACTTTCGGGAATTATCTCCAAAAAATCTGAAGCCACAGGAAAGTCGTACGATGACGTCAAACAAAGCATGGCCAATCAAGTTCCACTGAAACGTGTTGCACAACCCGAAGAAGTAGCCAACGCCATTGCCTTTTTGGCCTCTCCGGCAGGTGCCTACATCTCTGGAATCAACCTTCCAGTAGATGGAGGACGGACAGCTTGTCTCTAATTTGATATAAGTGTACTTTATACACTATCATATTTTTTCAAAACCCCTGTATAGCGGGCGATTCAAAGATGTTATTAATGATGTAGTGTCTTGAAAAATCCG
>CAYGUR010000119.1:1664-9975 GCA_964353035.1 uncultured Comamonadaceae bacterium | reverse complement strand
AGCTTATTTGGTTGACTTTCTGCGCTCTTGCAGTTTTTTAATTTGGTTGGCAAAATAAATGCTTTTTTCTGGATATTTCAAGCTTAATAACTTATACGCTTTAATTGCCTTGTTTGAGGCACCCTGTTTAGCATAAATTTTTGCCATGGTCTCTGTGACGAATTGTTCATCTTCTACGAGACTCATCTTCGCAAGGTTCTCATTCGAAAACATTGCAGATTTTTTCGGAGTAATCTTCGGGTCAGCAGCAATGAAGCGGTCTACAAGCGCTTCTCGAGAAATGGACTCCTTGATTTCTGTGGGATTTGGCGTTGTTGTTTCGGTTGTTTCTGCCTCTTTTTGGGAGGTCTCCCACGCTATTTCTTTCGACCTTTTCTGTAGAAATTGAGCAAACGAAGAAAGTTGCTTTTTTTCTTCTTCCACTTCAGTTGGAGCTGAAGCAGGCGTTTCAACTTCTTCCTTTTGCGCAGATTCAAGAGTGATTTTACGCTCTTCAACCTGAACTTCTTGTTCAATTGAGCTTGAAATGGCTTCCAACAATATTTCTTGTTGCAGACCTTCAAAGTCTTTTAGCTTTTTTCGCTCTGCAATCTTTTCTTCGCCCTCTTCTTCCGCTGCAGGTTGAACTCCCTGTTCTTTTCGTTCCTCTTCATGCACCACCGATTCCTCGGCTTTCTTCAATTCTGGTTCAACCTCGGGCACAGCAACCTCCGCTTCAACAGCTTCCGCCTCCGCAGATGTTTCTGCATGTTCAAGCACTTCAACTTCCTCAATAGGCTGTATTTGCTCTTTACTGACTGCTGCTGTTTCTTCCTGCTCAATTTCAGGCTCTGCAACTTGCTCTTCGTCAACTTCTTCCTCCATGCGCTGAATTTCTTCCTCAAACGCACGAATCTTTGCAGAGAAATCTTCTTTGTGAATTAAGTCGAAAAGCGCCTCACGCTCTCCCGTGTAAATTGCAGCCCGTTTCAAGTTCGCATCAAAGGCAACATGTCCGGCCAGGTGGTCTGCTTTGCTCAACAAGACGTGCGAAAGCGCAAACCACGGATACGCATTGGAAAGACTCAAAAGCTCATCTCGCAGGGCTGGAAGGTGCTCTTTGGGAGCTTCAAGGGCTTTATAGAACTGCTCTTTTTGCATTACCAGTTTCCGAGTGAGGCGTTAAAGATTTCTTGGGTCAACTGTTCCGAAATGTCAGACATCAACAATTCTTCTACACTGAGTAAGTCTTGCGTACTATCGTAATCTGAGAACTTCGAAAATGAACGATCGAAATTCAAATCTGGCTCTAGGGTATTGGTATATTTAATTTTCACTGTCACCGTCAATCGATTTCGCGTAGCAGTTTCCTCACCTGACACACCTACCGGAGAAATTCTGTAATCGGTAATCATCCCTTCAAACTGCAATTCTCCATCTTTATCTTCAAGACGAAGTGTTGACTGACGTTGGATCAAATCACGCAAGGCTTCTGTAAAGTTCTGTGCAACGCTCGGACTAGCCAATGGCGTTTGCGGCTTGATGTAATCAACCGAAAACGTTTTAGCGCCAGACGTCTGGGCACCGTAAGGCGTATAAATTCCGCACGAAGCGAAGAAAAGAATTGAAAGTAGAATTACACGTGTTCTCATGGGTTCTAAAAACGGCTTCAATTTACTTCAAATTGTACTCTTTGATTTTTCGGTACAAGGTACGTTCTGAAATACCCAATTCGCGAGCGGCATATTTACGTTTATTCGCGTGTTTTATCAATGCTTTGCGAATCAGTTCACGCTCAGTTTCCATTAAGCTGAACGTCTCTTCAATTTCAACGTGCTCATCATCGTCTTCAGGAACATCATCCCTCAAGTGTTCTGCATGTGAGCGGGCAGGAAGCTGCAGGTAGGCAGCACCATCTTCTTGTGCGGCTGCTTCATCGTGAAACACCTTCTTCATCAATTCTACATTCGCGTCAGAATTGTCTAAATGTCCGTCATTTTTGATCAACCGCAGCACTAATTTCTTCACATCATTCAGATCTGCCTTCATCTCAAACAGTAGTTTGTAGAGAATTTCGCGCTCAGAAAAATTGGAAGCATCTTCCTTTTTATCATCGATGACCATCGGTAGCTGACTGCCTTGGTCAAGGGGCAAATACTGCTTCAATTCAGCGGCGCCCATGTCTCTGCTTTGCTCAATCACCGACATTTGCTCAGTGATGTTTTTAAGCTGTCTGATGTTCCCCGGCCATCGGTAATTCTGCAAAAGCACAACGGCTTCTTCGCTGAGCATCAACGGAGGCATGCGGTATTTTTCACTGAAATCAGTGGTGAATTTTCGGAACAGCAAGTAAATATCTTCTCTTCGTTCACGCAGAGGCGGCATGTAAATCGGCACCTGGTTCAGTCTGTAGTAAAGATCTTCTCTGAACTTACCTTTCGAAATGGCATCGCCGAACTTCACATTGGTAGCGGCCACCACTCGCACATCAGTCTTAATCACTTTACTTGACCCCACGCGAATGAATTCACCTGTTTCCAAGACACGGAGCAATCTCACCTGCGTCTGTAAGGGAAGCTCAGCAACTTCGTCCAAGAAAATAGTACCACCATCGGCCTCTTCGAAGTAGCCCTTTCGAGAATCTGTAGCTCCTGTAAACGCTCCTTTTTCGTGTCCGAACAATTCAGAATCAATAGTTCCTTCGGGAATTGCTCCGCAGTTCACAGCGATGTACGGTCCATGTTTCCGTGCACTCAAGTTGTGAATGATCTTCGGCATGACTTCCTTCCCCGTTCCACTTTCGCCATTGATTAAAACGGAAATGTTCGTTGGCGCCACTTGAACAGCCACATCAATTGCTCTGTTCAAGGCTTGGGAATTCCCAATGATGCCAAAGCGCTGTTTTACAGTTTGAAGTTCCATTTGTTAGTCGTTAACTACGGTTCCAATCAAGGTCACGGCGGTACAACTCTCTGCACGCACCATCACATAATCTCCCGGCTTGTAATCTCCTTTTGGGAAAATCACATTCATATTTTGGGTATTTCGTCCGAAGTATTCATCTTCAGACTTCTTTGAAGTTCCTTCTACCAGGACTTCCATGGTCTTACCAAGCATTTCTTTGGTTCGAACGGCAGCGCAAGCCATGTGTGTATCTACAATTTCTTGCAACCTTCGTCCTTTCTCTTCTTCAGGAACGTCGTCTTCATACTTTCGTTCTGCTAGCGTTCGCGGACGTTCAGAGTACTTGAACATGTAGCACATATGAAAAACCACTTCGTTCATCAGGCTGATGGTATCTTGATGTTCTTCTTCGGTCTCCCCGCAAAATCCGCTGATGGTGTCTGTAGAAATCGCACAATCAGGCATAATTCTTCGAATTGCTGCTATACGATCTAGGTACCATTCTCTGGTATAACCTCTGTTCATGCGCTTGAGCATATCGCTGTTTCCGCTTTGAACGGGAAGGTGGACGTACTTACAGATGTTTGGATATTTCGCCATCACGTGCAGCACATCGTCAGTCATGTCTTTTGGGTGACTGGTCGAAAAACGAATTCGCAGTAATGGATTCACTTGTGCCACCATTTCCATGAGCTGCGCGAAGTTCACCGCTGGAAGCGATTCATCTTTCACTTCGCCCTTATTTGTGATGTTCCATTTGTAAGAATCTACATTCTGTCCGAGCAGTGTTACTTCTCTGTACCCTTGGTCGAACAACTCCTGAGCTTCTTTTACAATGGATTTCGGATCTCTACTACGCTCTCTTCCTCGTGTGAACGGAACTACACAAAATGAGCACATGTTATCGCACCCTCTCATGATGGATATAAAAGCTGTAATTCCGTTGCTATTTAGCCTCACCGGACTAATTTCCGCATAGGTTTCTTCACGTGAAAGCAGCACGTTCACGGCCTGTTGTCCGCTGTCTACCTGCTCAATCAATTTGGGTAAATCGCGGTAAGCATCCGGACCAACCACCAAGTCTACCAGTCGCTCTTCTTCTAGTAACTGTTGTTTCAAACGCTCAGCCATGCATCCCAAAACGCCAATGACCATTTCAGGACGTTTTCGTTTGAGCGACCTAAAATATTCAAGACGCTTTCGCACCCGTTTTTCTGCTTGATCACGAATGGCACATGTATTAATGAGTACAACGTCTGCTTCGTCAGAATCACGTGTGGTCGAAAACCCAACTTCCCCTAAAATGGAAGCCACAATTTCCGAATCCGAAAAGTTCATAGCACATCCGTAGCTCTCTAGCAGCAATTTTCTACCTGAGTCTTTGGTCGAAGGCACCATGAGTTTTTCGCCTTGGCGACTTTCATCTATCACTTTTTCTACCTCTTGCATGTAAGCGGTTCATTTTATGCTTGGAACAATTCCCCCAACAAATTGGACTTATTGAAGGGGTACAAAGGTACGGGAATCTCTTGAAGCATGACAAATTGTCACAAAGGTTAACAATTCAACAAATTCGTGCTCAGAAATATTTTTTTCAGATTTTTCAAGAAGGTATTTCTACACCTTATTCTATGAATAACAGTTCGCATCTCCAAACATTTTAATGGGGGCGAAGAATATTTTGCTTGTGATAGTACCTATATATGTACTTACTTTGCAACGCACTTTACTGAGTGTAGCCAAGTACTTCTTGGTGATAACCTGCAGAATATCAAACACATGTCGAAAAATCTGGTAATAGTCGAGTCTCCCGCAAAAGCGAAGACCATTGAAGGCTACCTAGGAAAAGATTTCGTTGTCAAATCGAGTTACGGACACGTTAGGGACCTTGCAAAAGGTGATTTAGCGATTGATGTTGCGAACGATTTCAAGCCTGTTTATGAAGTTTCACCCGACAAGAAAAAACTTGTTGCCGAACTTAAAAAATTGGCAAAAGCTGCAGAAATTGTGTGGCTCGCAACGGATGAGGACCGTGAGGGAGAAGCGATTTCATGGCACTTGCTTGAATCGTTGAACATCACGGCCGATAAAACAAAACGAATTGTATTCTCAGAAATCACTAAGTCGGCCATTTTAAGAGCCATTGACAATCCACGAACGGTGGACATTAACTTGGTGAATGCGCAGCAAGCACGACGTGTACTTGACAGACTTGTTGGTTTTGAGCTTTCGCCTGTACTTTGGAAAAAGGTACGTCCGGCATTGAGTGCAGGAAGAGTGCAAAGTGTTGCGGTTCGAATTATTGTTGAACGCGAACGTGAAATTGTAGATTTCAAGGCAGAGAGCAGTTTTAGAACTGTAGCCCTGTTCAACTTGGATGGCACAGAGTTGAAAGCGGAATTACCGAAACGCTTCGCCACAGAAAAAGAAGCCATGGAGTTTCTTCAAAGCTGTGTGGATGCAGACTATGCCATCAGCAATCTTGAAACGAAGCCCTCTAAAAAATCGCCCGCTGCACCTTTTACAACGTCTACATTGCAACAAGAGGCTTCGCGAAAATTAGGCTTCTCTGTATCGCAGACCATGGTGGTAGCGCAACGTTTGTATGAAAGCGGTCGCATCACCTACATGAGAACAGACAGTGTGAACTTGAGTGACGATGCCTTAGCGGCGGCATCAAAAGAAATAGCTTCAAGTTATGGAGAAGACTACGCTCAAACACGAAAATACAGCTCGAAAAGCAAAGGCGCGCAAGAGGCTCACGAGGCGATTCGACCTACTGATATGTCGGTACACCGCATTGAAGGAGAACGCAATGAAGAGCGATTATACGAGCTCATCTGGAAGCGCACCTTGGCATCACAAATGGCTGATGCGAAACTAGAAAAGACCACAGCAACGATTTCGATTTCAAAAAACGACTTTGAATTTGTTGCAAAGGGCGAGGTGATTAAGTTCGAAGGTTTCCTAAAAGTTTACTTAGAAGGAACTGATGACGAAGAAGATGAAACAACGAAGGGCATGTTGCCTCCGTTAACCATTGGACAAGACCTCAACCTGAAAGACATTGTATCTACTGAGCGCTTCTCTCACCATCCTCCTCGTTATACAGAGGCTAGTTTGGTGCGAAAACTTGAAGAACTCGGAATTGGAAGACCTTCTACGTATGCACCTACCATTAGCACTATCCAAAAGCGTGGATATGTGGTGAAAGAAGAGCGTGAAGGAAAAGAGCGCAAGTACCGTGTGCTTTCGCTTGAAAACAACAAAATTGAAGATAAAGATGCCGTTGAAATGGCAGGTGCTGAACGTGGAAAACTGTTCCCTACTGACATTGGTATTGTGGTCAATGATTTTCTCGTAGAGCATTTCGTTGAGATTTTGGATTACAACTTCACAGCAACCGTAGAAGAGGAGTTCGACAACATCGCCAGCGGAAAAGTTGAGTGGAACGAAATGATTCGCGACTTCTACGGCGATTTTCACAAGAGTGTAGAACACACCTTGGAACACTCTGACCGTGCTTCTGGAGAACGAAGCCTTGGAACAGATCCTGCAAGTGGAAAACCAATTATCACGCGTATTGGAAGATACGGACCGATGATTCAAATTGGCGATGCGGAAGATGAAGAAAAGCGATTTGCTTCGTTGTTGCCGCACCAGAGCATCACTAACATCACCTTGGAAGAGGCACTTGATCTGTTCAAGCTCCCTAGAGGTCTTGGTGAATATGAAGGAAAGAAAGTCAGCGCGGCCATCGGAAGATTTGGTCCGTACGTGCGTCATGATGGAATTTTCGTTTCCATCAAAGAAGAACAAGGAGATGACCCTTACACCATTACGTTGGATCGGGCCATTGAATTGTTGAAGGAGAAGAAAGAGAAAGACGCGAAAGCATTGATCAATAGTTGGGACGAAGAGCCAGATATTAAAGTATTGGAAGGACGTTACGGACCTTATATTAAAGCAGGTAAGAAAAACGTCAAAATCCCGAAGGACAAAGAAGCCTCTGAATTGACGCTTGAAGAGGTAAGAGAACTTGTAGCAAACGCCCCTGAAAAACCAAAACGTAAGAAGAAGTCATGATGGACGGCTTATTGGATTATTTCCAGCCTGCTGATGTCATTATCACTCCCTCTGAAGATGGAGTGCGACGTATTGCCGACAGTGCTGTTGTTCACACCAAAGAGCAAATGGGATTTACCGAAGAGGCAAAGATTGTCATTTTCGGAATCAAGGAAGAGCGTCACTGTGCAGGAAATGACGGTTGTGCTGAAGGTCCAGATGAAATCCGCAAGTACCTCTACAGTTTGCACGACATAGACAGTCCAATGCCGATTGTTGACCTCGGAAACATTCATGCAGGCGCGCGCATTGAAGATACCTATGCGCTTGTAAGAATGGTTTGCGAAGATTTACTTCGGGCGGAGAAAATTCCTGTGCTTTTGGGCGGAAGTCAAGATCTTACCTTCGCCAATTATGCGGCCTATGAGTCTTTAGAGCAAACCGTGAACCTTGTAACCGTAGATCAACGCTTAGATTTTGGTGGGAAGCCAGAACAGAATGATGCGCTCAACTACTTGAATCAAATTGTACTTCATCAACCCAACTACCTATTTAACTACTGTAACATTGGTCATCAGCGTTATTTGGTAGACAAAGACTTGATAGAGTTGATGGAGAAGATGTATTTCGATCTTGTTCGACTAGGAGAAGTCAACACACGTATAAGTGATGCTGAACCAGCCATTCGGAATGCAGACATCGTCAGTATTGATTTGTCTGCCGTTCGAGCAGGTGACAGTCCTGGATCAGCCCATGCGGGCCCGAATGGACTCTATGCTGAATACATGTGTCAGATCTGCAGGTATGCTGGCATGAGTGACAAGCTTACTTCTTTCGGCCTATATGAATACAACCCCGTCTATGACGAACGTGGACGGTCAGCACATTTGGCTGCCCAGATGCTTTGGCATTTCATTGAAGGCGTTAGTCAGCGGAGAGGAGACTATCCTGTTGGAACGAAGGATGATTACATCCGCTACATTGTTCCTTTGGCAGATCATGAATTGGTGTTTTACAAATCACCATTGACAGATCGTTGGTGGATGGACGTTCCTTATCCATCAGGAACTGGAAACAGATATCAACGGCATCACTTGGTTCCATGCACTTATGAAGATTATCAAGATGCAACGAACGAAGAAATGCCCGACCGATGGTGGAAAACTTTCCAAAAACTGACCTAAAAGTAATACCCTAGGGGGTATACAAATGGAGGTAACCTGTGCTGAAACACACCTCTAACCCTTGCCCAGCAAGGATTTAAGCACAAAAACTAATCAGCCTGCTAAATTTTGCGTGCTGATAATTTTAGCTATATTAGCGACTTCTCAAAGAGGAGATAAAACTGGATGTGCTCATTTTA
>CAYGUR010000119.1:0-1654 GCA_964353035.1 uncultured Comamonadaceae bacterium | reverse complement strand
TTTTAAAGAGGAAAATGGGAATTACACGTATCCTAGTACTTGTGTTTGTTGTACTAAGTTCAACAGCAATTAAAGCACAACAGGACCCGCAATTCACGCAGTGGTTCAATGACAAACAATCTTTCAACCCAGCATTTGTTGGAGCGATGGATGGAGTCTGTGGAGGAAACCACTGCATAGGCGGATTCTTCCGCAATCAATGGGCTGGTTTCGAAAACTCGAACGGCACACTTTCACGTCCGAACACATTCATGTTCAATTACAACGGGAGACTACAGAACGCCAAAGATCAGAACTCTCCAATTGGAATTGGTATCACGTTCTACTCTGATGAACTCGGACAAGAAAACAACACCGTTTTCCGTGCTGCTGGTGCGTACCATTTAGACGCAGGTCCAGGAACGCTTTCAATGGGACTTGCAATGGGCTTCTACGGGAAGAAATTGGGGAATGATTGGCTTCCACCAGACGGGATTGAATCAATTTCAAGTGATGGTGCTATCAATAGCCAAGCTGTCTCTGACGGAAGCTTTGACCTCAACTTAGGGCTGTACTACTATGTACCCAACAACTACTACATTGGTCTTTCGTCAACACACTTGACTGCTCAAGACCTTGATCAATTGAACATTAAAGCTGCGCGTCACTACTATTTGATGGGAGGAAAAAACTTCCCAATCAATTCAACGTTTGATTTGCGCACGAACATTCTTGCTAAGTCTGACTTTAACAAGTCTTCCTTAGATATCAATGCTAACCTACTTTACAACCAAATGATATACGGAGGTCTGTCTTACCGCCCGGGTGATGCTATTGCAGTTCACGCAGGTGTAGAATACGGACAAACCACATCGGAGAAGACGTTTAAGAAAACGATCTGTTACCGCATGGGGTACAGTTACGATGTAACAACCTCTGAAATCAGAAATTACAGTGGTGGTTCACATGAGCTGTTCGTAGGTGTTTGCTTCTCTTACATGAGGATTCCATTGCGCACTAGACCAATGAACCCACTCTTTTTGTAAAATAAATTGAAACAAACGCTGTTATACTTACGTAGTATCAGTATCGAAACCTGCTATTTCTACGACTGGAAGTTAAACCTGTTGTAAAACCAAGGAAATCATGAAAAAGTCGCTTTATTCGATATTCTTGCTCGTTGCCCTCGCTGGATGTTATCCAGGGCCGAGAGGCGAGCTAGTTGGAGTTCAACCTCGAGAGGATTGGGTTCAGGTGAATCCTTATGGGATGAACTATATTCACTACGGCTCATTTACCATGGGTCCAAGTGATCAAGATGTTCCATATGCGCTAAACACCAAAGCAAAGACCGTAACATTGCCGGCTTTCTATATCGACATCCATGAGATTTCGAATAATGAGTACCGTCAATTCGTAGAGTATGTTAGAGATTCATTGATGCGTAATTCACTTGCGCAAAATGACAACGAAATGTATTTCTATGCAGAAGATGAGTACGGGAGAGAGCTTGATCGATTCATCGACAAAGGATACGTTCTTAACTGGGAAGAAGAAATCGATTGGGAAGACGAAGATATCTTCGATCTTCTTTACGATGAGTATTACCTTCAGGGGAATGACAAGTTCTACAACCGTAGACAATTGGATTCTCGTAAATTGGAATACCGTTACT
>CAYGUR010000118.1:8280-9987 GCA_964353035.1 uncultured Comamonadaceae bacterium | reverse complement strand
GCAGCAACGCCAACCAACTCTGAATCTTTGATAAAACAAGCAAAGCGGTAACTCAAATTTTCGTCTAATATGCGGAGGGCAGAAAAGTACTCTATGAGCAGGAAAACACTCTTGTTCACAACCAGTGCGTTCCAACGTTCTCCAAGCACTTGATCAATGTGATCATGGATGAGTACTTGATAGTCTGAAACATCAAATTGCATGGCTTTTTCAGCGCAAGGCTGGGAAAGGCCCCCTTTAAATTCTTTGAAGTTTCGGCAGTACATTGGCGCAAAGATAACTTCTTAGCTAGGCTAAATGTTGCGGTGGCTGTTAAAATAAGTTGAGCAATGTGCTAAAATAAATTCGCAACTCTCCTATTTAATTTCGGGAAAAGATAAAGAACTAACGGTACAAGAAGAGCCCCAAACATAAGTCCGGGCAAGCGGTAGCGAACTACAGCACCTAAAACGGGCACAGCACTACCAATGATAACCCCTAGCACAATTACAAAGGAAAGGGCGAAACAGAAAAGCTCATTTTCCAGCAACAACCTGCCCTTCGATCTCCATTTGAAAAGTACCAAAACCAAAAGAAAGAGTAAAACCACCGATTCAGCGATGGGCGGCAGGTAAAACAGCCCGCTAAACTCCCATGGGAACGGACGAAGATAGGCCGTGATCAATCGCTCGGGAACGTCTAGTAAAAACCCTCCTGCTGATTGGTCTACTTCGGTGATTTGAATGGCACTTCCTGCTTCATTCATGGCTGCTACATTGTAAAAATCAGTCTGCTTTTTTTGGAGGATGTACAGGAAGTCCCCAGGTTTGTAGAAGACATCAGCGTTCACCGCCAGCGCATACCCAACAACTAGAATGGCACCATAGCGGAGGTAGGTTTTGATCTTTAGTATTCGACCTAAAAACAAAGCTGTAACCGCAGGGAGCATGGCTATCAAGACATACGGTTTTAAAAACAGGAGTACGAATAGCGCTAGTAGCATTCCTACAAGAAACTTCCACTTTCCTTTCAGCACCTGAGAACTGGTCCATATAAAAAAGCCTAGAGCAGCAATCAAAGGTGCTTCCTTCAAGACGCCAGAACCCCAAAACCAAATGGTAGGCAGCAAGGCTACAGACAGAAAAGCAACCGTTCTATGCACCCACAATTCGCCTATGGCGTAAGTTCCGCGCACAAAAGCAATCAGTCCGATTGTACTTAGAAAACAAAATACAACGGTATGAACGTGGTAAAACCCTTGTGAAAAAAGGGCAATCAGCATGTTTAAACGAATGATCGTTGGATTGTCATTGGCGATACCGTAGGAGTAGGACGAAGACCAACCTCGCAATTGTTCGAAGACTGGAGCCAGCTCAGGATCATTGAGGTTGATGCCTAGTAAAAAGCGAAAGTAGATTTGAGGATCTGTTTTTAAAGTGCCGAAAAGCACCATGGCGTCATCAAAATACCGAAAAGCATCACTTGTTTCACGGTACTTATAATGGTAGGTATAGATAGCCCAAAGTGCTAGTCCGGCTAAAATCTTCACTATAAAAACCCATTGAATGGTTTTAAACCGAATGCCACTTGACCTAACAAAGCGCCATTTTTTCAGCAATGCCAAACAAAGCAAAGCAGACGCTAGCGTAAAGAAAATATGCAGGGCCAGTTCCAAGGCTTAGGCCGCCAATTCGTTTTTCCGTGCTCTCCAAGTCATGAAGAGCGCCC
>CAYGUR010000118.1:0-8270 GCA_964353035.1 uncultured Comamonadaceae bacterium | reverse complement strand
CCCCCCGAATGATCAATAGAACGAGCACAGAGCCTATTCCTGAAAGCAGTTGTCCGGTAGCGTGCACAGAAGGAAGAAATACAAATTCTATTTGATGCGAACCAGATGGAACGGCAACTCCTCTCAGCACATAGTTGACACGTGCATAGGGTACTTCTTCGCCATCCACGAAGCACTTCCATCCCGCCGGATACCAAATTTCAGAGAAAACGGCAAACTGTTCCTTCGAACAAGTTGCCTCATACTCAATGTGGTCAGGCGCATATGAAATCATTGATATCGTTGCTGTAGAATCAAGCATGATGGCATCTGGTACGATTTTCTCAAATTCATCGTGAACAATAGCTGTGCGCTTAGATTCAAAGGTATACAGTTCCTCCATCTCGTCATCTGCTGTTGGAACCAACTCAATGTCTTCAACAAACCAGGCATTTCCATTGGCATGCGGATTTGGCAAAGGCTGACCTCCTGGATCAAGTAAAAGGTATTTCGCATTCAACATGTTCGAAAACTCCATTCCTTGCAGCACTGCCGGACCTAAAGTGTTGGCTGTTGACATAAAACGCTGCAGCTCTGGGGCAAGGTGAAATTCAATGAGTTCTCCGTAGCGTCGCAATTTCGCTCCGTGATACCCTCCAAGCGATTTATGAAAGTAACTGGTGCGCGCGTCACTGAACGGATTTTGGATGTTCAAAACCCGGTAGTTCGTATTCAAGTCAAGCACCCCAAACTGCACAGAATGGCGCACTTTTTCGTATTCTTTTTCCAGCTTTCGCCCTACCTTATCTTGCTTCATCTGCACTTTCTCTTGCATTTCAGCAGGAATCGAAGGATTTAATTGCATTTCAGTCTGAAGAATGGCCAAATCAGCTGGACTCGCATTGTGCGGATACATTTTGTCAATCTCTTTTCGCCAATGCACGTATTCACGTCCTTGCTTTTCATTGTCCATGTATCGCCTGTCAACACCCCACAAATCAACCAATACTAACACCGCTATCACTCCAACAACAATCTCACCTTTGACTTTTTTCAAGAAGAGCGCGAACAACAAGCCCATGGCGATAATGGCAAAAAGAAAGCTTCGCATCGCATCTGCTCTGAAGATGCCCATTCTGGCTTCTTTGAGTTCCTCAACAAAGCCCTTGATAAAACTCGCTTGTTCTGCGCTTTCAGCTGACCCAGCGAACTCACTAAAACGAGCACCCTCATCGCGGGAGATAAAATCAAATAAGGCAGAGGGCGCGGCGAGAAAAAGAACGAAGAGGAAAACAACCGATCCCATTCCAGCATATAACCACTTTTTTCGATCTACTTCAATGCCCTTCCAAATTTCTTGGATGGTTAACAAGGCCATCAACGGAGCTGCTATTTGAATCACCACCAACATCATCTTCGTATCTCTGAATTTTGCAAATCCGGGGACCGTGCTGATGAAGAAGTCTGTCAAGAAACTCGCGTCTTTCCATGATAGAACGATAGCAAGCAACGAGATGGCAAGCAAAGCCCATTTCACATGATCTTTCACCACGAAAAACCCAAGGAAAAAGAGGGCCATGATAATGGCACCAAAATAGAAGGCACCTCCGGAGAAATACTGTTCACCCCAATAATGGTTTGATTGCTCAACTTGCTGTCTGTACTGTCTGTCCACTTTCGACATGACCTTTCTTTCGCTACCAAGCGTGCCTGCCGTACCGCCCTTTACATTTGGAATCATCATGGACCAAAACTCACCGCGAGACATGCTGTATTGAAGAATGTAATCACGATCCAACCCTTCAGCAGGAGCTTCTTTGAATTCTTGTCCTTCTGGACGAATCGTTAATTCTGTTTCGCCTCGTGTAGAGTATTTACTGTACTCAAGAGTAGACATCAAGCTAGTCATGTTCGGTAAAACTGCAATCACCGCTGCTACAGCCAGAACCGCACCGATTTTGACACCCTTCGACCATGCTCCATTTAGACCAAGACGAATGATTTCTCCAATGACAACAAATCCGATTAGGAAGGCGAGGTAATAAGTCATTTGAGGGTGACCAGCTGCAATTTGCATACTTAAAAACAAGACCGTTAGCGCAGCCCCTGCGAGTAATTTTCCTCTCAACGCAAAGAGCACTCCACCTAACACTCCAGGCATCAAAGCAATCGCATTTACTTTGGAGGCATGACCAGCCCCGAGGTAGAGGATATTGATGCTCGCAAAACCGAAGGCAATCCCACCGATTATTGAAAGCCACGGATTGATGCGCATGCACAATCCGAGAATGTAAAAACTCAACATCGCGATGAAAAGGGTCCCTACTGGACCGGGAAAGGCTGTTCGAACCATGCGAAGAATCATGCTTGGCACGTTCGCCGTTTGTTGTAATGATATCTGATAAGCCGGCATTCCTGCAAACATGGTATTGGTCCACAAAGCGTCCTCATCGTAGAATTCTCTAAGATCTCTTAGTTCTTTGGACATGCCTAGAAATCGGTCAATGTCGCCTTGTCTCAATTCAAAACCGTTGTATGCGGGTGAGAAAAAGACACTCGAGAGCACAATAAAAAGGATGACAGCCACTCCATGTGGCAAGGCCTTAAGCAAGAAATCTTTCATAATACTGCGTTGAGCGGGCAAGATAATAGGAATATCTACTTCTCCGAAAAGAAAGGTGCATCAGTCTTTCACCTCTTCGAAATCTACGTATTCACCGAGGTCATCATCAACAGCTTTTTTCTTCTTCGAAGATGCACCGCTTCGACTTTTCGCCTTGGCACCAGCCTCTCTTCCAGCCTCGTAAGCTTCGAACCGATCCTTTTTACGAAGACGATTGAACAGTCTGACCACATAGTAGACAATCGCGGCAATAGCTAGAAAACGTAAAAGCCCCATGAATCAATAAAATTTTCACCAAAAGTCGCCATTCAACAGTGAATTTTCAAGTTTCAAACTCAATATTCACTATCCTTAACGCTTCATCATTAAAATAGCACGCGTGATTAACAACTTCAAAGATAACTTCAAATCGTTTTTCGGACAGGGTTTTGACAAGATTAAAGACGGTTTTAGGAACTTGAGTAAACCTGCAGATGAAGAAGAGCATAAGACAGTTAAGTTTTTCGAGCGCATTATAGAAGGGCTCCCTGAATTTGAAAAAATTGGATACCGAACCACGAGTTTTCAAGTTGAAATCTCTGTACCTCCCGCTTTGGAATTACATTTTAACCGATTTAAAATTGCCACTGATGAAGAGGTTGCTGCGCTTCGCGAAGAGCTAAAAGACCGCAAAATGTCGCTCATGATTTTAAGCGCATTGATCAAATCTGCTCGCATTCAGGAATCCATGAGTACGCCTAGCTTTGTGTTCTCTGATATAGAAATCGAAGTGACCATACCACCCTCTATTGGCCTGCGTTATGTGAACCGAAAATTAGTAGATGACAACAGTGCAGACAATGGCACAGAGAATCAAAACTTAACACTTACAAAATAAACTTGGACGTTCACAAATCCAATGTTGACGGTTAATTTATCCTTTCTATCTTCGTTTCCAACACACGAAATTGAATTCTTTGATGTTCAATAGGTAGTTGATTCGAACAGACTTTATGAAACACCTTCTCATACTCTTATTCTTTACTTTTAGTCTTGTTTCGCTTGCTCAAACAGGCTCCTTTACAATCAGTGGAACGTTGACCGACGCAGAAACAGGGGAAGAACTCATTGGGGCCACTGTCTACGATAAAAAAAATCGAGTTGGCGCGGGTTCAAATATCTATGGATTTTACAGCCTGACCTTGCCTGCAGACTCTGTTGAGCTCATCTTCAGCTACGTGGGTTACCAACCTCAAAAAATGAAGCTTTTGCTTTCAAAAGACCTACGGTTGAACGTAGCACTTTCTCCTGGAACGCTGTTAGAAGAAGCGGTGATTTCATCAGAACAGGGAGAGCAAATTCAAGAGCAAACGCAAATGAGTGCGATTGATTTAGACATGACGAAGGTTGAGCAACTTCCTGTGCTTTTAGGCGAACGAGATGTCATGAAAACCATTCAGCTTTTACCGGGTGTTCAATCTGGAACCGAAGGAGCGAGCGGCATCTATGTGCGAGGCGGCGGACCAGATCAGAACCTCATCTTACTCGATGGAGTGCCCGTTTACAACGCCTCCCACTTATTTGGGTTCTTTTCAGTGTTCAACTCCGATGCCATTCGAAATGTAGAACTGATCAAAGGAGGATTTCCAGCGCGTTATGGCGGAAGAACAAGTTCTGTACTTGACATTCGCATGAAGGAGGGGAACATGAAAGAATTCCATGGCGAAGGCTCTATTGGAATCATCGCTTCCAAATTGACACTTCAAGGCCCCATAATAAAGGATAAAACATCCTTTTTAGTGAGTGCAAGGCGCACCTACATTGATGTTCTAGCTGCACCATTTATTCGATCATTGGGCGAAGGTGAGCGTGGCGGCTATTATTTCTATGATGTCAATGCAAAGTTAAATCACGTTTTCAATGAGGACAATCGGCTATTTCTAAGCGGCTATTTCGGGAAAGATCGCGCGTACTTTGGTTTCGACAATTCGAATTTTGGTGATTTCCAAGAGTCCAATGATGCTGAACTAGCTTGGGGAAATAGAATTGTGGCTCTGAGGTACAATCACATCCACAACTCACGAACTTTCAGCAATGTAACAGGAACCTACAGCAACTACGGCTTCTTGGTTAGCAATGAATATTCAAGAACATCACCTGAGGGCACTGAGAGCACGAAACTGAGGTACGATTCGGGAATCAGAGACTTTGGAATCAAATGGGACCTTGATTTCATTCCTTCGCCAAATCAGTATTGGAAAATGGGTGGTGGATACACGTACCATAAGTTCACACCAGGAATCAATGTGTTTGAGTTTCAAGACATCGAAGTCAGCACAGACACCACCTTTGGATCTAACATTGTGTTTGCTCATGAATTTCAGGCCTACATTGAAAACGACTGGAAAATCAATGAGAAATTAAAGATCAACGGGGGATTACATTTAGGTGCATTTGCGGTCAATGACAAATTCTACACTTCTTTACAGCCTCGGCTCAGCGGGAGATACCTGATCAACGAAAAGACATCAATCAAAGCATCTTACGCTCGAATGACACAATTCATTCACCTCTTAACGAATGTTTCAATAGGACTTCCAACAGACCTTTGGCTTCCCGCAACAGATAGAGTACGTCCGCAAAACAGCGATCAAATTGCACTTGGCATGGCCACGAGTCTTAAGAAGAACTTCCAATTCTCAGCAGAGATTTACTACAAGTGGATGACCAATTTAATTGATTACAAAGACGGCGCTACGTTCAGAGGAAGTGGTGAGAACTGGGAGGAACTCGTTGAAGTCGGCAAAGGAAATGCTTACGGACTCGAATTGCTTTTAGAAAAGAAATCAGGAGTTGTTACAGGCTGGGTGGGCTATACCTTGAGTTGGACCAACAGAGAATTTGAGAACTTGAACTTCGGAGAACCGTTTCCATTTCGTTATGACAGAAGACATGACATTGGCCTCGCCCTTTCATATCACATCAATGACAATGTGGACATGGGATTCGTTTGGGTTTACGGCACGGGAAATGCTGTAACCTTGGGAACTACAAGTTTTAACACGCTCAACACCAATCCTAGCGTGTATGGCAATAACGAAAACTTTTTCTCACCTCCTGCAGATTACTTCAAGGAACGAAATGATTATCGCATGCCTGCCTACCATAGGCTTGATGTTGGCATCAACCTGCACAAGGAAACACGCTTTGGAGAGCGAACTTGGAGCTTTGGGTTGTACAATATGTATAACAGGCAAAATCCGTTCTTCTTGTACTTCAGCAGCAATAGTGAAGGCCAACCAGGATTGTTCCAAGCGAGCCTTTTTCCTTTGCTTCCTTCATTCACTTATTCATTTAAATTTTAGACCATGAGGTATTTATTTTTCATGCTCATTTGCTGCGTCGGATTGACATCTTGCGAAAAAGAAATTCCATTTGAAGTTGAAGATGATGGAAACAAACTCGTTGTGAACTGTTTCATCGGTCCCAATCTGGAAACAGTTGTTGCTTATGTTTCGAAAAGCCAAAGTGTCATTAGTGTTGGCGCTATTGAAACATTACCCAACGCAACTGTGACCCTCTTCAAGAATGGCACAAGTCTAGGAACCATGACCAGTGTAGGCGAAGGGAAATTCACCCTAGATCATACACCAGAGATTGGAGCAACCTATAGAATAGAAGCTTCTGCAAATGGACTTGATCCTGTTCAAGCTGAAACAACAATCCCTTCGGAACCTATCCTGAATTCTAGCTCAACTCCTGAAATTGTTGATAACGACTTAGTATTTGATGTTACGATTGCTGATAATAGCAATCAAGAAAATTTCTACCAACTCTTACTGCTTGCTACTGATGAGTTTGGAACGAACCTGGCCATTACTGGCTTCTCTAGTAACTCTCCTATACTGGCAAACAATTCCAACCCCTTTGGAGATGACACTGAGTACTTCTATGAAGACGCTTTTTTCACAGACAGCGCCTTCAACGGTGAGAACATCTCATTGGAGCTGAGCGTCTATTATGTACAAACCAACTTCACCGTACAGTTACTAAACTGTTCGGAAGAATACTACTTGTACAAGCAAACACTGCTGAACTACTACCAAAACAATGACAATCCGTTCGCGCAGCCTGTGCAGATTTATTCGAACATTGAAGGTGGCTTAGGGATTTTCGCAAGCTATTCTTATCAGCAGGTTGACATTGTGTTTTAGCAATCTTTTTCTCTTTCTGTGTACCTCAACCCAACCAAAGTGCCATCTTTGCGCCTTCATAACTGTAAGGATGAGGACTCTATTGTTTTGCGTTGCCTTTCTGGGAATAGTGGCAACGTCGTTTGCGCAATCTCCGTTGGATAAAAAAAATAACAAGGGAAGATTCTTCGCCTACTGGGGATGGAATCGTGCGCTGTATTCAAATTCGGACATTCACTTTACTGGCGAAGATTATGACTTCACTTTGTTAGGTGTGCACGCTAGAGATCGCCAAAGCACTTTTGGATTGAACCCGTATTTCAACCCAGGAGTCATCACCATTCCTCAAACCAATCTTCGTTTAGGATACTATTTCAACGAAAAATGGAGCATTTCTGCTGCAGATGACCACATGAAGTACGTAATGGTGAAGAACCAAACCGCCTTGATTGATGGCTACATTTCAAATTCAGGTACTGTTTATGATGGAGAATATGAAAAGGAACACTTACTCCTTTCTCCTGACTTTTTGAAATATGAGCACACAGATGGATTGAACTATCTCAACATAGAATTGAGGAGGCACGAAGAACTCTTCAATTTGAGAGACTTGAATAAAATTACCTTCAACGGATTTGTTGGAGCTGGACTCGGAATTATGCTTCCAAAAACCAATGCCACATTGCTCGCCAATGAAAGAAATGATGAGTTCCATTTGTCGGGCTGGGGAAGCGGGCTGGTTGTTGGCTTTGACGTTACTTTCTGGCAGGTTATCTTCCTGCAACTAGAAACCAAAGGTGGTTACATCTCAATGCCAGACATACGCACCACTCAGTTTGAAGCAGATAAAGCAAGCCAGAATTTCTTCTATTGGCAGTCATTGTTCTGCTTTGGTGGGAAGTTTGGGTTTGGGAAGAACGAAAAGCCTACTCCTGTTCCTGTAAATTAGGATTTCGTACATTGACTCTACCAATCAAGGAGTTATGGCATACGACGAATTCTTAGCAGACCGCATTCGTCGGTTCTTTGCTGATCAAAAAGTACCTACAGAAGAAAAGAAAATGATGGGAGGACTCTGCTTCATGGTAGATGACAAAATGTGCTGTGGAGTTGTGGGTAACGAATTGATGGGGCGCATTGGCGAAGAAACTGAAAAGGAGATGTCAGAACTGGAAGGAGTAAGACCGATGGATTTCACAGGCCGCAGAATGAAAGGCTACGTCTTTGTTTCAGCCGAAGGTATAGACAACGAAGACGATCTAGACCAATGGCTTGAAGCATGTCTCGCATTCAATCCACAAGCGAAATCAAGCAAAAAGTAGCAGTAAACCTACCCTTAAACCATAGATAAACAACTGATTACGCTTTGTTTTCTTCAATGCTTGGAAGTAATAGATAAACTTAAATACCTTTGCGCCTTGCTCAACCCAAACTTTTCGCCCGGATGGTGGAATTGGTAGACACGCAGGACTTAAAATCCTGTGGCCAGTAATGGC
>CAYGUR010000117.1:0-10045 GCA_964353035.1 uncultured Comamonadaceae bacterium | reverse complement strand
CGTTACCTTCAAATAGAATAGAAGAGCAAATGAATAAGAGAAGTGTAATCAGTATACTGAATCTAGTAATCATATCTGTTGTATTGATTTCTCAATCAGCATGTGGTAGCCCCAAACTTGAACCTGATTTGAAATTCGTATATTCTGTTGACAAAGAAGGTGTATACCTTCATTCTCTCAAGGAAAATTCTGACCGACTGATTTACTCAACTGACAAGGTGTTTTTGAACAGTTATTTCGCTTTCGTAAATGACAGTACATTGCAAGTTGGACATCAAAGTAAAATGAGAAGTGAAGAGAAAGACCGAAAGGTTTTCTCTAAGTATTTTTATAGAGCTGATGGCGATAGCACTTTCATCACTGATAACCCTCCTTATACGGTAAAGGATATATATGAATATTTAACTGATAGCATTTTCTATTTTGATATTATTTCAGGAAAAAAATATCTGGCTAGAACAGTGGATTATGAGCATTATGAGCATAGAATTTTGAATATTAAGACTAAAGAATTCAATTCGATAGGAAAACTGATTTCGGAAAAAGATACTTCATTCACTTGTGGTGGAACATCAACTTCATCAAAAGGGATTAGATTTTGTGATTTTAAAAGATTCTACTCGTCAAGCGAAATCATTCAGGGAAAAACGGTCGTTTCCAAACGAGGAGACTTGATTCTTAAGGAGCAAAAAACAGAATCTGTTTTACTCAAATTTGATGGGAATTTTGACCCCAAATTTGGCAGTGGTTATTACAATCCAACTCTATCGAGCAATGGTCAGAAAGTGTCATTTCAATACCTAGCTGGATTTTTGAAATCAGGTTCTTGTATCTATGAAATGAATCTGAAAACCAAATCCAAAACCAATTTGGTTGGAGAAGGATTTTCCAATCCTTTGTATTCACCAGACGATAGATACTTGCTTTTGTTTTCAAACAATAGACAAGCAAAGAATAGAACATGGATTAATGACATTTACATACTTGATGTTGAATCTAAAACAAAGAAGAAAGTTGCTGAAGGAGAAAACTATTTATGGGTTCCTCAAATAACAACAGCAGGTAACAATGGTTAAAAAATCATAGCCACCCTTCGGGATGGCATCGCTTTTTAGCCGGAACGTCAGGTGTAATAGAATGAAAAACTGTTTAATATTAATCCTTTTAACTACATCGATTTGTGCATTTTCCCAGTCAATTAGTGTTATTGGCAATTATCCATTAATTCATAAATCTGATTATTGCGGGATTATTGATGCTCAAATACAATTAAACTTGATTGAGACTTCAAACTATAATTGGGAATTTGGAGTAAACTTTGACTATTTAACAATTAAAAATCAAATCTCAAATAACACAAATATTCTCAAGGCTACCTTAACTATTGAAAATAATTTAACCGAAATAGGATCTTCCCTTGGACTCAAGCTTGTTGGTGATGTTGGCTACTTTTACGAAAAATCTAAAAACGGTCTAGCCTTAGGACTTGGGATTGTATTTGACCGAATGATTTTTGATAAAACTCAACTGCTGATTAACATCAAAGAAAATATGCTTCTCAACAGTTTTAATTATTTGAATTTAGGTGTTGGAATAAGAAGATTTATATAAAAGACACAAGCTAATCGAGAAGACGGCTCCGATCTTGAATAAAGGAACTGAGTGCGCCAAATATATATTCACTTTGCTCAGCCAAACTGTCCTATCTAGAAGACATTTTCTATATTTAGCCTTCATCGTGCAATCCATTTGAAGCAGCTTTTTATCCTCATATTCAGTTTGGTCTTTGTCCTTTCGCTCTGTGCGCAAGAAAACGGCTACAAAACCCTTCAAGACAGTATTTTTAACGAAGGTGATTCTTTGCGGGTCTACTATGCATTTCCATTTGAAGATCTAAAAATTCAACCAGATGAATGGACAGTTGAATTGGCTCAATTCATGGAGGAACAGCCAACCTTCAATTTCATTATTGAGGTGCATACTGAATCGCGTGGCACAATCGAAGCGAACGATTCACTTTCTGCGCGAAGAGCCAGCGCCATTGCAAACGACCTTGTTGAATTGGGTATCGACCCAAATCGTTTATCTACTGTTGGAAAAGGACAACGTGAGCTACTTGTTCCCAACGAAGCCATCGCAAAAATGA
Source organism: uncultured Comamonadaceae bacterium (assembly GCA_964353035.1). GTDB lineage: Bacteria > Bacteroidota > Bacteroidia > Flavobacteriales_D > Sanyastnellaceae > JAQWQB01. The sequence goes on along the minus strand of CAYGUR010000117.1, from coordinate 7,899 downwards.
AAAGTGAAGAAGCAAAAGAACAAGCACATCTCACAAATCGCAGGGTCATCATCCATTTGACAAGACGAAACTAGCACCTTACCTATGTATGATATTCAGTGGCTTAAAACGAAGTTCGATTCCGATGAACGATTGAAATTCCTCTTCTTCTGGGGACATACTCCAGCAATGGACGGAAGTGTGAATAGCAGTTGTTTGAGCCAATGGTGGAAATGTAGGTTTGAACACAATGGATTGACCTTTCGATCAACCGAACATTGGATGATGTACCAAAAGGCCCTGCTATTCAACGATTTAGCAATCGCCCAGCAAATTCTAGATTGTCATGCTCCAGGAGAAGCTAAAGAACTTGGACGGAAGGTGACCAACTTCGACAATGATATATGGAATGCAAATAGAATACAAATTGTGGTCGAAGGGAACCTCCTCAAGTTCAACCAAAACGATGCCTTACGGACCTTCTTGCTGAATACAAAGCAACGTATTTTGGTTGAAGCTAGTCCGGTTGACGAAATCTGGGGCGTTGGTCTTTCCAAAGATGCAAAAACCATTCACAATCCGCACCAGTGGCGTGGTTTAAACTTGTTGGGATTCGCTTTGATGGAAGTGAGGGATTTGATTAGTGGAAAAGTATGAGTCCGTTTATCTTTAAAACAGTGATTTCGCGTTATCAGTCTGTAAATTTCTTGAAAAAGCTTATCTTTTTTCAATTGTGTTTGTTCATTGTTTCCTGCACCTCACCCTCAGCACCCAACATCTTCACCAACTGCGCTTCATCTGCACTCAACCTCCGAGACGGAATTCGGATCACAGATTCACTCAACCACTTCAGCTATGTAATTCCAGATAGCAGCTGGAGACCAAAACGGATACTAGATGATACCCAAAATGGATTAATTGTGGGAGATAGCTCTCTTGGATACATCAGAGGTTTTAGCGTGATTGAGTTGACGTACTCTGGTGATTGGGATTGGGATGCAGAAGAAGCGAATTTAGCGAAGGACAACACCATTCTAGCAACAGGGATCACAGACATTCTAAATGCGAAGCATCAGTATTACATCCTTCTCGATTCAGATTCGAGTTTACCATCCGTTTTTTGCTACATCCCTGTTTTCGACACACTTCAACACAAATTGTATGCAGTAAACCTAGTGGTTGAATATGAAGAAGACTATGCTGAACGTTTTTGCCAAATGAAGCAGCTGTTGAAGGGGGTTGAACTAAATCTGTGACATTTCCATTCAACAATACTTGCACTATCTGATTGATTGAAGACAAACTGTTATCTTTCATGACATCGATAAAACAAGCGCTAACAAGCTTTTTACTCCGTCAAAAAGAAGAAATGGATCATCAACACAACTATAAGCTCAAGGCAGAATGGACAGGCAATAAAGGCACTGGAACTAGTCATGTAAGAACCTATGACCGAAGTCATACCGTCAGCATGGAAGGAAAGCCAGACCTGCACTTAACCACTGATAACAAGCAGGTCGGCGATCAATCCAAACTAAATCCTGAAGATTTGTTGGTGGCCTCCATCGCCTCATGCCACATGCTTTCCTACCTTTATCTTTGTTCAATGGAAGGAGTGAATATCACCGCCTACGAAGACCAAGCAACAGGCATCATGATTGAAAAAGCGAGTGGTGGCGGCAGCTTTCAATCGGTGACGTTAAATCCCGTGTTCACGGTAGCTGAGGAATCAATGAAAGACAAGGCTATTGCCCTACATCACAAAGCACACGAAATTTGTTATATCGCCAATTCTGTGAACTTCGAGGTAAACTGCAACCCTACTTGTCAAGTTGTCGATGTAACAAATGACAGAGAAAAGTAGTCGTTAAAATAAAGAAGTTTGCTATCGAAACAGTGGAAAACGCCTAGTTCAGAAAACCTAATGTACTTGCCAGAACGAAAAAAAGGCCCCCAATTGGAGGCCTTTGAAGTTCTTCGTTCTAAATCACTTCTTTTTCTTTTTGTTTTTCGAAGCAATCCAAGCCTCATTGAGGATCACAATATGATCTTGGTTGAGCACCATATAAAGTCGATGGTAAGAAGCACCTGATTTATGATCTACCGGCTCTATGCCCAACACATAAAACTCATCTCTGCATCATCACAGTGGCATCAGGCAACCTGAACCTGAAGTTGTCTAACGGATTCACCAAATACAATAGCGTTAACCCATGCAAATAACTCAAGATGAATTCAACTATATTCGTTGGTGAAATGCATCTGGAAATTAGACATTGGGTTTTACTGTTCTTTTTGATCAATTGCGCTGATCACTTAATCGCACAACCTGACAATCCATTATTTCACAATTATCATACAGAACATGGACTGGCGCAAAACACTGTAAATGCCATCCATCAAGACCAATATGGCTTTATGTGGTTTGGAACGCAAGACGGATTATCGCGTTTTGATGGCTACCAATTCAACGTTTTTCGCCATGACGCTGGAAACAAAAATTCACTGGCCAACAATTATATCTGGGATATTTTTGAAGATGAAGAAGGGACCTTCTGGCTGAGTAGCTTTGGCGGCGGATTGACCCAGTTTAATCCTTCGGCCGAAACATTCATCCACCACAAAAGAGATCCTGAAAACAAGAACAGCCTTTCCCACAACAATACCTTTTCATCTATTCGTATTGGAGAATATGTTTGGGTAGCTACCAATGACGGGGTTTGTCGTCTGAACGTTTTAACCGGAAACATTGAACGCTTTTTACAACAACATGAAAACAGTGATGGACAGGCCGGAAATTATATCAGTCAACTTGCTTTTGAGGAACCTTCTGTTCTTTGGATGAGTAGTTCCAATGGTCTGGTCCGTTTTAATACAAAAACGAATGAAAGCATCCTTTTTGAAAACCTGCCATTTGATGATGAAATTTCACTGACCAGCATCCAGGATATCCAAGTAGTGGATAAAAAGCTGATGCTGACCACTCCTACCCATTTCTTAATTCTCGACTTGGTCAACGAAAACCATCAAGTACTGCTCCGCTCAGGCGATATCAAATCGGATGTACAGCTTACGCTCTCAAAATGTATTGCATCAATTGATGGCGAAGGCTATTGGATTGGGTCCAACAACGGATTAATTTATTTTGACACGCACACAGGCAACACCCAACTTTTCCAACATAGTGCCGAAAACCAAAACAGTTTGCCCAGTAACAGTATCCTTTCATTATTCCGCTCAGAAGACGGGGTGTTGTGGGTGGGCACACAAAACGGATTGGCAAAATTGGAAAAGGAAAAAAATGAATTTAGCTTGTTACGAAATCATCCAGCGAAGGAGAATACCTTAAGTGACAACCACATCAAAGGGATTGTTGAAAGTGTAAATGAATGGCTTTGGATCGCAACAACGAATGGGCTTAATGTCTATGATCGAAAAACAAAGAATTATCAAACATTCTACCACCAAAGCCAAAACCCAACATCCTTATCGTCAAACTACCTACTTTCTTTATGCCTTGACAACGAAAAAACTTTGTGGATAGGAACAAAAGGGGGTGGTCTAAATCAACTGATTTGGGACAAAGACAAACCACTTTCAACAGCCTATTTCAAACGATTCACCTTAAGTAATGCAAACATCCAATACATTTTAGATGATGGAAATTACCTCTGGCTCGGCACTGGCGGACGAGGATTAATTTGTTTTGACAAAACGACAGGAAGGACCCAGGACTACCCCATGAAACCTGATGGAAGTGGTCCGAACCACACTCATATTTACCACGTTCTCAAAGACAGCTATGCCAACTATTGGCTGGGTACCGCAACAGGCGGGATCAATCTGTTTGATCAAGCAAATGAACAGTTTTTATACATCAGAAACTCAAAAGAGAATTCAAACAGTCTAGTCAATAACCTTGTACTGTGTTTCTTCGAAGACAGCAACAACCAACTTTGGGTTGGAACAGCTGGTGGTTTGAGTAAATTGAAAATCCCATTGGAAATGGGAATGTTTGAAAAATTCCGAGGTGAAAATAATCTGAGTGAATTCGATTTGTTTGAAAATTATGGACGTAAAAATGGCTTTCCCAATGAAGTGATTTATGGAATTGTGGAAGATAACAGCGGTTTCCTTTGGCTTAGCACCAATGACGGATTGATCAAATTCAATCCGCAAACAGCGTCTGTAGAAAGGGTCTTTCATTCTTCGGATGGCCTTCAAAGCAATGAACACAACCAAAATGCTTATTTCAAAAACGCTCAAGGCGAATTGTTTTTTGGTGGAGTAAATGGTTTGAGTTTCTTTCATCCTGATCGTCTGATTGAAAATACACATCTGCCTTTAGTGCAGATTACAGAGTTCAGGCTCTACAACGAAATCGTACCGCTTGAGTCCCACGGATTGGATGCCGATTTTCAACTAGCCGCCTCTCCTTTTGCTTCAAATACCATTCAACTTGATTACCATCAAAAGGTCATTAGCTTGGGTTTCACTGCACTGAATTATATCAATACCGAAAAAAATGAATACCTCTACAAATTAGAGGGCTTTGATGAAGATTGGCTTCCTGCTGGGAAGAATCGATTGGCGACGTATACCAATCTTGACCCAGGCGAATACAACTTCCGCGTTAAAGCAGCGAACAATGATGGGCTTTGGAACGAACAAGGAACTTCGATCGAATTGATGATTTCCCCTCCATGGTGGCGAACTACTTGGGCTTATTTCATCTACTTCGTGCTGTTCCTGAGCAGTATTTACGTTTTCATTCGCGCTCGTATCAATGCCACCACTCGGGTCTTACGACAAAATGCAGCAATTGAAAAAGCCCGAACCGAAGAGAGGGAAATCTTTCGTCAGGAAAGCGCCCGCGACTTTCACGATGAAGCCGGAAATAAGATTACCAAAATAAACCTGCTCACCGAACTCGCTCGAAGAGGTTCGGGAAATGACACGAAGCAACTGGAATATCTAATGGGTATTGAGCAAAATATCCAAAAACTAGCAGCCGGGATGCGTGATTTTATCTGGACCATGGATTCGGGACAAGACACTTTCTACGACACAGCCATTCGTATAACTGCGTTTGGAGAAGCACTGTTTTCCCTCACCGATTCTACATTCTCTGTTTCAGCCTTAGATGTACGGTTTCAAAAAATAAAAGTATCAATGCAAGTAAGGCGCTCCTTGTTGTTGGTGTTCAAAGAAGCCATGAACAATTGTGCGAAGTATGCCAATGCCAGTGAAATCAACCTTTCTTTTGCAGTTCATCAGGATGTGCTAGAAATAAAACTGGAAGACAATGGTTCTGGGTTCGACATCAACAATCCATCTTCACCAAAAGGGTATGGATTAAAAAATATGGAGCAACGAGCGAAAGCCATCAACGCCGAAATAAGCATACAATCAGTCAAAAATCAGGGGACTACGGTCATGGTTAAATGTTCCATATAAATTAGCTCCCTTTTTCCCATATATCGTAGCTTAGTCGTACAAAATGTCCCCCACTCAACAGAACATATCAGTTGCTATCATTGAAGATGATGATGAAATCAGGAACTTGTTGACCATCCTGATTGACAGCTCGCCAGGATTGAGTTGTGCATTGTCATTTCCTGATTGTGAAAGTGCCATTTCCCCCATTAAACAAGAACAACCAGATGTAGTCATCATGGACATTGAGCTACCTGGAATGAACGGTATTGAAGGAGTCAAACAACTAAAGCAAAGCCTTGAACAGACTGATTTTATTATGCTCACGATTCGGGATGATGATGAAACCGTATTTCAATCGTTGGCAGCAGGGGCCACAGGCTATTTATTGAAAGATACACCGCCTGCAACCTTAATTGAACATATCAAGGAAGTACACTCTGGTGGTTCGCCTATGTCGGCAGGCATTGCAAGGAAGGTCACAACTTACTTTCGCCCTGAACCAACTTCTCCATTAAGTAACAGGGAACTTGAAATCCTACAATTGCTCTGCAAAGGAAAAAACTACTCTCAAATTGCTGAACAACTGTTCATTAGTGGACATACTGTGCGCAACCACATTAAAAACATCTATCAAAAACTCCATGTGCATTCCCGCGCAGAAGCAGTAAATAAGAGCATAAAAGACAGGTTGGTTTAGAATCACATCTCTTCTTCAGTTCGAAATGACGCAGATGGGCTATTGCACGCCCATTTCAGCCACTCTACTTTCGTTTTTTATTTCTAATGAAACACTACTGCTATGTTCAAATTTAAACAACTATTTTTCTTCACGCTTTTGGCTTCGGCAATCATGTTGACTTCTTGTAAAAAAGAGGAAAAGGAAGAACCCGTTACAAATAATCCAAGTAATGCAGGTGAGGCCGCTGTATCAGCATTGATTGATGGAGAGGTATGGCAAAGTTCTCCTGATGGTCCGCATTCTCCTGTTGGAGCTGTTGGTATGCAAAACACCAATTTGAACATTAACATTCAGGCTTACGGTTCAGATGGCTCTTACATGTCGTTGAATGTGGTTTCCACTTCAGGTATTGAAGAAAACACAGCATATTCGGCTGAGTCTGGCTTTTTTCAGGCGAGTTACAGAGAAGACTATTTAAATTCTGATGGATATTCTACGGTCATCGAGGGTGCTACGGGGACAATCACATTCACCAACATCAGCAGTGGGAACATCAGTGGGACCTTCAGCTATATGGCTCTTAAGCCTCTGGGAGGCAGTATCAGCGCAGATAATGGCTCGTTCAATATCGACCTCTAATTGCTCAATGCTTGATCATTCTTCCGACCTGCTGTTTAACTACACAGGTAGTAGTAAAATTCCAGTCGCCCATACCGGACCCTCTGGCATGTCTATGGTCAAGGAAGGAAAAAGGTAAAATTTACCATTGATCTATACCCCCATTCGTTTATGCTCAGAATAGTCTTTTTTTCGGTTTACATCTTCCTGTGTCTTCATTCTACCAATGCACAATCTGATATTGCTGGTTGCCAAGACCATCCGGTCATCACACGCTATCCTGGGGCAATCATTGAATATTGTGACACGAAGAACTTCAGTGAGTTCGCCATTGCTACCGGAGCAGAAACGGATTATCGCACCATTGGTGAATGGACAACCGTTTCTGGAAAGCAAACACGAATTTACTATTCACTCAAAGGGAACAAAATTGTATCAGAGGTTTATCAAAACTACATCACAGCTCTGAAAAATGGCGGATTTACCTTATTGGCGAACAAAATGCATCAGGAACGAAATGTATCTACCGATGTAGGTGGCCATACTTGGTTAGTGACGTTTTACAAATCGAACCCATTCCCGTCCAACGTTGGCATTAAAATCAATCAAGGATCTGGCTCCGTTGGCGGTACGTTTTATGTTGCCGCAAAGAAGGGCAATGTGTATATCACCATTTCGGGAAAACGATATTCTGACAATGAAACCGTTGTGCTACTGGATGTACTGGAAACCGAAGAAATGGAAGACGATTTGATAACTGTCAACGCTGAATTTATTGCCGACCAATTATTTACAGAAGGTAAAATTGCGCTTGATGGGATTTTGTTCGACCATAATAAATCTACCATCAAAGACGCGTCAAAACCACTATTGGATGAAATAGCCGCCTTCTTGAAACAACATCCAACTGCGGTCATATTTGTTGTTGGACACACCGATATGACTGGAGAAGTGCAGTACAACATCGATTTGTCTTCAAAAAGAGCTATCGCCGTGAGCGAATATCTCATTGCACAACACCGAATAGAAAAAACAAGGCTGTTACCTCACGGTGTGGGACCACTAGCTCCTGTGAACAGCAACATCTCTGAAACAGGAAAGGCGAAAAACCGCAGAGTAGAATTGGTGCTCAAATCGCAATAGAGCCAGAAGAGCATTCACTTTTGTACTATTCTGTTCTTTCT
>CAYGUR010000116.1:615-10048 GCA_964353035.1 uncultured Comamonadaceae bacterium | reverse complement strand
GAAGGAGATAGTCTTTGGTTGCATCGCTACGCATGGGATGAAGGTGCTGGTGTTGGAGGTTGGATCCGTGATCTTAAACGTGCATCGGATGGTGGGTTTGTCTGCAGCGGTAGCGTTTATTGGAGCGAAGACCACCCAAGCAGTGATATATGGGTTCTAAAGTTGGATGAATACGGATGTTTAATTCCTGGGTGTCAAGTAGGAGTCATAGAGCATGAAGCTCAACTAGGCTTCAATACGTACCCCAACCCCGCTTCAGACGTACTTTCTGTGTACGTTGAGACCAACCTCAATATGAAAGGGCACTTCAGCTTAACAGATTTAAACGGAAGAATCGTTTTCCAAGGAAGCACCGTCCTCCTTTCGCCTGAAATGCCCACCACCTATATGTACCAAGTCGCCCACCTCGCAAGAGGCATGTATGTGCTTTCATTTGAAAGTGAGGAGGGGGCGGTGTTGAGTAAGAAAATAATACTTGAATAAAAATCGGCTCATGAATCCATTTATTCGTTCTTTTTTAGTCTTTATCATCATTGCTCTAACAGCAAAATGTGAGGCTCAAACCTGGTCAAAAAGATATGATGTCATTCCAGGTGAAAATTTTGATTTGGTCAGAAACATTGAGCCAACTTCTACAGGTTATATTATCACAAGATATGGGGGGCTAGAGGATGAGTCGTTGGGCACCACTTTTTTCACCATCAATCAACTAGGAGAAGTACAAAGTATCATTACGTATACGAATGAAAATGGAAGTTTTGGGGCTGGATTTAGGGACGCTGGTGAATATATAGAAGGTCTGGGATACATTCAAGCGGGTGCGCTTGTGTTCGCTGAAAGTAGCCGTGCTCTTCTAATTGGATTCACAGAAACAGGAGACACACTGTTCACCCGATCCTATGGGGACACCACCACGCATTATTCCGGAACTAAAGCGATACACACGATAGACGGAGGCTATGCGTTGCTCGTGAATTCCTCGGAGGAGGAATATACGATAACCAAATTGGTTAAATTTTCTGATACTGGTAGTTTCGAATGGGACCAAAGCTATGAGTACGTATACAATGGAGACCTCGATCCACGTAGTTTGGCACAATTTGACAATGGCGATTTCATTATTGGTTGCGGAGTCGACCCTGACGGAAATGATCCGTTTCGAAGCCATCGATTAATTTTAACCGATTCTGGAGGAAATGAAATCTGGCAAGTTACCTATGGCTCACCTTTGGTTGAGGAGAACCCATTCGTGAGTGTACTTTCAGATAACGAAATCTTGGTGGTAGGGGATATGTGTGGTTCAACCTATCCCTCCGATGGATATAACTACATCGCGAAACGATCAAAAGAGGATGGCACGCTCATTTGGGAACGAACATATCCTCAATTCCCATCCGGCAATAGAGTGTTGTCTAAGGGGATAGAATTGGCTGACGGAAGTATTGTAGCATGTGGTGCATCCGAATTGATTCCTTCTGACTTGACCTATCGGATTCCGCATGGCACGATTCACAGAGTAAATTCTTTAGGCGTTCCTATTTGGAGTCGAAGGTACTTGTGGGACAATGGCTTGAATACCAGTGGGTATTTCACTGACATGACCTTAGATCCAGATGGCGGTTATGTTTGTGCAGGCCAGGTCGCTGACAACGTTGATTTTGAAACAGATGATATTTGGATCATGAAACTTGATTCAGATGGGTGCCTCGTGCCAGATTGTGTTGTGGGAGTCATAGAGCATGAAGCTCAACTAGGCTTCAATACGTACCCCAACCCCGCTTCAGACGTACTTTCTGTGTACGTTGAGACCAACCTCAATATGAAAGGGCACTTCAGCTTAACAGATTTAAACGGAAGAATCGTTTTCCAAGGAAGCACCGTCCTCCTTTCGCCTGAAATGCCCACCACCTATATGTACCAAGTCGCCCACCTCGCAAGAGGCATGTATGTGCTTTCATTTGAAAGTGAGGAGGGGGCGGTGTTGAGTAAGAAGGTGTTGCTTCAATGAAAAGGGAATCCTCACTATGGAATCTCCTTCAAGCAACTTTCCCTATCCTGTAAAGCAGTTAATTGCTCGAAATTCTGGAGTATTAATTTTACCTCTCCTAATTAGGAGAAGCTTTCATAAGGACCTTTACGCTTCTAATTAGATGTGTCATTCTTGGGTCCATGCAATTCCTGATCTGCATAAGATATTGCATGCCAACCTAGTTTTGTTCTGAAATTAAAAGAACCAATCCCAATTAATGCAGCAATATTGTTTGAAGCAACATTTGTCTGGAATTTTTGTGCCTCAGTGAAGAATTGATCACAATGCAGAATCAGTGACCCCCGCAGCCATTTGGCGATTCTCTTTCCTCTGAAATTTTTTTCAACAAAGAGGCTTTTAACCGTGCACAACGAGCTAATTACTTCTGCGTCTATCCATCCCACTAAATGGTTATTTTTGGTAACTACAATGAACACCGTTTGACTCGAATAGTCTTTTGTTAACTCTTCACGGGTATAAGATCGTATTTGGTCATCAATCTCTTCAGTGGCTTTTTTATATGAGTTAAGAAACGGGTCAAGCATTTCTTCAGGAAGTTTATCATAGATTGTCAGTTTCAATTCTGCGTTGTCAGTTTGAATAGTATTCATGATTGCTTTGATTTCATCTAATCTTAGATTTTTTTTCTGTACGAAGAAGTCTACTCCCATAATCGCTGTCTTTTTAATTGTTCTTCCGCTAAATGTGGGTAAAAAGAACCCAAGTTTCAAGGTCTTGCATGAATATTGAAGACGTCTTAAATTAAAGTAGTCTCAAGTCTCTCTTTCCATTTCTTCCAGTCTGGCAATATCGCTGCTTGAAGGTTATAGAATGCTTGAGTGTGATTGTGATGAATCAAATGACACAGTTCATGTATAATGACGTATTCAATGCTCCCTTTAGGTGCTTTTATTAACTCAGGGTTAAGAATTATTTTTCCTTTGGGAGTGCAACTTCCCCAGCGTTTAGGCATTTGCCTGATTTGAAGCTCTGGCTGATCGATATTGTATCGATTAAAAAGCGGTAGTATCTTTTTTAGGGTTTCCTCAAAGTGAATAGTAGCCTTTTCTCTGTACCATTCAGATAGGAGGTTTTTGGCAGTTGTATTGTCTTTTTTCAATACCCATAGCCTTCCTCTAAACAGTTTAACTTTATTGGTTGCAGCCTTTTCAATTCTAAGTTTGTACTGCCTTCCCAAGTAAAGATGGGTTTCACCATTTACGTATTTTCGGGGTGGTGTTAGCGGATGATAGAAAAGAAACTCAAGTTGCTGCTTGATGATCCAAGGTGCTTTCTCCCTGAGTTTTGTTTTCAATTTCTCCTCTGTGGTTTCGAGGGGAGCAATCACCCTTACTTTGCAATCGGGATAAACTCGAATGCCGAGGGTTTTGCGATCCTTATAGGAGAGTTCAAATTTGATCTCCCTAGAACCGAAAACTAATGATTCTATCGTGGCTGTATCAGACATATTTCAACTTCGCTACTTTTAGTCCTTCCTCAACCAAGTCATCTATCAAGTCAAATGGTAGTTCAATACTTTGCTGAGCCTTTATATCAAATAGGTAGTCATCAATATCAATCCTGATTTTCCCCTCTATGTCTGACTTGTTCACCCAGTCAATGATGGGTTTGCCATTTTCAAAGACGATTGATTTAATTACGTTATCAATTCCCTCTGCTATGATTGCTCCTACATTTTCACCAGCTTCTGATCTTTTCAAGTGACCTTTGAAAATCTCATTTACTAAGTTATAAATGGCTATGCCAGTATCATTTCCAACTAAGTTTTCAGGGATGTTATCCTGTCTTCCGTTATGAAATTGGTCTTCATATTCTTTGGTCTTGTTGAGGTAATCGGCCTCCGAAATTCGGTGTTGGTGATAATCGTCAATAGTATCACGAATCAGCCTTGACAGTTTTTTGAAGTAAACAGGGTCTTCATTCATTTTCACATTTATTGCTTTGATTGTTCTGCTGGCAATGTGGTCCGCCTTGGCGGCTTTATTGGTGATTTTCTCTACCTCCTGTTCTCTTTGCTCTTTATCAAAAATGTTAACCATTTCGGTAATACGAAGAATTTCTCCTTCAGTAGTAATATGCTTGTCTATAAGCTTTTGAACTTGCGGCTCATATTCTTTGTACTCCAAGTCATCAAAGTACCTGCGCTTGACAGAAATTCTCAATCCTAAAAAGAACTTTGCATCCTGTTTATACTTGTTAATTTGCTGCTCGGTGGTTCTGCTGATAAACTCAAAACTGGAAAGAGCTAGTTTGAGTAAGCGGGCAAATGCCGAAACCTTTTCATAGAAGATATGTCTTATCGCTTCATCCTGTAGTAGTTCCTCATAAGCAGGTTCATCATATTTATTCTTGATCTCTTTAAAGATGTCCCAAACTTCAGATTGAGCTTGTGGCAACTTCTTTATTTCCTCACTGATGTTGGTGAGTGTTCCCTCCAGATCAGCGGCATCATAGTTATTTGTACCTGAATAGGTCTCTAATGCAGAATCCAAATTTTCAAGATTACCATAATAGTCGATAATCAAACCGTGCTCTTTACCCGGAGCTAATCGATTAACCCTTGCAATGGCTTGAAGCAGCGTATGTTCTTTTAACTGTCGAGTGAGATATAACACGTAATTGTTAGGAGCGTCAAATCCTGTCAACAGCTTATCAACTACAATGATGATTTCAGGGTGATTTTGTTTCTTGAAAGAGTTGATCAGAGATTTCTCATAATTTTCAGAACTGCCATATTTGTCCATCATAGCTTTCCAGAACTTCAATATCACATCATCACTCCCCTCAAAAGCATCATCATAGTTTTCCCTGACATCTGGAGCAGAAATCAATACTTCACAACTTACTTTGCCAATCTGCTTAATAAACTCTCGGTAACGAATAGCCGTGGTTTTATTTGGTGCTACTAACTGACCTTTGGCCTTTAGTGTGCCAAAGAGGATGTCTTGTACATTTTGCTCGTAATGATCTGATATGTCCCATGCTCTGGCATAAATGATTTCTTCTGCCTTGTTAAGCTGGTTGGTAGAGCTAAATTTTCGTTTCAATGCTGCCTTTCCGTAAGGCGTAAGCGGCTCGGAAATACGCTCAAAATAGTTATCTAATGGCTTTTCATTGACCTCAATCAAATTGTGCCTTCCTTCATACAATAAGGGTACTACCGCACCGTCAGCCACTGCATCAGTTATCGAATAGACATCTATAAGACCTCCAAATCGGTTGGCTGTACTTTTCTCCTTCTTCATCAAAGGTGTACCTGTGAATGCAATGAAACAGCCTCTTGGAAAGACCTTTTGCATTTTGGTATTGAAAGTACCATATTGACTTCTGTGTCCTTCATCTACTAACACAAATATGTCAGGTGAATCAAAGCCTTCTTTGGCTCGATTCACTGCAGCTTCAAACTTGTGGATCAATGTTGTAATGACAGTATCACCTGTGCCTGAAAGTAGCTCTACCAAGTGTTTACCTGTTTGTGCATTTTCGACAGGTATTTGACACTTCTTGAATGTCTCTGTTATTTGGTCATCCAAATCAATACGGTCTGTGACCAATATGATTTTAGGGTTCTTAATTTTGGGGTGGGTGGCAATGAGTTGAGCCAACATAATCATAGTAAGTGATTTGCCACTTCCTTGGGTATGCCAGATTACACCTCCTTTTCTTAATCCATGACTATCCGTTTGGGCTACTTTATTGAGCGTATTATGCACAGCAAAATACTGCTGATACCTGGTCACTTTCTTAATTCCATCATCGTAGAGAGAGAAATTAAAAAAGAGGTCTAAAAGACGATGTGGCTGGCAAAGACTAAACAATAATCTGTCCTGTTCGGTAATCGCTTGATCTTCCTTTTCTAAATTTTTAAAGAATGACCATACGTTTTTGTACCGCTCCTGAAAGAGGGTTGTCATTTCATTTGAGGGTAGCGGTTGGTTCTTTATGGTTTGTAAATTGTCCAGCCATTCCGTTTCTTCTCCCTTGGTTTTGAATAACTCTTTCCAAAAACTCCAGAACTCTTTTTCTGTTGCAGTAGTAGCGTATTTGGCATCATGTGTAGCCAATCCAAAGACAAGGTTAGAATATTGATATAAGGAGCGAATGCCGTCTTCTTGTTGGTTTCTCAAATGCTGTTCAATAGACTTATCAATGGGGTCCTTGATTTTTGGACTTTTGCATTCTATGATTACCATAGGAATGCCATTGATGAATAGCACAATGTCAGGACGGAAATGCTCACTGCTGCCACTTCTTAGTACGCTAAATTCTTCTGAAACGTGGTATGAGTTTTTCTCAGGATGTTTCCAATCAATGTATTGGAAAGAGAAACTCTTTTTATCACCCAAAACCGATTGCTCAAAGCTCCTGCCAAGCGTGGTGAGTTCGTAAAACGCTTTGTTGGAGGCCATAAAGCCATCTTGTGCAGGGAGATCACGAAGAGATAGTACGGCATTGTTTACATTTACTTCTGAGAAGGTAAACTCTTTCCCTTTGTATTCAATTGAGTTGATGTTTTGAAGTTGTTCTTTCAGGATGGTTTCCAACAATACGTTAGATGTTCTTCCTCCACGAGCTTCCAAAACATGGTCAGGTGAAAGATATTGCCATCCCATGTTTATAAGTAATTTTAGTGCGGGAAGCTGTGATATGTGGTCTTCTTTGAAAGATGGTACTGACATTGTTTTCAAGCTTTAAAATCGATTACCAAATATTTTCCGCCACTTTGTCGTGGCTTTTAAATTATTTGAAGCACTAACAGCATCTGCTGCCAATGAGACCATTTCACCTATTTCCTCATAGAAGGCTTTCTTTTGAGGTGAAGTAAGTCTATGCATTACGTCATCACCTGGAGCTACAGGCATTATAGCATTCCATGTCCTCTTACTATGTAAATACTCCATTATCGCTGATGTCGTATTGAAAAATGCCACATCATCACGATTGCTTTTTTCGTAACACTTTATAGCCCACAGGGTCAATGCAAGACCACTTGGGAACTTTTTCCTCGTTTTAGTTTTCGTATGATCAGCCCATGCTTTTAAATAGCGAATGATTCGAATTAGTTGTGGCTTATTTTTTGTCTCTATTTTAAACCATTCAATAAAAGCTTTGGGCTCTGAATTTTCCCATTCAAATCCTCTTGATCCAAAGTATGTTTTACCAGAATAACGATCTATGTAGTAGATAGGGAGATCAATGTGAAAGTCTCTAACATAGTATAATCGTACACAATTTGTTTTAATCTGTACTCCTTTGCTAGTATGTCCAATGAGAGCTTTTTTAATATGATTGTGAATGGTTTCGACATTAACATTTGGGTGTTGGGGGAAGAGCACAGCGAGATCTACATCACAAATAGTGTTTCTGTTTTCGATGACAGTACCCATTTTATAAGAACCCTGTATGTAGAAACTTGGCGTTGGAAGACTGGTGTGTTTTTCAAAGTAGCTACTTACTTTTGAGCGGATAGTATTATGAGCACGTCTTAGATTGGCTGCTTTGTCTGGATGGATGGTAATAGTTTGATTGAACTTTTTGAACAGGTATTCACAATTGGAGTCATCTGTTATCTCGAATTTTTCGTCGGATTTAAACACCTCCTTACCAACTGCATAGGTAATTCCAAGAATTACAAGCCTTATTAACCAAGGATTCATTTCTTATCGCCTTTTTTATGTTGAACTTCAGGGTGTAACCATTTACCTGTAATCTGATACAGTTCGTAAAAAACGAACCACTCGTGAGCCCAAGGAATAATGGTGTCGTACAAATGATGAGAAGAATCCCAAACAAGGTCTGTCTTATGGTAGAGACATAAACTGTTGTTCTGAGGATACATATGTATATCGTCATTGTATGCAATGACAGGATTAGTTACCGTAACTATTGGTGTGCTCAAAGGGGCATATTTTATTCTGTAGGAATACGAAATTGACTCTACAGTAGGTTGATAATTACCATAACAGTAAAGGATTCCGTTGTTAATCTTACAGTCTAGAAAATCATAGTGCTTTTCAATGAGCTTTTTCTCGACATTGACAATTACAATTGGATTCGGACGATATTTTTTGTGAAAAGCCATTTATCCTCCGTAATTCCTGTGTGGTTTATGATCTACCCCTTGTGATTCTTGAATTTTACCATCTCTATCCGTTTTGGCACGCTTATCCAGTATGCTCGTTGCAAGGGCGGCCAATGAATTGGCTTGCTTATCAACATCTTTATCCTCACCATCAGGAAAGTATGAGCCCAAATGTTTTTGCCAGAGCTTGCTTGCTTTCAGTTGGTTTGTTTCTTCATCAATTGCTTTATCGGCATCCTTAATAAACGCATCAATCTTTTCAAAAAAGTAGTCCTTATCACCGGTATAGTTTTCCAACAGATCATCTTTAGGAGTAGTTGGCATGACGCATGACCAAGACGATTTTAAACTAGTTTTAATTTCTTTGAGTGTATCTCTTAAAGCAATGTCATCTCGATCATTGTATTTGATATGGTTGCTTGCCAGGACAGTCATAGTCAGTCCATTAGGCATTTTTTTAGCCCTATTGTTACACCATGCTTTTAGGAACCTAACAGTTCGAACAAGCTGACCTTTAGAATCTTTCTTTTTATTGAACCAATCCTTAAACTCTTTCGGATCACTTTTGGACCATCCGGTATTTTTTACTGCCAGATGTGGGTTTTCTGCATCATTGGTCTCACTTTCTTTGTAATAAACTGGCAGATCAATATGATAGTCACCTTTATAAATGACTCTAATACATTTTGATCTGTGTTGAGGCTTTTCCGAGGTTGCATCTTCTACAGCTTCCGAAATCCAATTCTGCATAGTTGTGGCAGTTTCATTGGGCTTGGGAAAGAAGTAAACTCCATTATCCAAATCACAGGTATCTTCCTTTGTTCGGATCATTGTACCCATCGAATAAGAGCCTTGTCCTCGAAACTTGGGTTTGTAGTCAGGGTGTTTTTCCTTGAAATAATTTCGAATCTTATCCCGCAATGTGTCCCTAGAAGTCATCAATTTGGACTTTTTGGTTTGGGTTATGCTCAGATTCCCGTTAAAGGTTTGAAAAAGATTATGGCAGTTTGACATAGCTTACTGAGTTTTATAGGTTTTTGACGAATTGAAGAATTGCATGACTTTGGTATTGTTAGTAGCTGTGTAGCCATCTTGATTTCCAAGTGATTTTAATGTGCTTAGCACATTTTTATCAGCTCGGTCCATAGCCAATACTTCCATTTGATCGCATGATAGTTTTGGAGATTCTATTCTTACGTATTTGGAGTTCGGATCGAGGCGATGAATTGCAGTATCAAGGAAAAAGTGAGTGAAAAATGCTTGTCCATCCATTGAAGTTTGGATAAGCTTTTCTCGCCAGC
>CAYGUR010000116.1:0-605 GCA_964353035.1 uncultured Comamonadaceae bacterium | reverse complement strand
CCTATAAATGACCTTTCTTTACGTACTCCTGAAGGCCATCCACTGGCTTGAGAAATACTGGCGATTGAAAGGATTTCTACATGTGTGTAGTCTTTATCTTGACCCACGAAATACTTGATTGCCTCCAAGAGGCCACATAAAGAAGGATTATTGGCCCATACACCTCCATCTATGTACAGTGTATCGTCAATACTATGGATTGGGAAATAAGTAGGAGCAGCAGATGTTGCCAGAGCTGCATCCACAAGTTTGATGTTTTTATCCATGAAAAAGTCCCCTTCTTTGTGAGGAAACTTAAATATCCTGGGCATTCCTGAAGTTAGATTGAAACTAGGGATTATAACCAAGTTCTGGAGTTCTCCAAGGGTGGTATCTCCGAAGGTCTCTTGAAGTATTGTATTCAAATTCTTGTTACTGAATTTCCCCCAGAAGAAGGTCTGGGTGGCAAATTGAACCACCTTTCTTTGCAGCCACCTCAATTGCCTGTTTTCTGCTGTAGGGAATATTTCTTTTCCACGTTCTAAATAAAGTTTTGCCAAATCTGCAGCAGCAAACCCATTGGCTAAACCAAGGGCAATCAAGCCTCCAGTAGAAGTGCCGCAAAT
>CAYGUR010000115.1:0-10050 GCA_964353035.1 uncultured Comamonadaceae bacterium | reverse complement strand
ATTCTTTAAAATATAATCTTCTTAGATCTCCTGCGCTTCACCTTACGAAGCCTCGCACGATTTGGATTGAACTTGTTCTTGTACTGATCCTGTATGAGGTAGTTCACCTTGAACATCGCGAACATGTAACCATCATTATCAGAGGGATCACCACGCTGTTGGCCAGTAGCAGTGACTCTACTAGACAAACCGTCTTGAGCGAGTCCTAACGAAGGATTAGAAAGGTAAGCAGCAATGTCACCCTCATCTCCACCAACATACAAGGCAATATCTGACGGATTGTAATACTCTGTGCTTACATCATCAATGTAATCTGTGAATGTGTAGCGGTACGCCAACTCTAGTCCTATTGAGAATTGATGCCCAATACGCTTAGAATAGGCTAAGCCAACTGGAATACACAGTCCCCACCTTCCATACTCATCTGGACCATCAGGCAAACCTTGTCCTTCAGTTCTAAGCGGACGAAGATCAATCCACTGTCCGTCTAAGTTGGTTTGCGGATTGTAGTTAAATGCTCCAATACCTCCAAAAATATAAAAGCTAGAAGCCTTAAACTTCCATGGCTTAGCACCACGAATGTTGTAAACGTGTCCTTTTTTGAAGTTGATAGGAATCTCCCACTCAACCATGGCATCAAACTCGTAGATTTTCGATCGAAAGTTGAGGTTTCGGTTGTTTCGGAAGATCTCCTGCGTCAGATTGTCATTTCCTGAAACCTGCCCGTAGGTGAAATCAAGTCTGAGGTACAACTTCTTATACATGGTATACTTGTAACCAAAAGAAGCAGCAAGTTTCGTGAGACTGAGTTCCAAATCTTGAAAATCATTGGTCCCAATATCATCCTTCCCCCCGAGGTCTCCCAAGAAATTGGACGCACCAATACCAGCTGTAATCTGATGACGGTTTTTCTTCCAGTTGTCCTTATCGAAAAACTGGCCAGAAACAGACATTGACACCAGCAAAGCTAGCAAGGTTAATATGTTAAGTCTCAATCTCAAGTCGTTCAAAAATAAAGAATTTCACGAAGCTATTTACATTAATTGTGAAAGTCCTTGTTGGTGCATAAACTCCCAGACAACCATTCCCGTGCAAACGGCAACATTCAATGAGTGCTTCGTCCCGAATTGAGGCACTTCCAAGCAGACATCGGCCATAGCGCAAATCTCATCACGAACACCTTTGACTTCATTGCCCACTACAATAACCCATTTCTCTTGAGCAGGCTTCCAATCTTGCAATAAGGTTCTTTGCTCCATTTGCTCAACAACGGCAATTTTCCAGCCGTTGGAGCGGTATTCATTGAGCAGATCGAGGAGTTCTTCGGCATAGCGCCAAGCAACCGTTTTATCTGCGCCAAGGGCTGTTTTTTGAATGTCTCTGTGTGGGGGCTGCGCCGAAATTCCGCCCAAGAGCACTTCATTCACCCGAAACGCATCAGAGGTTCTAAAGACTGAGCCCACATTGTTTCCTGAGCGAATGTTATCAAGTGCTATGACGAGATTCACTTTCTGCTCTTCGGCGAAAGCCTCTGGTGAAATGCGTCCCATTTCGGTCACCTTCAATTTCCTATTCATTCCGCAAAGAAAAGAAGAACCCCTGACCTTTTGCAAGACCAGGGGTTGAACTTATAACTGTATAAGGGGTTATTTGATCTCCATGTAAAAAGGCATGCGCGCCTGAATGGTTTCTCCACTGGTGACCATGCTCTTCACTTGGTTCAAGTGCTCAAGAGTCACAGGACCAACGCCCATTTCCTGCAAGAACACTTCCGTCTTTGCTTGTCCGGTTAATTCTTCCATGATCTTTTGGAACGGATCAATAATTTCTGGCAAAGACTTTACGCGGTAATCAGTTAATTCAGCCAGTTCTGCTGCCTTTTCGATGGCGTCTTTCAACGAGCCCATTTCATCTACCAAACCAATTTCTTGGGCGTGTACTCCAGTCCAAACGCGTCCTTGCGCAATGCTATCCACATCATTCACCTGCATCCCTCTGCCTTCGGCTACCAAGCCAATGAAGTCGTAATAAATGTCAGATACTTGCTCATTGATGGCTTCTAGCTCCACCTCATCAAGCGGACGAGTAGTTGTGAGAATTCCCGGGTGCGTGTTGGTATGCACACGGTCGAAGGTGATTCCAAGTTTGTCATTGAACATGCGTTCAGCGTTAGGAATCATTCCGAACACACCGATTGAGCCTGTGATGGTTGTTGGGGTTGCGTAAATTACATCGGCGCCTGCTGATATGTAGTATCCGCCTGAAGCAGCTAAGTCGCCCATAGACACTACAAAAGGCTTCCCTGCCTCCTTGATGAGCTGCGTTTCTCTCCAGATCACATCACTTGCCAATGCGCTTCCCCCTGGAGAATTCACACGCAAGACAACGGCTTTCACTTTGTCATCTTTCCTTGCTTCGCGAAGTGCTCTAGCGATACGGTCAGAACCAATGGTCTGGTCATTTCCTTCCCCTGATTCAATAGCGCCTACTGCATAAATTACAGCCACTTTTTCGGCCCCCAATTCGAAAGGTTTATCTGAAGGTGTTTTTGCACGTGTGTACTTGTCGATTGAGACGAAGTTCAGTTTCTTTTTCTTCCAATCTGGCTTTTGCTCTTCTCCCTCTTCGCTTTTGTCTTCATCAGAATCTATGCCCACCTTCAGTTCCAGCAAGGCAATGATTTCATCCCTGTACATTTTGGCGTCAACAAGTTTGTTTTCCACTGCGTCATCAGCACTTCGAATTGACAATCCGTCAGCGATGGTGTTCAATGTTTCCAACGAAACACCTCGTGAAATTGAGATATCAGTCAACATTTCGTTCCAAATCTCATTCAGCAATACTTCCAATTGTTCCCTATTGCTATCAGACATCTTCTCATACATAAACGGCTCAACAGCGCTTTTGTACTTGTTATCTGGTCCGCGAACGATGGTGACATCAACACCCAATTTATCTAACATTCCTTTGAAGAAGGAGAGTTCTGTATACAATCCTGAAAATTGCAGATCACCTGCTGGATATAGGTATACTTCATCTGCCGCTGAAGCGAGGTAGTAGCTTCCTTGTGTGTATCCTTCAGAAAAGGCCACTATCCATTTTCCAGACTCTTTGAATTCAACAAGTGCATCCCTGATGTCTTGAATGGTAGAGGGTGATGCCATCACACCACCGAGGTCCAAGAAGATCCCTTCAATGCGGTCATCCGTGCCTGCTTTTTCAATGTTTTGCAGAATGTCGTTCAAGCCCAATCGTTTCTTCGGCTCAAATGTGGCAAAATCAATGTCGAACTCATTTTCGTTCCCACGCTCAATAATGGGATCTTCTAAGGTGATATGCAGAATTGACGCTTTTGTCACTTTCGTTTCAACACCTTCACCACTAGCTGCAATGGACCCTACGATGCCAAAGAAGATGAGCATGAGGATACCTGATATTACGATGTATGCGAGGATGCTTGCCAAGAAGGATGCTCCAAATATTTTTCCGAATGATACTTTCATAGTCGATTTATTTCAGCATCAAAGATACGTCTGAGTTGCATATGATTAGCTCGAACTTTACGTCAACGGAAAATGTCAAAGGACGAGCGGAAAACTTTTTTCTTCGACCTATCTTTGTGGCCCCCATGGCAAAAGTGTATCTCGGTATAGGCGGTAATTTAGGACGAAGAGACTTGTTTCTTTCGCACACCATTCAGTGGATTGGTGCGCTTGTGGGTCCTGTTTTACAAGCCAGTTCCATTTACGAAACGGCGGCATGGGGCATGGAAGATGCGCCCGATTTCCTGAACCAAGTGTTGGAAGTAGAAACGGAACTTGCGCCTCTCCAAGTGCTGGAAAAGTGTCATCATATTGAACGTTTGATGGGGCGAAAGCGAACAGCTGGAACAGGATATGCTTCGCGAACAGCCGACATTGACTTGTTGCATTATGAGGGCTATCGCATGGAAGACGCTGATTTGGTGCTTCCGCATCCGGGCATTACCAAACGAAAGTTTGTACTGATTCCTTTTGCCGAAATTGCAGGCGAACTCACTTTACCTGGTGTAACACACACGATTACCGAGCTTCTTGCTAGCTCAGAAGACACAACAGAAGTCAGAACATGGGACTCCCGTACAGCTATATAAGTATCGAAGGAAACATTGGCGCAGGAAAAACCTCCTTGGCCACGAAGCTAGCTGAGAAGCACAATGCCAAGTTGGTGCTGGAGGAGTTTGCTGAAAATCCGTTTCTAGAGCATTTCTACAAATCGCCTGAGCGCTACGCTTTCCCTGTGGAGTTGTCTTTTTTGGCTGAACGTTTCGCGCAGCTGAAAGATGAGCTTCAGAGCAGAAACTTGTTCCAAAGTGTTGTTGTTTCTGATTACTTCATTTCGAAATCATACATCTTCGCGAAAGCGAACCTTGATCCAGATGAATTCGACTTGTTTATGCAGTTGTTTAAAATTGTAGAGGCCAACTTACCTAAGCCAGACTTACTCGCCTACCTCTACTTGCCAATTGAGAAGCTTCAAAGCAACATCAAGAAGCGCGGACGAACGTATGAGCAGGAGATCAAAGACAGCTACCTGAAGAACATTGAGAAAAGTTACTTCACGTTTATGCGGCAACATAAAAAGCTTCGGGTAGTAATTATTGACACTTCTGATGTAGACTTCGTGAACAATGAAGCTGATTTCTTGCGGATGGAGGAGTTGTTGAGTGCACCGTATAAACCTGGGATGCACCGGGTGAAGGCGTGATGTCAGTACTGAGAACTGAGTACGGAGTGTTGAGTACGGTGTGTTGAGTTCCGACTTTGATTTAGGAAGAACACTAAGTCTATGCTTCCGATTAGTAGGTTCTAGCGGGCCATTCTTTTAGGCCATTCATTAAAAAGGGTAGACATTCGCCTACCCTCTTCAACGGATTTCCTCCGTAATATCTTATGTGTTGAATGTTACTTCAACAACTCAGCCATTTTCGCACCAATTTGTGCTGGTGAGTCTACCACGTGAATTCCACATTCGCGCATAATCTTTTTCTTCGCTTGAGCAGATTCTTCAGCTCCTGAGACAATTGCACCAGCGTGGCCCATTGTTCTTCCAACAGGTGCTGTTTCTCCAGCGATAAATCCTACAACAGGCTTCGTAGCATGTTCTTTGATCCAACGCGCTGCTTTTACTTCAAGGTCGCCACCAATTTCACCAATCATAATGATTCCGTCAGTGTCATCATCTGCCATAAAAAGCTGAATGGCTTCTAGTGTAGTTGTTCCGATGATAGGATCACCTCCAATTCCGATGGCTGTAGACTGACCTAGACCAGCTTTCGTGATTTGGTCTACCGCTTCATACGTCAATGTTCCAGACTTCGAAACAATCCCTACTCTACCTGGAGTAAAGATGAATCCAGGCATGATTCCGATTTTCGCTTCGCCCGCTGTAATAATTCCCGGACAGTTAGGGCCAATCAATGTGCAGTCTCTCTGATCAACATAGGCCTTCACTTTCACCATGTCGTTCACGGGAATACCTTCGGTGATGGTCACGATAACTTTGATACCTGCATCAGCAGCTTCAAGGATGGCATCAGCGGCAAATGCTGGCGGCACGAAGATGATAGAAACATCGGCTCCAGTGGCTTTCACAGCGTCTTCTACTGTATTAAACACAGGCTTACCAAGGTGCTCTTGTCCGCCTTTGCCAGGTGTCACACCACCAACAACGCCGGTTCCGTATTCAATCATTTGACTAGCGTGGAAAGTACCTTCACTACCAGTGAATCCTTGTACGATGACCTTGGAGTTTTTATTTACGAGTATGCTCATTGTTTCGTTTTCTTCGTGAGTTTACGTCCGCGAAAATAACGCAACTTGAAGGTATATGAAAGTAGAATGAGCAAGAATGCGTAAAAACGCGAATGATTCAACACTTTTTTGATTGGATTAAATGGTCAACGACCACAAGTTCATCCGCAGAGACGCCGCTTTTACGGTCCGA
Source organism: uncultured Comamonadaceae bacterium (assembly GCA_964353035.1). Lineage (GTDB taxonomy): Bacteria > Bacteroidota > Bacteroidia > Flavobacteriales_D > Sanyastnellaceae > JAQWQB01. The sequence goes on along the minus strand of CAYGUR010000115.1, from coordinate 4,065 downwards.
TACGCACAACACAAATCCAGTTAAAAGGAATTCTTGACAAGGGCGCCTGACTAGGCGTCCATCTTGAAAAAAAAATTCAACTCCATTTCGACAAAACCAACTGCACTGTTAGAGTTACAAAACACTCAGTCAAAACGGTTGACACCTAGGTTTCGCAAAGGTTTACAGCAAGAAAACCTGACCTTTAGAATCCAATATTCCTTATGCACCTAAGCAACACAACTAACTATTTTTCAAACCCTTAATTTCAAATATTTCTGTTTTACGAACGTAATTCGAAAGAAATTCTGCAAATTGTACACGGATTTCGATCCAACTGAAAAACCAACCAAAATCTATAAATTATGAAACGCTATTCTTTGCGCCACATTTCATTGTGCGCTCTAGTGTTCGCTTTCTTTGCGTTCACACAAAACTCTTCACAAGCTCAAAATTGGTATATTCCTTTTGACTTCGCTTCATCTGGAGGCGAACCGGCTGTGAATGCCTCCGCTGCGCCTCCTGGGTACTATGCAGCAAACCAAGCTTGTATTCAATCGGTCATTGACTTGGACGATTTCTGTGTTACAACCGATTGGGATCAGCTTTGCCAAGATGCCTACCTCGATTGTTTGGGTTGTACTGATTTGACATGGTACATTCCTGTAATAGTTGGTTCAGGCCCCGCCGTTTATGACTGTGCGCCGCCAGCAGGGTATTATGCCCCAGACCAAACTTGTGTCTTGACTGTTGTTCTTGATGATGACTTCTGCACAGACAACAACTGGGATAACCTTTGCAACAGCACTTATGAAACTTGCGCATTTGGCTGTGATGCCGAATGGCACATTCCAATAAGTGCAAGCGGTGGTCCTGCAGTATTGGCTTGTTCTCCTCCTGCTGGATATTACACTCCTGCCGATCAAATCTGCGTTGAACAAACCATTGAATCAGATCCATTTTGCATCACTGGAAATTGGGACCTACTTTGTCAAAATAACTTTGAAAATTGCGCATATGGATGCGATGCACAATGGCACCTACCTTATTCAACAAACGGCACTGCGCTTCCTGTGTTTGACTGCGCTGCCCCATTTCAATATTACACTCCTGATCAGGCATGTGTAGAACAAGTAATGACCAACGACAATGTTTGCATTGAATTCGGATGGGATGGAATTTGTCAAGATGCCTATGAGCTATGTGCATTTGGTTGTGATGCTCAATACTACATTCCTCTTGAGGTAGGATCTGGCCCAGCTGTTCTGGCTTGTCCTGGTGATGAGCCTGCTGGCTATTGGTCACCAAATGCTTTTTGTATTCAAGATGTAATCAATGACGATTCTTATTGTGTAGAAACTGAATGGGATGTGTTGTGTCAAAATGCGTTTGAAAGCTGCTTCTACGGTTGCAACGCACAATGGTATATTCCTATTACAGTGCCTTCTAGCGACCCAGCTGTTTTAGCATGCTCTGCTCCTGCAGGATATGAATTGGCTGTAGGTCAAGATTGTATGGAAACTATTGTTGCCAATGATCCTTTCTGTCTAGAAAACGGATGGGACACACTTTGCAACAACACTTATGAAGATTGTTATCTAGGATGTACTTACTCATTTGCTTGTAACTATTCTCCAACGCACATTGTGGATGATGGTTCTTGTGCAGAAGCAGGTTGTACAGATCCAGGTGCATTGAACTACAATTCTTCTGTTAGTTGCGACAATGGTTCTTGTATCTACAACAACTGTCCAGAAGATTTGAATGGCAACGGATCTGTTGGTACTGATGACCTTTTACAATTCCTTAGTGCATTCGGAAACGTTTGTCTATAATCATCTCGACTTACCGAATATTACGTAAATGAAGAGGGCTGCGAATCAATGATTCGCGGCCCTTTTTGTTTTTTGTTTCGTACCTACGGCACGAGGGAGGACAGTGTGAGTTGGAGTGTGAGTATGGAGAGAGGGAAAGGGGATAGAACGATTAATAACTAAACTTTCCCGTAAAGCTTCTTCCTTTCGATTGAACAGAATAAATTGAAACCCCTCGTTCGCGCAGCGGAACAATGTTCTTCCCCTCATTCAAACGTCCTTGGTAATACAACTTGCCGTCTGAATGGTATAGGTTGAGCAAACCTTGAGTGTGGTTTGCCGGAAGAACTACTTCTAATCCCTGTGAGGTAGGCGCTACAGTTGGGGTGGCAACGACTTCTTCTTCAACACTTACCGTTCCTCCGTTCAATAAAAAGTTGATGGAATTCTCAATCTGATTGATGGTATCTTCCACGTTTTCGCCCCAAGGATCATAAATAACTGTCCCATCTGGACCAACAATAACGAACATCGGGTAACCATAAAACACACCGAACTCACCAGACATGTAGGGTGTCATGGCATCATTCGCGCCACCTTCAGCACCTACCAAGGGCAATTGAACGCCAGCTTGCTCAGCAAAGAGCATTAGATCATATTCGGTATTTAGGTTCGACATCAACAAAAAATCTGCTGGAATTTCGTTTGCTTGCTCTGCTAACGCGAAGGATTCCAATTCGCTGAAAATCTCTGTAGCGAACGGCGCTCCCACATAGAAAAAGCCCATGACCACCACATGCCCCTCATCGAGGTAGTCATGGTAGAGTTGGTGCTCATAGCCATAGATATCGGTTACGGTGAAATCTGGCGCTTGCTGCGCTTGGGCTGCAGACAAACTTCCGAAAGAACAAATCACTCCAACTACAAATGTCTTGATCGACTTCATTTTCACTTTGGATTCTGTGCTAAATACAATGTGTTTATACTACACCCTACTTGAAATTTCAGTTTTGAGTCTGGAGTGTGAGTCTCGGGTGTGATTTTCGAGGTTGAGGCTACTTTTCGGACAAGGACGACCGCTTGCGCTCGTCCAAATGAAAACACCCTGCAAACACCTTGCGCCTCTTGAATTCACCCGAACGGGTGAGCCTCGACTTTTCCTTTGTGCCGAACTTGCTTTAAAACAAATCACATGCCTACCATACGAAATGTACGTCTAGAGGTCATTCCTGGAAACAGCTCCAGTGAAGCCAAGGTGACCTACACCATTCATTTTGAAAACGAAGCCTTGCAGAAGAACTTCCGTGAAACTGTGATGCTCATGTCGCATGACCGTCCCACCTTCGGCTACATCCCGAAAATCATAGGAAACATAGTTGGGAACCAAGTGGTCACTGCTGAAGCACTTGAAATGGACCGAAGTTTTTCGCGCTTCTTTTCCAATGAAGATTTGAACGAGGACCCCAGTTACCTCGATGACTATTACGCCATTGCCCTACTCGAATCAGTTGCGACAGGCGGAAGCGCGAAGTCCAATGTTGTTCAACGTAAATTTTAAACCATGGCCATTCCAAGAAACATCCGTCTCACCATTGAGAACTCAAATTCCAGAAGAATTGATGTGACCGTGTGTCACACCATTGAATTTGAAGCCGACGAAGTAAACGAAGACTTCATAGAGCGCATTGAGCTCTGGGGCGACGACAAAATGTTCAACGGCAAAGACAATCGCTTGCTCATTATGAACAACGCCACCATCAATCCTGAAGGGGCTTCTTCAATGAGACGCGACATCACCCGGTCTGTGATTCGGGCGATGTTGGACGAAGACAAGCACGGGAAAGATGAAGTGTATGCAAAAGTGGTTTTGGAACCGCGTTTCAGAAATGAGCGGGCTGAATCTCCCGTGTTCAAGGTAAAAATCCGTAAAAACGCTTAAGTTCACTCCCCTTTCTGCCCGAAAGATTTCGATACCTTTACCCTATGATCTTTCAAGCCGACAACGCCACTATCTGCGCCCTCTCTACTGCTCCGGGAATGGGCGCCATTGCTGTAATCAGAGTCTCTGGTCCGGATGCCATTGGCATTGGGGATGCCCTATTCTCAAAAGACCTTCGCACTGCAGAGTCGCATAAAGCCTTGTTTGGTGTGATCCGAAAGGATGACCAGATCATTGATGAAGTCTTGCTCACGGTATTCAAAGGTCCGAACAGTTTTACGGGCGAAGACGTAATTGAAATTGCGTGCCATGGTTCTGTCTTTATTCAGAACC
>CAYGUR010000114.1:0-10084 GCA_964353035.1 uncultured Comamonadaceae bacterium | reverse complement strand
ATCACGTGCTTTATTCGAAGATCAATTATGTCTTCAGGTCTGGCGGATTCGTTCGGAATGAAGAAGACCGAAAATTGGTTGAGGAGATTACGAATCATCCACTGATAAAAGGAAAAAATACTGCGCTCTCTCAAAGAGCAGCGACCATTTGTTATTACACGCAAGGATTCTGCAAAATGGCCAATGGCGATTACGATACGGCTTTGACGAAGTTCTTCAAGGTGAAGGAAATCCTTGATAACAATCCGTACGTAAAACAAGACCTTGCGAAGAGGTACATCAGAACGCTTAACAACATCATGTTCTGCCTAATTGATCAAAAGAAGTATGCCGAAGCCAGAGAAATGGCAGAGGTAATGCGAAAAACGGGCAAAGAAAAAGCGTTTAAGAGTACCGATGTGCTAGTGACGATTTTTAAAGACACGAACATTGCTGAATTGCAGATTTGTCACTTGACAGGTGATTTTGACAAAGGTTTGGCCTTGGTCGAAGAAATTGTTGAAGGGATGGAAGAAAACGAAGGGAAACTGCACAAAGAGCAGGTGGTGACCTTCTACTATCACATTGCGTACATCTATTTCGGTGCGGGCAAGTACAACAAGGCCTTGTTCTGGATCAATAAAGTATTGAACGACAACGAAAATACGCTCAGACAAGATATCTATTCCTATGCACGTCTGTTCAATTTGGTGATCCACTATGAATTAGGTAACCATGACTTGCTGGAATACATCACGAAATCAACGCTTCGTTACCTAAGCAAACGTCAACGTGATTACCATCTAGAAAAAGTTATCATTGAATACATCCGGAAATTCATACGTGCAGCAAGCATCATTGACAAGAAGGAACTGTTCATTGAGTTCAATGAGGAAATTTCTGAATTGGTCAAGGGGCCGAAGGAAAAGGTGGTACTCAAGTACTTCGACTTTTTGAAATGGGCAGACAGCAAAATCGAAAACGCTTCTTTTGCGGAAACAGTGAAGAAAGCGATTTAATTCAACGAAAAACATGCTATAAAAAAAGCCCAGCTTCATTAGCTGGGCTTTTTTTATGGAAATACTTAAGAACTTAGTTCAATACTTTAAACTCAGTTCTTCTGTTCATTTGGTGCTGACTTTCAGAGCACTCTCTTGTGTCATCGCAATTGTTCAGCAGTTTAGACTCTCCATATCCTTTGCTGATAAGCTTAGAACGTCTAATTCCTTTTTTCACAAGATAATCGGCCACTGAGCGCGCTCTTTTCTCGGAGAGCTGCTCATTGAAAAAGTCACTTCCTCTGCTATCACAGTGAGAACTAATTTCAACGTCTAAATCAGGATTGTCTTTCAGAAGTTTCGCGATGTAGTCCAAGTATGGCTTGGCATCTTCACGAATTTCCCACTTGTTATAGTCCCAAAGAATATTCGGAATTGAATAGGGCGCATTTTCGGTCATACCGTTTGGCAGCCCCTTGCCAGTTTGATTCTGATTATCTGTTGACGTTCCTGATCCATTTTCACTGCTGTTGCCTTGTCCATTCTCTGAACCAGATCCGTTTTCAGTGTTGTTTCCTTGTCCGTTTTCAGAGCCAGAACCATTTTGATTTCCATTCTCAGAATTACTTCCAGTGCCGTTTTGCGCCGTGCCTTCAGGATTACTAATGTCCAACAAGGCTAGAGTCAAGTTCTTCTCAGTACTTTCTTGTGGTCCTTTGGTAGAGATCTCTTCGTTGATAGCGAAGTACCCGTCTCCTTCAGCACGAACTCGATAGTCTTTTCCCTGAATCAAGGGCATTTCAAACATACCGATGTCGTCAGTGTAAAATACTTCCTCAGTCCCATCTGTTAAGTTCATCAGAATGATCTTAGCATTTGGAACAGGATCACCATTTAGTTTTCGTGTCACAACACCGTTCAACGTGAACATGAGGTCATTCTCTACGAATGTGTAAATACCATCTGTATTGTTTGACCGATCAGATGAGAAATACCCTTTTTTCGAACCTGGTGTAAAGGTCATTCCAAAATCATCATAAGGTGAGTTGATGGGCGAAGGCAAGTGGAAAGGCCCATTCCAAGTGGCACCATTTCTAACAACATAATTCAAATCTTGACCACCAATACTGCCGTGTGCATTAGAACTGAAGTACAATGAGTCAGCAGAGCGAAGGGATGGAAATAATTCATTTCCAGGAGTGTTAATGGTGCTTCCAAGGTTTTCAGGCTTCGTCCACACTTCATTTTCCAGCTTAGACATGTACAAGTCCATGCCGCCATATCCGCCATTCATATCAGATGAAAAGTACAAGATAGTTCCATCAGCACTTAAAGCAGGATGAGCGAACATGTAGTTCTCGTCATTGAAGGGAAGCAACTGTGGCGTACTCCATTTCCCTTCTTCGTCCTTTTTCGAAATATACAGCTGGGTCATGTTAACGTTTTCGGCGTTTGAACGAAGCTGTTTATTCTGTTTGTTGTAAAAGCTTTTCGTCAAAATCATAGTAGACCCATCAGCAGAAAGAGAAGCGATTCCGTCATGGTATTTACCGTTAACTCCTTCAACTTTTGTGGGAGTAGAAAGTGAGTCACCACCGTTCGACATGAAATACAAATCAGTGTACTTAAGTCCTGTGTACTGATCCTTTTCCCCTCCTGCAGCGCGTTCACCAGAGAAGTAAACCCCATTCTGAACGGCGTGTGGTGCATAAGCTGCAGTTACGGCATCAATAGATAATTGCTGGATGTCAAATGCGCTTGAGTCAGCCATAAACCCACTAATGTTTTTGCAGGCAGACCTTAGACTTTGTGCAACTTCATTTCCTGGTTCTCTTGACAGAACACCGGAAAAGACGTCAGAGGCCTTGCTGTAATCTCCGGTAGACATCAATACTCTCCCGTAGTTGATGCGATCATTGTCATTGCTTGACGTTCCTGCGATGAGCTGCTCATACATCTCTTTCGACTTGGCGAATTCATTAGTGCGCAGATAGGACTCTGCTAGTGCGCGTCTACCGGGATCACTATCTACTTTCGATAGTCCTTTTTCTAAATGCACAATAGCATCTTGGTACCTAAGCTCTTCATAAGCTTGGATACCATCTTTGACACTCACTTTTGCGCAAGATCCAAGCAGTATAATTGGCAGCGCCAAGAGCGCTAATTTCAATTTCATGTTCATGTCTTAGAAGTAACGAGGTGAGCGTTTTTTAATTTCAACATCTTTCCCAAAGTCAAAGCCTAACATGATTTCATGCGATCCATTTGAATAGGTTCCAATGTCAGTAGTAGTGAAGTCATATGCATAACCAGCTCTCAACTGTGGAGTGATGTTGTATTCAACCATTCCAATGATGGCATCACCTGTTCGATAGCCCGCACCCAACCAAAGTCTTCTGTAAATTAAAAAGTTACAGTTCAAATCTACCTCTACAGGAGCTGCAGGCTCCATCTTCACAAGCACAGAGGGCTTGATGGCTAGGTTGGTCGATGGTTCAAGCACAATACCAGCATTCGCGTAATAGTGCTGTGTGAAGTAATTCTCTGCCGACGAACCTTGAACGATTAAGTCATCATCCAAAGAATAGATTACAGGAACACTCACTCCAGCAAAGAATTTGCGCGAATGGTAGTACACTCCAAATCCAAATTTCGGAACAAACTTCCCTTGGATGTCATTCGAGGTGTAAACTTGATCGTTTCCATCCCAAACAATTACATCGCTCAATTTAGCGCTGTAACTGGCGCCACCCGCTTTCAAACCGAAGGATAAATCGCCCGTACCCAACTGAAGGTGATAAGCGATATTCGCTGAAATGTCAAGCTGACTAATCACACCTATCTGATCATTATTAATCATTAGGCCTACACCGAGCTTGTTGTTGGCAAGAGGTCCATCAATGGCGAAGACCTGTGAAGTCGGAGCGCCATCAAATTTCACCCACTGACTTCTGTGAAGTAAGCTTGCAGAGAAGTAGTCATGTGTTCCTGCGTAAGCCGGATTCAAAAGCAATCCGTTGAACATGTATTGGGACACCATGAGTTCTTGCTGCGCATGCATTGAGAGCGCTCCGCAAAGGGTGATTATAAGTACTAGAATTCGTTTCATATACATGAGCTATTAGCGGCGTAAATCAACATAAGTTCCGAATTGGCGTGAGCCAGCTTCAAAGACTACGAAGTATGTTCCATCTGGAAGATCTTCACCATCGTTGTTGCGGCCATCCCATTCATTGTTGTAATTCGTTTTTTCGTAAACCACATTCCCCCAGCGGTTGAAGACCTTGAAGGTGTTGACAGGATACTGATCAATCCCTAGAATGACATACGTGTCATTGGAGTTGTCTCCGTTTGGCGAAAGTCCCGTAGGAAGTGCTAAATCTTCTGGTTGGGTTAAAACAATTGTTGTGTCTTTCGAACAGCCATTCGCATCGGTCACTGTCAAAGTATAACTTCCTGCAGTGAGGTCTGTTGGCGAAGAAGTTCCATCGTCAATCGAAGTAGAACCAGTCCAGATGTAATCGTATTCAGGTGTTCCACCAATGACTTCAGTCTCAATGCTTCCATCGTTCCCTTGGAATTCTGAAACATTGAATCCATTTTGGAACAGAGGAGAACTACCGTTGATGATGATTTCTGTTGGTTGAAAAATAGTTACCGGTTCTAGTATTGAACAGCCGTTATCATCATTCACCGAAAAGGTAAAAAAGCCGAAACAAATGTCTGTAATCGTCAGACCTGTTCCAACTACCACTCCATTAGCATCAGCCCACTCAATAATCGGATTAGGTCCTGTTTGAACCAACTCTGCAGTCACGCTTCCATCGCAATCTCCAAAACAGAGCGGATTAACAACTTCGAATTCAACTGTGATACCTTCATCACCTTCAACTATGTAGTCAAGTGAAAAACCACATCCGTTTTCATCTAAAACAACTGCGGTATAGTCTCCAGCACACAAGTCTATTGGATTCGTTTCGCCATCAGCAATGAAAGAAGGTCCAGCCCAAATGACTTGGTAATCACCCGTTCCACCCGAAATGTCAACACTTATTGTTCCGTCGCACACGCCGCATGATGCAGATGTACCTGAAATTTCTCCAACAATCAGTTCAGGTTCAACAATGGTCCAACATCCGTTAATGGTACAACCATTTGCATCTACTACCTCTACGCAATACTCTCCAGCACCAAGTGCGGAAATAACTTCTGTATTTCCGAAGTCTGGAGTCCAAGTAATGGTGTAAGGAAGTGTACCTCCCGAAAGGTTCAAATCAATTGATCCATTGCCTTCACCGGCGCATTGAATTTGTGAAACAACTTCATTGAAGCTTAGCACATCTGGTACGTTTAGGTTGATGATTTGCTCAATCGAACATCCTACGGCATCCGTCACAATCACTGAAACCACATCACTTCCACAGATATTCTCTAAGGTCAATCCATTCCCTGAAGGTGAACCATTTACAAACCACTCGATGGTGTAATCAGGCGTTCCTCCTGCTGGAGCAATTGTCACTGATCCGTCACAAGCTTCAAAACAGCTGATGTTCGTTCCATCAGCGTATTCCGAGAAAGTCGGATTCAGTTCAATTGGGGTAGGTTCATCAATTTGAAACACAAGTAAGGTATCACACCCATTGGCATCTGATACAAGCACTTCGTACAATCCTGCACACAAGTCTTGAAGGTCCTCTGAAGTGGCAAATTCACCACCTTCATTGTTGATTTCCCAAATGAATGAGTACGGATTTACTCCACCAGATACGGTCAAGTCAATTGCTGCATCACACGCCCCAAAACAAACAATGGGCGATACCACGCTTGAAACGATGAGTTCTTCATCTGGCTCATCAATAGTTACTTGATTTGTAGCCAAACAACCGTCGTTATCTGTGACCGTAATTTCATACGTGCCTGCAGGTAGGTTTTGCTGGTTCAGGGCATTGATGTTTTCAATTGCGTCACCAGTCCAAATGATATCGAAATCAGGAACGCCACCTTCAATAACAGCAATGATTGAGGCTGTAGAGTCTCCAGCACAAGGGATATCGAAGTCCGTTCCATTTAAATTCGGAACAGTCAGGTTCACCAAGAAAGTGTCTGGTTGAAGAACAATGACTTGCTCTTCAGCTGTACAACCGTTGATGTCTGTAACTACTAAGTCAAGTGTGTCAGCTCCAATGTTTACAAGCACGTTTCCTACGTATTCACCGTCGTTCCAATTGTAGTTGTAGCCACCAGCACCGCCAGTTGCAGTTACTGCTGTTGAGCCGTCTGTGTACTCAAAACATGATACATCTACTACGCTATCAACGGTGATATCAATTTCAGTTGGTTCTGTTAGTTCGAAGGCGATGATGTCTTCACAGTCATTCGTGTCAACAATCCGCAATTCATAGGTTCCTGCGCACAAATCAACCAAGGTTGTTGCTTCTGGATCGTTGTCGCCAATGTCACCTGTAATCCATTCGTATACCACGTAGTTTCCTGATCCACCGGTTACATCTGGTGTGATGAATCCATCGCAAGAGCCGAAGCAGCTCACTCCAAATCCGTTGTAGTCTGAAATGCTTCCCGAAGAAGCAATTGGTTCAGGTTCCAACATGGGGATTTGAGTTGTAGCCACACATCCGTTTGCATCAGTAACAATCACACAATAGGTACCCGCAAGCAAGTTGTCTTGGAAGCTAGATCCCGGAACATTCACTGCATCACAACCTGTCCAATCATAGTTGTAGCACTCTGGGGCGAATCCAACGCAATCAGGAGATCCGCCGTTCACACTTACAGAGATTTCTCCGTCATTCGCACCAACGCAGCTTACATTGAAGCCGCCATCAAAAACAGTGGTGCTCACAAATATGTCCATCACTTGCGGCGCATCAAGGAAGATGCTGTCTTGAACAGAGCAGCCCGTTCCATCAGTTACTTCAACAACATACCAGCATTCAAACAAGGTGTTGATGTCAGGATCCGTAGAACCTAAAAAGAAACACTCTGGTTGAGGGAGCCATTCATAGGTGAAAGTTCCGTCACCACCAGATGCCTCGGCGGTCACTGATCCGTTGTTTTGTCCAAAGCATACTGGAGGAACAACATCAATGAAATCAACTTCAATAGGTGTAGGCTCAGTCAGCACATACACGAATGTTTCTGTGCAGCTTCCAGCAGTTACAGTCAAGTTATACGTTCCTGCTTCTAGGTCGAAGATGTCTTCATCAAAAGAGACAAATCCATTTGGGCCAGTCCATTCAGTTAAATCAACTGCGGCAGGTACAATGTCGATTTCAATGCTTCCAGTGAAAGCGTTTCCGCAGTCAGCAGCTGTGATGGTTTCGTTAACAACAAAGCTATCATTTGCTCCTACTACAACTGTGAATTCAAATTCACATCCAAGCACATCTGTAATGGTAGCGATGTAAGTCCCAGAATCCAGTCCGGTAATGGTTTCACCTGAACATGGGCAGCTTGGACCAGTCCAGTCAACAGTGTAAGGACCACCATGACTTCCAGAAATAGACAATGCGATTTCGGCAAGGCCAGCTTCGTCATCACCACAAGGGTTAGGAGTTACAACTGACGATACATTCCAATCAGGAACACATGTTAATTCAACCGTATCTGTAAAGACACATCCGTTGTCATCTGTTACGGTGAGATTGTACACGCCACATTCCACGTTCGTTAAATCTTCAGTGAAATAAGTGTTCCCAGTTTGTTGGTTTACCCAAACAGTGAAATAGCCTGGTGTTCCGCCCGTAATCGTGATGTCAACTTGTCCGTCTGTTCCATCAGGACAAGAAACGTTGAATCCTCCAGGATACACGCTAATGTTATCAATGGTCACATCAATCGGTGCGCCTGGCCCGTTGATGGTGATGTCTACTGAACCGGCACTTTCGCACCCATTTACGTCAGAAACCGTAGCTGTGTAGTTTCCAGCTCCTAAGTCAGTTGCTACAGGAGCAGTAAGGTTTGGGTCGTGGCTCCAGTCGTAGAAGTAGGGTGCACAACCTCCAGTAGAGGTCACAGTTGCAATTCCTGTTTCTTCGCCGTTGCAGAGAATGTCTACACCTCCTACAACTTGAATTTCAAGGACATCAGGTTCCGTTACAGTAAAAGTTTCAGTCACTATACAGCCATTTTCGTCGGTCACCGTCACTGTGTAGTCTCCAGCGCATAAGTCAATGGCTTGAGCGGTTGTTCCAACCACGTTTGCTAGTTCATCTACCCATTCAAACGAATAGATTCCTGTACCACCTTCAACAGCTACTTCAACACTTCCGTCACAGGCACCGTTGCAGCTAACAGCGAAACAGGTGTAAGAAGAGAAGTTGACGTCTGTAATATTCAAGACTGCTTCCTCAACTACATCAACACATCCAGAAGTAGTGCAACCTAAGTCGTCTGTAATGGTCACACAATAAGTGCCTGCCTCCAGGTTTTGTGGGTCTTCAGCATTGCTCACGAAGACATCGTTCAGAGTCCACGTGAAGTCAATAGGTGCTGTAGCGTCTAACACGGTCAAATCAATTGCTCCTGAACCACCGTCAATGCATGTGATGTTCGTCACATCGAAAATCAACTCAGGTTCTGTAACAGTAATGGTGGTTGAAGCGCTCACTTCGCAGTTCGCCAAAGTAGAAGTCAAGGTATACGTGGTAGTTGCTGTTGGACAAGCTTGGACTGTCAAAGAAGTTGGGTCATCCAATCCAGTTGTAGGACTCCATTCAAACGTAGCATCGCCTTCGGTAACAACGGTTCCGATCAATTCGACACATTGACCGTTGCAAATTGTTGCAGCAGCGGGAGTGATTTCGGCATTGATTTCGTCAAGAATTGAGAAGTCCACAGAACTTTGAAATTCGAAGCCATCACAAACCTGGTCTACCAGTGAGATCGTAATAACCTCTTCTCCTTCTGTGAGCCCGTCTCCAATTGGAATAACATCAAACGAAACAGTGGTTTCACCTGCTGGAATGATCAACGTGTAAATCTCATTGAGCGCGTCATAAAATAAGTTCAGGTCTGGGTCAGTAGTGTAATCAACTCCAAACTCAGCTGTACCTGTCAATGTGAAATTCACTTCAAGGTCTGTTGTTGGAACAAATGTTGAACCGAATTCAACCGTACCATCGTTACAGCCTTCAACCATGAATTCTGTTCCACCAGCTGTGCTTGTTGTAATGGTAATCGGATTCGACTCAATTCGACTGACGAACACACCTGAATCGTAAATTCGGTCTGAACCATCAGCAATGATGAGTTTCAAGTGGTAAACTTCACAAGCCGTTAAGTCGCCAATTTCTGCTTTGATGCCAGTTGTGAAACCATCGTATTGGATTTGTTGTCCAAGCGGATTCTGGTTGTCGTAGAAATACTCCGTATTTTCAATGTGGTTAACGTTGTTGATAGCAACCGCTTCGCTTGTTCCAGGAACAAGGGCAATGTTCACATCAACGCCTACTCCCGGACCAGAAATGAAGAAGCCGAAGACGTCATTGAAAGATGAACCAACCCATTCTAGGTATTCCTCTGAAGCGAAGACGAAGTCGAACTTCAAGCTGTCTCCTTGAGGAACAATATCAAACTCAAACGTTGTTGCATCCCAAGTTGTCAATCCGCCATTGGCCAATGTCAACAAAGGACTTCCCGGGAAGTCATTGTCGTAAAGGTCGCATGTAGATGCTGGACCACATCCATCAGGGCCATCTAAAATTGGAAGTCCAGTTTCATCATTCGGACCGATGGCATTGAGCGCTCTACCCGTAGTGAGTAGAATCCCTTCGCTGGTTCCGAGTTCAGTATTGATGGAGTTGTAATAGGCATAGCTACTGTCTGCAGCAGTTACTTGAACATTGAAGATTTCTACACCAACACCCACCAGGTTTTGCGCCATTTCTTCTGGCGTGAGGTCGAAATCTAAGTTCAATTGCGCACTTGAATAGTTAAAGCTGAATACAGCAAGTACTAGACAAAGTCTTTTGAAGAAGGTGAAAGCCTTCATGAAGTCTTAATTTTAGGTGAGCAGTTATTCTGATAATAGCCCTTTTCGAGCTTGTTCACAGTTAGATCTAAGTTCTATCTCAGTGAACCCTTCTTTG
>CAYGUR010000113.1:0-10128 GCA_964353035.1 uncultured Comamonadaceae bacterium | reverse complement strand
CGAAAACTGATAGTGCTCGCCCTGATAGTCCAGTTTTGTGCCATGAGACCAACATCGCTGACACTTCCCATTGTTGTTGGGTCGAAGGCACCATTCTTTTTACAGAAATCGATGGTTGTTTGGTATACACCCGCATAGGACCGATCAGGTATGATTGCCGCCGTGTCTTGTGGGTTACCGTCTTTGTTCCACATCATACCAGAGTTGCGAATCATAGCTGGCATTGAAGCGTCAATAATGACATCGCTTGGAACGTGTAGGTTGGTGATGCCCTTGTCAGAGTTCACCATGGCAAGGTCAGGTCCGTCTGCAATTGCTTTGCTAATTGCCGCTTCGATGGCTTCTTTTTTGTCTACAGGAAGTTCATCAAGCTTCGAAAAGATGTCTCCAAGTCCATTTTTCACATCAGCACCAATTTGTTGGAATTCTGAAGCATATTTTGCGAACACATCTTTGAAGAACACCTCTACTGCAGCACCAAAGATGATGGGGTCACTCACCTTCATCATGGTAGCTTTCATGTGAAGCGAGAAAAGAATTCCTTTTGCTTTGGCGTCTTCTACCTGAGCAGCAAGAAATGAACGAAGCTCGCTCATGCTCATACAAGCCGAATCAATAATTTCACCTTCCTGGAGTTTAATTCCTGATTTCAAGTTAGTCGATGAGCCGTCCTTTCCTTGAAGAACAATATCGGCCGTTGTGGCTGCACTGATTGTTGTGCTCGTTTCGGACCCGTAGAAATCTCCATGTGTCATACTAGCTACATGCGTTTTGCTAGTCGATGACCATGCACCCATCGAGTGAGGGTGCTTCCGAACGTAATTTTTTACGGCTTTGGGTGCCCGACGATCACTGTTGCCTTCGCGAAGGACAGGATTCACGGCAGAACCTTTGATTTTGTCATAGCGTTCTTTTACAGCTTTTTCCTCATCATTCGATGGCTCTTCTGGGTAATTTGGAAGGGCAAATCCTGCTTGCTGCAATTCTTCAATCGCCTCCAACAATTGAGGAATCGAAGCACTAATGTTTGGAAGCTTGATGATATTCGCCTCTGGAGTCTTGGCAAGTTGACCTAATTCGGCTAAAGCGTCTGCTTTGCGTTGATCTTCTTTGAGATAATCAGGGAAATTGGCTAAAATACGTCCCGCTAAAGAGATGTCTCTTGGTTCAACATCGATCCCCGCTTTTGCTGTAAATGCCTTCACAATCGGAAGGAAACTGTAGGTTGCAAGCGCTGGAGCTTCGTCGGTTTTGGTGTATAAGATTTTAGACATAGCCGTTGGTTAATTTGCCCTAGTGTGGACGGTAAATATACTGTTATGTATTGCATATAGCGCTGTTCATCAAGAATGAGAGTGAAGAACCGCTATGGAAAGTGTAAAAAGTACACTAAGTGTGAAGTAAAGGTAGGCAATTCTATTAAACAAGAACACCCCGCACAAGGCGAGGTGTCTAGTTCAAATGTATTCGATTAAACTTCTTCGCGTTTGCTGAAGAAGAAAGAACCTTCAATTTGTGCGTTCTCATCGCTGTCAGAACCGTGTACTGCATTGGCAGCAATAGATTCAGCGAAATCGCGACGGATTGTTCCTTCGGCAGCTTCAGCAGGATTCGTAGCACCAATCAGAGTGCGGTAATCTTCAACTGCATTGTCTTTCTCAAGAATAGCCGCAACGATAGGACCAGAAGTCATATAGTCAACTAGCTCACCGTAGAACGGACGTTCTTTGTGAACAGCGTAAAAATCTTCAGCGTCTTTGCGAGATAGTTGAGTCAATTTCATTGCACTGATAGAAAATCCAGCACCGATAATACGGTCGATGATTTTTCCAGTGTTTCCGGCGCCAGTAGCGTCCGGCTTAATCATAGTAAATGTCTTGTTCGTAGCCATGGTATGGTCTTTTTCAAAATCGGCGCAAAGGTACGCTTACAGATGCATAAATGCGAATCTGAGTTCTCTTTTTAATTAAAGGGTGGGTGATTGTTGGCTCAAGGGATCAATAGATGTCTTGGTACAAAACGAATTTGCCCTTCGCCGAAGGCAGAAAAGAGTGCATAAAAAAAGGGCGATTGTCAACATCGCCCTTTAAGTAAGAACCGGAGTAAACTACAGGGAGCTCACCACTCTCTCCCAATGGTGACCTTTTAATTAGCCACAAAACCCTGCAACTGTTTACTCCGGCGTTAAAAACACTAACATTCATCACCCTGTCCATTGACAGAATCACACTTTTGACGTCGTTATTTTCACAGAGTCACATATTCAAGAAATTTTTTTACAAAAAGATAAAATAGAAGGCCTTAACTCTGCGTATACTCTGGGTACAGTTTAGTGCGGAATACCCCTAAACTTTAGAAATGTAAAAATCAGTGAATTTTATCCCTTACGCTGAACAACAAAAAATTGTAAGTTTGTCCCTGTTCAAGTTAAGACCAATAGCGCAACAAAAAGCATACAATGGAACAAATTGTTAGAACTCTCGGAAAATATGTGATCACAGTGGTCCTAGTTGTTTTCGGTTTATTCTTCCTTTTCAAATACTTAAGTGGAGATGAAATTGAAACGCAACCAATTGAAATGCTGTGGTCTGCGTTGATCTTGATTGCACTTGGTGTAGTTGCAGCGCCTGACGTTTTGCAACACATAGGCAAAAAGGCGACCTACGCAATGCTTGCTGTCGGACTGCTCTTGTCTGGCTACTTGGCCTATTCTGTGTATTATTCAATTGACGAAGAAATTGTTTTCCAAGAAAAGAAGGAACGCGTTGATGAGCTGACCAAAAGAAGGCTAATTGATATTCGTTCTGCTCAAGAGGCCTACGAAGAAGCCAATGGTAAATACACCAATAACTTCGATACGCTTCTGGAATGGATTCAGAAGCCAGCCGTTGCGATTCCATACTCTAGTGGAACCTACTATACTGACACTATGAGTGAGCAGTCTTACTACGAAGCTGGACTTGTACTGACCTTGGATCAGGTTGATTCTGTGGCGTATGAAAATGGATATTCGCCTGAAGAGTTCGAAAAAATGATTTCAGAAGACCGCACGGCCTATAAGATTCGTGACAATATCTTCACATCATTCTATGCTGAAAATTTCACAAAAGAACAGCGTGCGGCGAAAAAATTGCCTCCAGTAAACTTAGATTCTTTGCCTTTCACACCTTCTAGCGGTGAGCGTTTCATTCTGAAAACGAGCACAACTGAACAAGGAGGATTAACAAAGTCTACAATTCTTGTTCAAGACCCAACTCCTTTCGGTCGCGAGAAAGTGGTAAAAGATACACTGCGATTCGGGAACTTGAATGAAGTAAGTACAGATGGTAACTGGAAGTAAAGAAGGGTTCCTTCTTTCAGACAAAAACTTTACGGCTGAGCTGGCAGATTACTGCCATCTCAGCCTTCTTGTTGATATAGACTGCGTCCAATGGGCTGCAACGACCATTGATAAAGACATGGTAGTAGAGGTTGGCGAGCTTCCTAAGTCTGGAAACTTAAGCTTGGAATCTGCGAAGGCCTTGCAATACAATTACCAATCAGTTTCAATTGTCTTAAGGGGAACGCCTACCACACTCGTTCCGAGCGGTCTTTTTGATGCTACACAAACGCAACAGTTGCTGAGATTGGGCTATCAAGAGTGGCTTGGGGATATTAAAGTGGCTGATTTGTCTGATTTGAATGCAAAAATGCTGTTCGCTGAAGGAAGCGCAAATGACCCCAATTTCAGTTTCTTGGAATTAGTGAAGTCGCGCTTTCCATTAGCAAAAACCTACGCGTGCTCTGAATTGCTCATTGGCGCAATTATGAATCGAAATCGTTTTGAACGTCCGCATCAAGTGTATGTAGACCTTTCAAAATCGTTCATGGACCTGTATGTAGCAGGCGATAAACAGTTCAAACTCTACAATCAGTTTGAGATGCAAACAGATGAGGATGCGCTGTATCACATCACAAACTGCATTCAACAACTCGGACTGTCTTTGGAAGAAACTACAATCTATTTTTCAGGTGATGTTGAGCTCACAGGGCCTCGATACAACCTGTTTAAAGATTACTTTCCTAAAATCTCAATCCACTTTGGATTTGAAATGCCCATTGTTTCAACGGACCTTGGATTGTTGAGAAAACACAGATTTATGGCCCTCTTAAATAGCTATGCATGCGTGTCATAGGAGGGAAGTTCAAAGGACGAAAGTTTGGTGTGGCACCTGGTTTTAAAGGGAGACCAACGACTGATTTTGGCAAGGAGGGTCTGTTCAATATTCTGAACCATCGGGTCTACCTTCAAGGAGCAAATGTGCTTGACTTATTTTCTGGTGCAGGAGGAATTAGCTTGGAGTTTGCCAGCAGAGGAGCTGCTTTCGTAACATCTATAGAACGCGGCGGACCAGGGTGCAAAACACTGAAATCAAATTTCGAAATGGTAGACTATTCTACTTTTCATGTGATTCGAGGTGATGTGTTCTCCTTTTTGAAGAATGCCAAGGGACAGTACGACGTGATCTTTGCAGATCCTCCCTTCGACCTAGAGCAAATGAGTAAATTGCCTCAGATGATTCTGTCTTCCGGTTTGCTCACCCCAGATGGCTTGCTCATCATAGAGCACGGAGGAGAAACAAATTTTGAAAAGGAAGCTGGATTCGAAGAAAGTCGAAAATATGGTCATGTCAATTTCAGTTTTTTTACCTTAGGTGAATCATGAAAAAAGCGGTATTTCCAGGGTCGTTTGATCCCATTACGAAAGGACACGAAAACATTGTTCGAAGAGCATCTGAAATCTTTGACCACATCGTGGTAGCCATTGGAAGCAACTCAAGTAAAAATAGCATGTTCGACCTAGATCAACGAAGAGCCTGGTTGAATGAAGTATTCAAGGACCTAGACAATGTGACCGTTTCTGACTATGAAGGCCTAACCATTGATTTTTGCCGAAGCATTGAGGCAAGGTTCTTGCTCAGAGGAGTACGAAATGGTGGAGATTTTGAATATGAACGCACAATTGCGCAAATGACAAAATACATGGCTCCTGAACTAGAAACAGTAATTCTTTTCACAGATCCTGAATTTGCGGCAATAAATTCCACTGTTGTGCGTGAGATATTGAGAAACAATGGTGACGTTACGCAATTTATTCCTGATTCTGTCCATATCGCTTAGTGCGGTTCAACTGATCGCGTCTGAAACTACTATCCATGGTGAAGTGCCGGGAATGGAAGGACGCGAGATCTATCTTCTTCAAACAACCGATTTTTTTAGTGAAGGGTGGAAGAAGATTGAAAGCGCTACTATCAATGACAATGCTGCTTTTGACTTGAAAGTGGATGTAGCTGAAACCGGACATTTTATCCTTCGCACGGGTTCCTGGAGCGCTGATCTGTTTTTAGTGCCAGGTTCTACCTATTCTGTATTGCTGGCAGGCGCGAACGGTTCAAAGCCCAAAACCTTCGATCAAAATCAATTCGATGTGACCTTTTTAGAGATCCCGGCAAATGACCCGAACATCGTCATGTCTCAATTCAACCAGTCGTACGAGCAGCTTTTTGGAGATCTTAATTTCACTCTAGCCCAACGATTCAATAAGGGGTCAACGCAGTATAAGAAGTCAAACGAGGAAGAACTTCTTCGTGCAAATATCATTTCAAAAAGTGATTCAGTTTTCCGTTCAAATCCCCAAGCTGATAGCACAGAAGTGATGTTCGAACAGTTTGTTTCGGGTGTTCAAGAATGGCAAAAAGGGATTGATGATGCCTTTTCACGACAAATGCTCAACTCCGCATTGGGGAGGTTAGATTTACACCTCGGACAGCAGAGAGATGCTGTCTGGGAAAAGTACATGAGTGATTCACTGATTCATCCAGACAACCCAGAATGGACAGGTTTATTTGCTGAAGTGCACTCAGTGGTAACAGCACATCCAGAGGTGTCGAAAGGAGAGGTGGTTTCTGCACTGAAGTCGGGAGATTACAAAGCGTTAAAAACCGCATTAACAGCCTATCCTTTCCTTCGATCAGAGGCTCAACAGCAAATCTTAATGATTTTATTGGCGAAGGAAGCTTGGTATCAAGGGGCTTCGTTCAGGCTTGGAGCCTTACAAATTCTCGACTCCTTTAAACTGCTAGGTGACGAAGATGAGGTGGTTAAATCTTGCGCCAACATGATGCGTTTTGAACTCACCAAAGGCACACCCTACAACGAGGAAGGCTTACCCTTCGACCTGACCCTACTTGATCACAAAGACGAACGATTCGATTTAAGCGAATTGAAAGGTCAACTGCTCTATGTAGGTTTTTTCCAGTCACAAAGCCCAAGTTCACAACGTGAGTTGATGGTACTTGAAAACAGCTATCAGAAATATGGAAGACAAATCAAGTTCGTTTTAATTTGTATGGATGAGAAGCCAGGAGATTTGGCGAAGTATTTATCTGCACACAAAGACCAAGAGTGGCTCATTTTGAAGGGAGGGGGAGATCCAGCCATCAGACACCATATGAATCTGAAGTCGGTACCTCAATTCTATTTTATTTCGCCAGAAGGAAAATTGATGGAGGCATATACCTTAAAGCCCAGTGAAGGTGTAGAGCGAAAAATGGCTGTCATGCTCAGAGGACCTCGTCCCGAAAAAATCAAAGTTTGGGATGATTGATTTTTAGAGCGAAAGAATAAGTTCAGAAATGTTCGGGAAGGTGTTCTCAAGAATCATAGGGAACTCAGATTTAGCCACCCAGCGTACTTCAGTTATGCCTTCTTCCAATTGGGGGGTCAATGTTTCCTTCGAAACGGTGTGCATCGCATACCAGTAGGTAGGTTTTAAGACTTGCATCCCTTTGTGCTCATAGGTGTGGTAGGTCGTTCGTAGAAATTTACCCAAGCTTGGAGGGGTGATACCACATTCTTCAGCTACTTCTCGCACAGCACAATCTTCGATGGATTCTCCTTTTTCAAGTTTCCCTTTGGGAAGGTCCCATTTGTTGTTTCGAAAAATAAAAAGCACTTCGTTTTCGGCGTTCATAACCACTCCTCCGGCAGCTTCAACCACTTTGTATAGGTTTTTAAACTGTTCGAATAACTTTTCAGAAGATTCCGAGAAAATGGTCATTTCCTCAATACTTGCTTGATTTTCCAAGGTTTTGATGAAAAGCGGCAGTTCATCAGGTGAAGAACAAGTGACGTGTAAGTGTCCACTTTTCTCTGGTATTGACATTCCGTCATTTTGAGAGAGAATAAGTGCACGTTCTGAGATGAAAACTTTATACATTTGCGGCATGAATACTAAGGAAGAATCAGGCTTAAAGGTAGCAGAATTTTTGCTTCAAATTAAAGCCATCGAACTGAGTCCTGATAGCCCGTTCTCGTGGGCATCTGGTTGGAAATCGCCTATCTACTGTGACAACCGCAAAACATTGTCATACCCAGCTGTTCGCACCCACATTCGCCAAGAGTTTGTGGAAAAAATCAACGAACAGTTCGGAAGACCAGATGTCATTGTGGGAGTTGCTACGGGCGGTATAGCCATTGGTGCGTTGGTTGCACAAGACATGGGACTGCCCTTCGCTTATGTTCGTTCTTCAGCCAAAGGACACGGACTTCAAAACCTCATTGAAGGTGTGATTGAGAATGGACAGAATGTAGTTGTGATTGAAGACTTGGTTTCTACTGGTAAAAGCAGCCTTGATGCAGTGAAAGCCCTAGAGGCAGCAGGTGCTAAAATCAAAGGTATGGTGGCCATCTTTTCTTATGGCTTCGACGTTGCACGAGACAATTTCGCAAATGCAGGAGTTCAACTGGCAACATTGACTGACTACGAAACGTTAGTGAAGCAAGCACTCAATTCAGGATTTATCAATGAGAAGCAAGTAGATTTGCTTAGAAATTGGCGTGAGAATCCATCTGAATGGGGAAAATAACATCGTATGGCAACCATTGAAAGTAAAAAAGTAGACGTAAAAGCTGCACCTGAAGAGGTGTTCAACTATGTGTTGGACCTCAGGAATTTGAAAGAATTGCTTCCGCAAGACAAGATTTCTGAATGGGAAGGAGCAGAGACGAAATGTTCTTTCAAAGTTGCAGGGGCTTATAAGATCGGACTGGAACATAAAAGTGCTTCTTCGCCCAAAAACATTGTACTTAAATCTTCTGAAGGATCTCCTTTAGACTTCGACCTAGACATTCGACTTGATCAGATTGAAGCCGGAACTTCAGCAATGATGGTTAGCAACTTGAATGTGAATCCTTTCATGAAAATGATGGTTGAAAAACCACTGAAGAATTTGTTTGATTACATCGCTGATCAGTTGCAAAAAAAGTTCGCCTAACAGAGAATTGGCTCACCCCATCCATTTGATGTCATCAATTCGGCAAATCAGCTGACCTTCGGAAGAAATGAATTGCGCTGTTCCGTCCATGTGAACGCGCTGCAGAACGGCTTTAATAGTAGCTCCTCCATAATCGTAGGTATAGGGTTTTCCTAGTCCGAACAGCTTTGAATGATAGTCTTTCACTAGTTTTTCGCTTCGATTTTTCATCTCCAAGTAACGTGCTTCGAGATGCGAACAAAGGAGCTCTAGAAATGTAGTACGGTCAATAGGTGCATTCAACTCGTTCTTTATGGAAGTGGCAGAGAAGTTGCCGAAGTTTGTTTGATTCAAATTCACCCCCATACCAATGACGGCCGCAGTCAAAGAACTCCCCCGGAAAGAAGTCTCAGTTAATATTCCTGCGATTTTCTTCTGGCCAATGTAGATGTCGTTTGGCCATTTTACTTCAGATGAATTTGGCAGCATGTCATTGATGGCGTCTGACACCGCAAGAGCAGACATCATTTGCAGTAAAAAAGTATGTTTTGAGTCTAGAAATGAAGGCTTCAGCAGAACACTGCAAGTGAGGTTTTGACCGGGTTCACTGATCCAAACACGATTGTGTCTGCCCTTACCAGCATGTTGTTCGTCTGCCACAATGACCGTCCCGGCCACCCAATCTGGCAGAGAAAGTAATTTGGCAGCATACTTGTTAGTACTGTCTACAGAGTCGAGCTGAATGAGCGTATGTCCTACAAAAAGAGTGTTCATTTTCCTGAATCCCTCAATACATGGGCTTTTCAATAAGGTTTTCTAAAAGTTAAAAGTATTACTTTTGTACCCAATCAAGTGGGAATTTGAATGAATAAAAAGCAAGAAAAGAACACAGAGCACCTTTTGAAGGTTGTAGTGAATGCAATTCAAGAGGTTAAAGGTGAAGACATTAAAAGTCTAGATTTACGAAACATTACTCATGCAGTAGCCGATTATTTTGTTGTTTGTCATGCGAATTCTCATACCCAAGTTCAGGCGATTGCAAGAAGGGTAGAGGCTGATGCGCTAGAAGCATTGAACGATAAACCTTGGCATAAAGAAGGAGTTCAAAATGCCGAATGGTTGTTGTTGGATTATTCTGACATCGTTGTTCATGTATTTTACAAAGAGGCGAGAACATTTTATGGTCTCGAGGACTTATGGGCAGACGCAGAAGTAAACGAATACGAATACGAGGTCTGATTACTTAAAAAAGGTATGTCACAAGAAGAAAAAAATTCCGGAGATAATAAACCGCCTAAAAAGGCGATGAATTTTTACTGGGTCTACGGAATCATCGGAGCACTGCTCTTGGCAATGCTCATGTTTAACAGCCAGTCTGCAGGAAAAGAGATTTCCTACGATAAGTTTATGCAATTCGCAAAGGACGGATCCATTGAGAAAATGGTTCAGTCGGGTGATCAACTTGCCCTGTTCCTGAAGCCGAATGTGATTGATAGCTTACAGAAGGACAGCGGGAAAGATCAAATGTTCAGCGGCAACCGTTTCGGTGGAGCTGATTTTCGCGTTAGCATCCCCTACGGCGAAATCTACATCAACCAAATCGCAGAAGTACGTGAGAAGTACGACATTGAGTTTCGTTACGAACCACCCAATGAGTTTGGACAGCAACTGTTCACATGGCTAATTTTCCTAGGGATTCTCATTTTTGTGTGGGTCATCTTGATGCGAAGACTAGGTGGAGGTGGCGCTGGTGGTGGACAGTTGTTCAACATCGGAAAATCAAAAGCTCAGCTGTTTGAAAAGGGCAAGGGAACGAATATCAACTTCAATGACG
>CAYGUR010000112.1:0-10157 GCA_964353035.1 uncultured Comamonadaceae bacterium | reverse complement strand
TTTGAGTAATGAAGACACTCTATACTCACACTCTGACTCACACTGTCTATACTCACACTGCCTTTTTTCATTCCTCTGTGCTGTCAGGTGCAGCATCTCGGAAGCATCGGCAACGGTTCAACACTGGGTCACGCATCCTAAACATTTTCTCCAAGCCTTTGTTACAAGAATGAAGCAAAGACAGACATTTCTAAGTCTCTTTCTTATCTTCATTTTTCAAACAAACTAAGAACCCTAAAAATTATATATGAAACGCAAAGCAACAGCCGTATGGAACGGTTCAGGAAAAGAAGGAAGTGGTAAACTATCTTCACCAAGCGGAGTACTTAACCATACGCCTTACTCTTTCAGCGCACGCTTTGAAAGCGAAGACGGTAAAGCGGGCACCAATCCGGAAGAATTAATTGCAGCAGCCCACGCTGGCTGCTTTAGCATGGCTTTGAGCTTTCAGTTGGGAGGAGCAGGTTTTACACCTGATGCACTCAATACAGAAGCGGTCATCACCATGGAGAATATTGATGGTGGATTTAAAATGACACACATTCAATTGAACCTGAAAGCAGATATCCCAGGAATTTCGAATGAGAAATTCCAAGAACTCGCCAACAACGCCAAAGAAGGATGTCCGGTTTCTCAAGCACTATCTGCCGTAGACATTTCGCTGAAAGCGGAATTGAACTAATAGCCATTGATTTACTTGAAACGAAAAAGGGATGCAGATGCATCCCTTTTTTGTGGCGCTATGCACCAAGATTTTTGAACGAATCAGTGACTCAGTCTATTTCTTCAATTTCAATCATTTTAAAAGGAATGTTGATGATGGCGTCGTAATCTTCGCCCGCTTCCAACATGTCTTCATCGTCTTCTTCGTAGTACCAGTTGATAGCAATTTCATTGCTGATTGCTTCCAATTTCTTGAACAAGTCAAGGATGCACTTTGAAGAGCTGGTATTAAAGTACTCTAGCTGAATGTTCACTACCGTTTTCGGTTGTGGCGATTTCGCATAGGACTCAATCCAGTCAATTAGAGGCTTGTAGAACTCAATTGAGTTTTCAGGAATAGATCTTCCTTTGATTTCAAGTGACCCTCCGGCGGTGTCAAAAACTACTGATGGTGTCTTGGGGGTGCCTTCAATTCGAATGTCTTCCATCTCAAGAAACTTTTACATTAAATGTGAAAAATAAGCGCTCGTCATCCAATGGAGAGAAACAGTATTCCATTTGCTTTCCGGATTTCCGTGCAATATCGATAAATCCTAGCCCTGCTCCACCTACCTGTGAGAACTTTCCATCAACAAGCTGTTCTTGGTATTGTTTTCGAATGACCTCAGTTCCCAGTTGATTCAGGTGTTCCAGACGTTCTTGCAAAGCCGGCATTTGTGATTTATCGATGGTATTTCCTGTTGCAATTCGTATGCCATCTTCACCAGCCAGCATCATAATGATGTCTGTGGACTCTCCTTCTTGTGAGTTTGGATGCTCATTGCTATGCTTGAACAGGTTCTGAAGGCACTCAACCAGAATATTGAACGCTTTTTTTCGCGTTTTGGTTTCGCAACCGATCCTGTGTAATTTCTCTTCAGCAATTTCAAGTAAGGCATCTAACAATTGCTCTGATACGGCTCCCCTGAATGCCAACATCACGCTGTCATCCGAGAATTTTCCAAATTGTTGGAAGATTTCATTCGATGGTTTCACAATTCTAAATTTGTTGGACGGAAACACAAAGGCGAATAAGTCACTTGGTTGGTGGCAAAGTTAACGGCAATTCCTAATATTGCGAATTCAAACGAGTAGGATGAATCCAAGTAATATGTCAGAAAATTCCGATGGAGAGTGGTTTGCATCGTGGTTTGACTCTGAATTTTATCACATCTTATATGGTCAACGTGATGAAAATGAGGCGGCTGGATTCATTTCTAAGTTGATATCCGAATTGCATCTGCAACCTGAAATGAGTGTGTTGGACCTCGCTTGTGGGAAAGGTAGACACACACGCGTCTTTCATCGCAATGGTTTTCGTGCCTTTGGCGTAGACCTCTCTCCAGAAAGTATTGCTTACGCGAAGTTGAACAGTCCGAGCGCTATTCGTTTTGAAGTTGCCGACATGCGTGCGTTTGATCTGCATGAACAGTTCGACCTGGTAGCGAACCTCTTCACGAGCTTTGGCTATTTCGAATCGATGGAGGAGAACCTAAGCGTCTTGAAACAGGTTAAAAAGCACTTGAAGCCGAAGGGTGTCTTCATCCTTGATTTTTTCAATGTGACCTCCGTTATAGACAACCTTGCACCGAAGCAGACCATCGAACGCGGTGGAATAACCTTTCATATCCATAAAAGCATTCAACAAGACCACATTGTGAAAGACATTGTCTTCGAGTCGGAAGGGAAGAAGTATCAATTTCAGGAACGCGTTCAAGCTTTGAGTTTGGACACGTTGACACAGCTGGTAACGAAGGCGGGGTTTCAACTGGACCGAACCTACGGGACCTATGAATTAGATGATTTCAGCGATAAAGCATCGCCGAGGTTAATTTTGATTTGCACTCATGAGTGATTTACTACTATACAGTCTGCTTTTGTGCGGAACAGCCCTCCTAGGTGGAGCGATTATCCACATCGCTGGGGCGAAACTCTTAAAACACTTAAAGCTGCTCCTTTCATTTGGAGGTGCCTACCTCATAGGGCTGTGTTTCTTGCACTTGGTTCCAGAAGTCTTCGCCGCGGGTGGTAAAATGGCGGGTTGGTTCGTTCTTGCAGGATTTTTATTGCAGGTCTTACTAGAGTACTTGAGCCAAGGGATTGAGCACGGACACTTCCACGAGCACAAAGGCAAAAGTCGTTTCCCCCTCATGATTTTTGTGAGCTTGTGCATCCATGCATTTATTGAAGCCATGCCGCTGACGGGAGGTATTCATGACCATGGACACGACCACAGTCATGTGCATTTAGATGGAGATACATTGATCATCGCGATCCAGATACACAAATTACCTGTAGCAATGGTACTCGCAGGCATGTTGCTGTCTTCCGGATTGAAGTCGGGAATGCGCTGGGGCTTGATTGCCCTGTTCGGTTTGATGCCCGTTTTCGGTTTGTTGTTGTCAGACGCCTTGTTGCACCATTCTGGACTCGACATGAATTTAATGATTACAGGGTTGAGCGGGGTCTTAATTGGAATCTTGCTCCACATTTCGACCACTATTTTATTCGAAACATCTGATGGACACCACTTTAACTTATCGAAATTGCTAGTGGTGATTTTCGGTATTTTGATGGCGGCCCTGACCTTATGAAATTAAAGTTCTTGCTTCAAGTAGGGAACTTATCCACAGAATTGTATTATTTTTAACAGAGTTAATCCAATAGAAGGTGGAAATACTACGTAAAGAAGGTGCAAGTTGTATGGAGGGATTTATTGCGAGAGCAGGAACCCTAGTACTTCGCCGTTCGAAGATTTCCTTTGAATTCAAGGACGAAAAAACATTCGACACCATTAATTTGCCACTAGGCGAAATTGATAAAGTTGACTTCTTTCGAACCCTATCAATCATTCCTAACGGATTGACACTGTTTCTAAAGAATGGCGACATGACACACTTTGTGGTTGATGATCGAAAGTCTTGGCAAGAAGCCATTTTGAAAGCGAAAAGAACACGCGCCGTTTGAGTTTCAAATTGGGAAAATTACTCCCGACTTGAATACACAAATTGCAAGAACAGTGTTTAAGAGGTTGGAAATTAGTGAGGTAGGATGTGGCAAGGTCTTGGCAAAAGACTAGCTACCAAAATGAATGCTTAATTTAAATGCGTATGAAAACGTTTAGCACAAAGCTCGTAAATGAGAAGGTGGAATTCATCTTCATCAAGAAAAAGACGAATAAAAGAATTCTGGTTTTTGCCCATTATTTGAACTGAAATGTAACCTCAGAAAGTGGTTTCCGTATGAAGTAGGTAGACTAAGTTCTCTAACCAAACGACTTTATACTTTGAAACGCTGCAGAATTAGAATAAACATCCGAAAGTTCGAATCAATTCAGTTATACAACAAGAATTTAGGTTTCGACGTGTTCAACCATTGCTTGAACTAGGATTTACGAAAAGATTTTTAACGCGCTATTTAATGCGGTTGACAGGTGTTCTTGATGAACGCCTGTTTTAATTTCTGACCGTTCGAACCAAGCTAACATGTTTTCTGTTGGCATGTTACCCGTAAGATCATCAGCAGCCATAGGGCAGCCTCCATATCCTTTCAAGGCACCATCAAATCTTCTGCACCCCGCGTTGTATGCGGCTTCAATTTTTTCTTCCCACTTGTCAGGTGTGGTGTGTAAATGCGCACCAAATTCAACTTCTGGAAGTTCGCTCATCACTGCTTCAAAAATAGCTTTGATGTTTTCCGGATTTGAAACGCCAATGGTGTCGCTGAGCGCCAAAATCTGAATGTCCATTTCGCGTTTCAATCGCTCACTCCATTGGATGGCAATGTCGGGATGCCACGTTTCACCATACGGATTACCGAAGGCCATGCTGATGTACAAGACCAATTGCTTGTTGTGCTTAATGCATAAATTCTGAATCTCTGCTACACGCGTCAGTGATTCTTCAATGGTCGCATTCGTATTGCGCTTCTGAAACGTTTCTGAGATGGAAAAAGGGTAGCCCAAAAAGTTGATCTCTTCGTGTTCGCAAGCATCAATAGCACCACGCGTGTTCGCCACAATAGCTAAAAGCTTTGTCTGCGTCGTTTCCAATTCGAGTTTTGAAAGCACTTCAGCGGTGTCTTTTAATTGGGGAATGGCCTTGGGCGAAACAAAACTTCCAAAATCTAAGGTGTCGAAGCCAACTTTCAATAGCTGGTTCAAGTAGTCAATCTTTACCTGAGTAGGAATAAATTCATGGATGCCTTGCATCGCATCTCTCGGACATTCAATGATTTTCATGGGCTTCATTCTGAAAGTAGGAGCAATCTTACAGTTTCCTTGGTGGCGCTCCTACAATTTTTAAGATAAGACAAAGATAGATTTGTACTGAACAATACGAAAATCATGAAACGCATTCTTCTGATTGATTCTGATACAGTGACCGCTGAGCTCACACAGAAGTTCCTCAAGAACTTCAACTACACAGTTGATCTGGCCACTACTGGAAAGAAAGCTTTGGACTTATTGGACCAAACACGCTATGACTTGGTGCTGTCTGATACAGAAGTACAAGGACTGGGAGGATTTGATGTGTTGAAACTGATGAAAAAGTGTTTCATCGATGTTCCTTTTGCATTTTTCACTGTGAATGATGATGCATCCACAGGAATTGAGGCCGAAAGTTTAGGAGCCATTAAGGTTATCAGCAAGCGAACAGACTACATCAATCTGCCGCACATCGTTGACAATTTTTTCTATTCTTCGCATGATTTAGTGGCGTGAGTGGAACATTTTTGTTCGCACATTCGTAAACATACTCGAGGGGTTGATTGAAACTAGTGGGAGAAAGTTCTAACCCTAATGAGTTATAACATGACAATTCAAGAATTTTTAGGTCTTCCGATGGATGAGAAGACCAACTATATGTGGGACAACGGTGTGTGTCACGGTCAACGACTAATTGACAACAGCTACATCGTCTGCATTTTTAGTTTGGGCGAGTTTTTTGTTGAAGCCAGGTATTCGTGCAACAACAACAAGGTGGATGCTATTTTACCTTTAAGCGATCTCTATCAGTGGGAGAGCTACGTAGATTGCATTCTGCGTCAGGTAATCCATCTGAGCTGAAGCGAATCGTCAAGGCATTTCCATAGTGGCAAATCGTATCTGAATACAGACTGTCATAAGGAACAACCAGCTTCCATTCTTTCCATGTTCGCACCTGTCGAACAACTACTCCGTCCCACATGACGGATTTTTTTTGTCCCATTTGTTCGGAAAACACGACCTGTTCTATGCCGAAGTCAGTTCCTTGCTTCCAGATCACAAAGGGAGATTCAATCAGGGTGTCATTCTCAATCTCGACGACCTTCGCCCCATACCGATTAACCCATCCAGAACTTGCACTTTTTCGGTAGGGACCAGTCGCTACCAAAATTGCTTCGTGCTCATTTCGAATGCCAATCACTGCTGACCTTGATTCAGTGAAAAGGGTCATTTCCGAAAAGGGAACTGTTCGAAGCGTATAACAACCAACTAACACTGCTGCAAGTACAGCTACCGTTCTGAACGAACGCACTTTTCGTTCAACTGAAATCAAGTGAAAGAAAGCGAAGAGAAAAAGGTAAAGAGCAACCACTTCAAACTTCAACAAATACAAGCCTTCGACACAAGAAAAAGAAATTCCTGAAATCCAATTTGAAAAGTGAAACAGGCCCATTGCCAGTGCTTCTTCAACCTGAAACACCCAGTCTAAGTGCAAGCCGAAGCTTCCCAAAAGTAAGATGACCAGCGCCCCGTACAACAATAGGGTAGCTAGTGGAATGGCAATCAAGTTGGCCAGAAGGAATAGGGAGGGAAAGCTGTGAAAGTAATAGATACTGAGCGGACTGCTTCCTGATTGCGCAGCAGTGGAAACGCAGAGTCCGTTCAAGATTTTATTCAACCACCTGTACTTCGTTTTGATTTTTCTAGAAAGGATGGGCGCCCAGAGCAATATAGCAGCAACAGCAGAGAAGGAAAGCTGAAAGCCAACTGTAAACAGTGCAGCAGGTTCAGCCAGCAGAATGAAAGTAGCTGCAGCACCAAGTTGATTGATAGAGCTCGTTTGCACACCTAAGACCTGTGCCAATCCAATCATGGAAAGCATGGTTCCTGCACGCAGCACCGAAGCTTGAAATCCCGTGAGCCACGCATAAAGCCACACCGTTGTGAGTCCGAAAACAAACCAAACCATGCGCATTCCCTTTCGTCGAGCACGTTTGAGTAGGAGCAAGGGGAGTCCGGCAACCAGACTGACATGCAATCCACTTACAGCCAGCAAATGCATGATTCCTGCTCTACTAAAGTTCCGTTTAGAATCAGATGACAATCCGCTTTTATCGCCCGTAGTGAAGGCAATCAACAAGGCTTTTACTTCAGGATGTTTGATGTGACTGAATTGAGCGTGAATCCATGATTTGGACGAACGTTTGAACGAGCTTATATCAGCTTGTTCCAACAGTTGAACCTGAGAGAGGATGAGTTGGGCTGACACGCCTTTCCCTTCATTGTACGCTTGCTGATCAAACTCAAAGGGGTTTCGGGGTGGCTGAAAACGGGAGAGTTTGCCACCAACTTTATAGGTGTATCCAGAACTGAGTTGCACCGTGTCAGACCTGGTTGTGAAGCAGACTACTTTCACGTTGAAGGTGCCAGAACTATCGCAAAGCAGGCCTTCGGCTACCACCAGTTTTTCTTTCATTTCAACATGTTCACACCAAAAAGTGCCTTGAACTTCTCCTTCCAGTGGTTGATAGACTTTTGACGCAAGAAAGACAGCTGCTTCAGCACCGCATGCGAGAAACAAGGCCCAAACGGCCAGTGACTCTAGTCTGTATAGCCCCTTGTTCCATTTGCGCAAGAGAAAAAGCAATACTAGAATTCCCACAACAACCAAAATGACTAGCCACCAAGTGCATGGCCACGGAAGGTATGCTTGAAGCAAAATTCCGGTGGCTGTGGCAAGCGCGGTTTTAATGAGCGGATAAGAAATAAGGGAGTTCACCTTCAAAAAGTAAGGCAAGTCTTGGGAGGCGCAACAACAACTTTGTAGACGTCAGGAAAAACTTTACGAACGAAGAAAATTCGCTGGATCCAAATCCTTGAACGTGCGTTTTCCTTTAATGAAATACATTTTCAGGATGCTTTGTTTGTACCAGCCACTTCTATTTGGGTGGTTCATTTGTTGACGAATGGCTTTGCGCTTCTTCATCATTTTCGGCACAGCGAAGTAGAACGCAAAATGAGCTTTGAGAACAGCCCATGTGTAACTCAGTTTTCCCTCCGTTAAAAATCGCATTGCGGCAACGCCATCTAGGATCAGTCTTCGTGCAAAAAGCGTAATTAATGAGCCGTAGTGGTAGTTTTTGATGAGGATAAAGAGGTTGTTTCGAAAGTTGAGGTAGGTTTTGAACGGATTGAGTTTATCAAGTGTTCCGCCTCCAACGTGAAATACATGCGATTGTCCGCAGGCGCCCACTTTCATTCCTCTGTTTTTCAATCGCCAGCACAAATCAATCTCTTCCATGTGCGCGAAGAAGTCTTCATCCAGTCCGCCGACTTCATGATAGGCATCAGACTGAACAAAGAGGCTGGCACCAGAAGCCCAGAAAACTTCTTTGTTTTCATCGTATTGGTGCTCATCGCGTTCAAATCCGTCAAAGATGCGCCCAGCACAAAAAACATATCCGTCTTTATCAATAAATCCTCCCGTTGCGCCCGCATGTTCAAACCATTCTTTCCGATGGAAGTCGCGAATTTTCGGTTGACACGCCGTCATGTTTTCGTTCTTCATGAACTCAATAACCGGTGGAATCCAGTTGTGAGTCACTTCAACATCACTGTTGAGCAGCACGTAAATATCGGCTTGGATGTGTTTGAGACCTTCGTTGTATCCTTTAGCAAAGCCGTGATTGACTTTGTTGTCATGGATTTTTACCTGAGGCCAGTTTTGTTGCAAGTAGGAGATGGAATCATCGGTAGAGCCATTGTCAACGACCCACACAGTGGCGTGCTCTGCACTGTGTTCAACCACAGATGGGAGAAACTGTTGGAGGTAATGGATGCCGTTCCAGTTTAAAATTACTACTGCTATGTCTTGCACGCTTCTATCTCGGGTTGTAGAATAGGTCTTCCAGTTCATCACGCGAATTGGTATCACGTGCGTCCTGTCTATTCATTGCACTTTCTGACGGGCGAAGATCGTTATTTTTTGTCCTCATAATGGATAGCCAGTCTTCATTTTGTACTTCTCCGAGCATATCGCTGTGAAGGAGTTCAAAATCAGTGTTTGCCACATTGCGAGCATAGAAAAGAAAACGTTTGTTGTTGAAGCGTTGAATTTTGTAGTAGTGCCAGATTTCATACGGAAAAACCTCTGTTTCATTGTGTTTCACAACAATGGTATTTGGCTTACCGTATTGCAAGTAGACTCTTCCTCGATCAGTACGGTGTCCGTACATCACTTGTGTGCTGTATTTCTTGTTCACGTAGCAAACCTGCTCGTAGTAGACCAGCCATTCTTTTGTTGGACTGGTCGCATTTCGATCTAGCCAGAACTTTTCAAAAATATTCTGAAGCAACTCGAGGTCTCCGTATTGAACTTGAGCGTCAATGGTTCTTCGTTCCAATGTACCTCCAATAGGGTAACAGCTGTCTAGGTAGTAGCGCATGCTGTCAATGTTGTTGAAGGCCATTCCCGGCTCTTGCACGTAAACGAACTCATTGGAAGTGAAGTTGGCTTCCTTTTTATTTTGGCGAAAGAAGGTGGCTACTTGCACGTACATGGTTTCATTCTCTTTGGAACGAAGCTCAATCAGCAGGTCGTATTTGCCCGAAGGCACCTCGGTAAGGTCAACACTCTTCAAGATTGGAGTAACCGCCTGAACCTCTTGACGAATGTTCCTTCGTGTATGTTCTAGCGGCCCTTCTTCATTGTACAATGCGTAAGTCAGCAAATATTGTCCGTCAGGAAAAATGGATTCCGCATTGTAGATTTCGGCATAGAAAACAAGTTTGTTCGCTTCCGGGGGGAAATAATCAGATACCAACGGAAGAATGTCCATTCCTGATTTGGTCAATTCAGTAGGAGTTTCAGCTTTCGCATAGGCTCCCACATAGGTGATATCAGAAATACCTACTTGTCCATCTTTTAGGTCGACAGTGATTTTTTGTTTGAGGTCTACTTTTCCGTCCAATTTGGCATTTATGTCCTCTAAGGCGACATCCAATTGATAATTTCCGGGTGGAAGCTGAAAACGCTGAATGTCGATAAAATCAGCAAATTCATCCTCTTTTTTAGCGACGCTTTTAATCGTAACCTTCCTAAAATCAATGATTTGCTCTCCTTGAGAGAAGATGATAGTGGTTTCTACTGCCGCTTCAGCCCTGGAAGAGTCAGGCCACGCCGAATTGAGGCTTTCTCCTTCAAATGAATATAAAATTTCAACAAAAGGACCTTCGCGAGGAATTAGAA
>CAYGUR010000111.1:3644-10157 GCA_964353035.1 uncultured Comamonadaceae bacterium | reverse complement strand
CTCCTGGAAGCATTTCAAAACAAGGCTCAGTGCCTAACTCAGTGCTAGCAGTTGGGGGCGATGAGATTTGCCATTGAACTTCTCCTACTCCACCTGTCACATCCGAAATGCAAATGGTTCCATCACCAGCTCCGAAGCACGAAACATCAGTAGTTTCAATTGTGAAGAGGATTTCTTCTGGCTCAATAATTTCAACAGTGTCAATTGCTTGGCAGAAGTTGTCATCTGTGAGCGTTACGATAAACTCTCCAGCACACAAAGCGTTTTCATCGGCTGTGATTCCGAGAAGGTCGGTAATACTAAATTCCAATGCACCAGTTCCACCTGAGGCTATGAAGTCAACTGTGCCGTTGCATTCTCCAAAGCATTGAATATCTGTTGAGGTGAAGTCAGCAATAATTTCTTCTGGTTCAATAAACTCAAAATCTTCCGTGTAGCTGCAATTGTTCACGTCTGTTACGGTGAGTGTATAGGTACCAGGTTCTAGGTCAGAAATCAACAAATCTACTGGACCACTTTGAACTATTTGAACAAAGTCTGGATGTGTAAAATCAATGGTTAGGTCGTCTGTGCCGCCTGTGATGCTAAATGCCAAACTGCCGTCATCATCTCCAAAGCAATCAATGTTGTTTTGGATAACAGTTACTTCAATTTCTGCTGGACAATACACTTCAATTTCATCGTTCACCGTACAACCATTGTCGTCAGTCACTATAATTTCATAGTTTCCTTGTCCGTCTACACACCCCAAATTCTCGAAACATTCGTCTAAAGCGATGGTTTCAGTCTCAGAATCGGGTCCAACAGCTTCTATGGTATACGGCAGTACTCCACCTTCAACTGTTGGGCAGATGATTGCATTGGCATCTCCGAAACAGAAGTTATCTTGAGTCAATGCAAGGTCAAGCAGCAGTTCATCGGGCTCAATAATAGAGACCACGTTGCAGGTATCCTTGCATCCCAGGGAATCCATCATTGTTGTGTAATAAACACCTTCACCGACACCTTCAAATATGGCATCATCGAATTGAGTTGAGACCAAGGTAGAATCGACCCCATCGATTTCCCACAATTGGTAGGTGATTGGTCCGTTTCCGTTTCCTCCAGCCTCAAGTGTTGCTGTTTGGCCGAAACAGAGTAATGGTGTAGTTACATCCAATGTGTTTTCAAGGTTACAAGGATTTACAAGCATGACATCATTGAAGCATTCAAAATCCTGGTTTTGGCCTATTCCATTGACAAAAACTTGCAAGCAAAAATTCAGCGAAATGGATTCGCTGCAGGTAGTAAACTGTCCTATTTGAACTTTTAGGTCAGGACCTGCTACACCATTCGGTGAGCCATTTAGCGCAAAGATTACCCCGTCATCAATTATTGCCGCACAAGGGTCATCACCAAGGGTCGTTGTACTTGGAATTGTTGTTGCCACCTGGACGTCACCTGGATCTGAACTACTTTCCATTCCAATGGTCCAATAACTATCATACAGAATAGATTCGTTGATGGGTACTACTCCATCTCCAAGAAGGTTTCCAAAAACAGGATCGTTGAAACAACCACATCCCTCTGGGTCAATTACGGAAATATCTTCTTCGTCAGGAAAAACAACGGAAGAATCAGGCTGAACACCCAATGTCCCATAAATTGCTGAGAGAAAATCGTCTGGGTTTGTCAGACATGCAAAGACGTCATAGGTGACGTAACCTTGAAGGTCGACACCGTTAACACCTCCAACAACTCCGCAATGAACTGTATCAACAACAACTTGAATTCCAGTTATTTGTGCCTGAATAGTGGTCGTAGAAATTAGTACGGTTAAAGCAAGTAGAATCCTCTTCATAATGTTTATTTCCTGTTGTGAATGCGGAAAAATTACGCGCAAAGCGGAACAGTAAAGCCACGAAGATACTGAACCTCTTTATTATTATTCCAATCCTATAGCTAAATGGTTGTCTGAGGTTGGTAAATTCGTGGCTCGAAAATAGCCAAATTGCTTGATTTACGAAGTATATGAAACAGACTCCTCTTGGAAAGCCAATCATTCTTTTTGAAGACGACCTTCTTGTTGTTGTCAATAAGCCGTGCAGAATGCTGATACATCGCACCCCTTTAGACTACTATGAGACCGAAAATCTGCGGAGATGGCTCGCTGATGAAATAGGTGTGAAAGTTGATCCTGTGCATCGCTTAGATAAACCGACGAGTGGCGTGGTCATTTTTGCGAAGTCTAAAGAAGCATTGAATTTCATCAAAGCGCAATTCCTAGAGCACACCGTTATAAAAGAATATAGAGCTCTGGTGCGCGGCTATACGGCTTTGTCTGGTGAGGTTGACAAACCCTTAAAAGCTGAAGATTCGGAGGTCCTTAAAGAAGCCCTTACCGTCTACAAGACACTGAAACATGTTGAAATTCCTGTGGAGGTCAGTAGATACCCTACTTCACGCTATAGCATCGTTGATATTAGTCCTAAAACGGGGCGCTATCACCAAATCAGAATGCACTTTGCACACCTTCGTCACCCCTTGATTGGAGATCGAAGACATGGAGATACCAAGCACAATAACATGTTTCAAAATGACCTAGGAATTGAAGCACTCTTTTTACACGCCTATCGCATTTCGTTCGTTCATCCAAACGGAAGTAAACTCTCCATTCATGCACCTTTCCCGGATCATTGGATGAAAATGGAGAAGCTTTGGGACTGGAAGGAAGGCGCTGGAGTTGAAGAAATAGACAGCGAAGATTGAATTTTCACCCATGGTAGAATTAATAATGCTCAAAAGATTTTTGTAGATTCACCTGCGGACTGATTTTACCTTAACCAAAACAACATGAAATTTTTTAGGACTCTTGCATTCGTTGCTGCCGTGCTGCTCATTGGCACTTTGAATGCTCAAAACGCTTTGACACTTTCCATCGACACTGATTGTTGGGGAGGCGAAGTAAGCTGGCAACTCGCAGATGACGCTGGTGCAATTGTAGCTAGTCAACCCACCAACACTTACGGAAATCAATCGAATTACACTGAGGACATAGATGTTCCTGATGGTTGTTACACTTTTACGATTTTTGATAGCTATGGCGACGGACTGAATGGCTCTGCCTATTCAGGTTGCACCATAGATGGTTATTACGCTTTGAGTGATGACCTAGGTAACATCATCATAGAACTTATTGCTCCCAACGCCAACTATGGTAGCGAAGAGAGTCAATCATTTGCATTGGGAAGCGCTCTAGACGGATGCACGGACCCAGCCGCTTTGAACTATTCAGCTTGCGCAACAACTGATGATGGTTCTTGCAGCTATCCTATTTTGGAATCTATTTTTACCTATGATGCAGGCTCTGGATGCGGATCAACTGATGTGCAATTCACAAATGCCAGCACAGGGAACATTTTAAGTTATGCTTGGGATTTCCCCGGAGGGACTCCTACAACAAGCTCAGAACCTAATCCAACTGTGAATTATGCCGGCGCAGGAATCTACACTGCTACATTAACAGTGACAGATGAAAACGGAAGTGCGAATTCCTCTGCAGACGTTACGATTGATGAAGGCATTTTACTTGAGGTAGTGATTGTCCAAGACAACTACCCTTCCGAAACTTCTTGGGATGTTGTTGACGAGTTTGGTGTTGTTGTGGCATCTGGCAATGCAAATGGTGGTAGTGTTTGCTTAGCAGACAACTGCCATACGTTCACCATTTATGATTCATACGGCGACGGTATTTGCTGTGGATATGGAAATGGTTCCTATTCTCTCCTCTTAAACGGAGTAGAAATTGCTTCTGGCGGTGAATTCACGAACTCCCAATCAGTAAGCGTAAACTGTCCTCCAGGATCAGACTGTAACAATACAATTGACATCTCTGAAGGAGAGCATAGCTCTGCCGCAGCGAACACATGGTATACCTTCACTCCCGCTGCGAACGGACAGTATCGCATTACAACTTGTGATAGAGCTACTTGCGACACGCGCATTTGGATGTACGACTACTGTTTGATGGAGAACTTTGATGACACCAACGAATCAACCTTAACATACAATGACGATTTCTGTGGGGTTCAATCTGAAATTACTCCTTTGTTAGAGGGAGGATTTACGTATTACCTCAGGATCGGAGGTGCTGACAATGTCTGCGCTGAAAACGGTGTTGATTTTATGATTGAATACATGGGGCCAATTCAAGGATGTACCGACCCATTGGCATGTAACTACCTTCCCATCGCCGAGATTGATGATGTGTGCTACTTCCCAGGCGATATTCAATGTCCGTCTTTTGGACCCGACCTTGAAGTCTTGGGTGATGTTTTTTACAACAGTATGTACTCAACAACATTGATTAACAATGATGCTTGTTATGTAAATGAAGGTTGTATGCAAGGATTTGGCGAACGTCAGATACTTCGCTTTACAACGCACATCAAAAACATAGGAACCGAAGATTATTTTATTGGTGATCCAAATGATCAACCAGATCAATTCGAGTTCGATGCTTGCCACAATCACTGGCATTACGAAGGCTATGCAGAATATGTGCTCTATGACGGAGCCGGAAATGAAATGCCTCAAATTGGCTTCAAAAACGGTTTCTGTGTTCTTGATTTGGAGTGTTCTGACGGCGGACAGGCAAAGTATACGTGCGGAAACATGGGTATTACAGCTGGTTGTGGCGACATATACTCTTCTGGTCTAACGTGCCAATGGGTAGACGTTACAGATGTTCCAGCGGGAGATTACACCTTGTTGATACGTACGAATTGGGATCAGTCTCCTGATGCGAATGGCTCTTATGAGCTTTCCTATGAAAACAACTGGGCTGCGGTTTGCATTTCATTTGAGCGTGACGCAAATAACAACCTCATCAACTTTACGAAGAGTCTTGACTGTCCGTTGATTTTTGATTGCGCTGGAGTGCCTTTTGGAACATCTCAACCTGACTGCGCTTCAAACTGTCCGGGCATTGTTGTTCAAGGTGATGTCAATAACTCAACAGAACTAGAAACTTCAGATGCGCAGCAATATGTGCAAGACATTCTAGGAAATGACGCCATAGTCACTCCTTGTACAGACATGGACAGCGATGGCAATATTAGCATTACAGATGCGGCTTTGATTGCAGGTTGCACCTTCTACGGACCTGACCACGTAGATGAACTAGGAGTGCATGATCACTGTATTTGGGATGTGGAATTCATTGACCCAAACCACAACGTCACCTTGAGTCTTGGAAACGTTAACACAGAACTTGGTTATGTAGATGTCTTTGTGACGAATCCAGACAATAAAATTGTAGCCTACGAATTTGACCTGAGTGGCCTAACCATTCTGAGTGTCGAAAACCTAGCTGATCCTTTGGTATTTGATGTCAATCCCCAAAGTACGTTGGGCGGAAACAAGGTCTTGGCTCTAAGCTATACTGACCAGCAGCTTCCGAAGTACCTGGCTCCTACTCCATTGGTGAGGATCTACTACCAATCCTTAACGGGGACCCAAGTGTGCATTGCGAACATCGTAGACATTGTGAATGAAAGCTATCACAACACGTTAACAACTACGGGCCCTTGCCAAACGGTTGCGGGATACGAGTTTGTTGATTTCGCCGCTGACAACACAACCATTTGTCAAGGAAGTACAGTAAACTTTACTGACCTCAGTGATGCGGGCACTTCAAACTGGTCATGGAGCTTCCCAGGTGGTTCTCCAGCGTCTTCTACAGATCAAAATCCAACTGGAATTGTTTATTCCACTCCCGGAGTCTACACGGTTGTGCTTTCTGCAGACAACGGAATTGAAACAGACACAGAATCTAAAGTAGATTACATCACGGTTGAAGCAGGAACTATTTACTACCTAGATGCTGACAATGATAGCTATGGGGATGACAACTCAACCATTATTGCTTGTTCTGCTCCTCAAGGCTATGTGATCAGCGGAGGCGACTGCGATGATACTCGAAATGACGTTTATCCTGAAGCCCCAGAATATTGCGACGGCGTTGACAATAACTGTAATGGTGACATTGAC
Source organism: uncultured Comamonadaceae bacterium (assembly GCA_964353035.1). Classification (GTDB taxonomy): domain Bacteria; phylum Bacteroidota; class Bacteroidia; order Flavobacteriales_D; family Sanyastnellaceae; genus JAQWQB01. The sequence goes on along the minus strand of CAYGUR010000111.1, from coordinate 4,127 downwards.
GAAGATGCCATTGACCAAAGTGTGTGGTTCCTTGATGCAGACAATGACGGTTTCGGAGACGCTGGATCAACTTTAATGGCCTGTGAACAACCACAAGGATATGTTGACAACAGTGATGATTGTGATGACGCCAGAGATGACGTTTATCCGCTAGCTCCAGGCACTGGAGAAAACATAGACAACAACTGTGACGGAGAAGTGGCAGGAGACGAAGTTGCTGTAACAGAATGCCAAGGAGACTTTAACAATGACGGAAATAGAGACATTTCTGACTTGTTGATGCTACTTCAAATGTATGGCTGCTCAATTGATTGTGACCCAGTGGTGGATATGAATGATGACGCCATCATTTCTCAAGCTGATATGCTTGAATTCCTTTCTTTCTTTGGGCAGGTTTGTCCATAAGAGATTCAAAATGACTAAAAACAAAGGCCATTGTTCACAGAACAATGGCCTTTGTTTTTTCAAATTGGTTTTTTGGAC
>CAYGUR010000111.1:0-3634 GCA_964353035.1 uncultured Comamonadaceae bacterium | reverse complement strand
TAATAAATATGAATGATTTTCTTAGGTCCATTTTTGGTCTTCACCATTTCACCAACCGCTTTCCCAAGCATTTCTGGATAGATAGGAGCTAAGGTTGAAATAGGCTGCACTTTACGTCCGTCAAATTCAAACGAACTTCCTGAAACAGCAACATAAATCCACAGCTCATCAAGGTGAACTAGCGCTCCTAATTCTACCCTTGAGCTGGATTGCGTTTTTATGGCTTTCAAAACATCTAGCTGGTCTTTTTCAAGTCCATGTTGCATTTCCAACTGCTGTGCGAGGTTTCCTGATTCTGTTTGATGCGAGTAGTCCTCTGAATCAAGCGTATCAGATTCATCTAAATCTTTAGCTTCGTTGTACGATGAAACCGCTGCTTCCATTTTTGCTACCCTATCAGTTTGGAGTGAAATAAAGTGTGCTTTGAGCTCTTCCTTGTTCATAGTTGATTGTTTTTCATTCTGAAAATCTAATATGATTAGAATGAATGAATTACAACCTGATATTTGTCAGTTCTTAAAAAGAGTTTTGTGGCGGAGGCCTGGTTTTACCCTAGAAAGGCTCTGAGTTGATCCCAGAAGGTTGGATAGGCATTCAGGTTGTTATGGGTAGCGCCTGGTATGGTGACCATTTCAACGTCTTCGCGTTCTTTCACAATTGAATACAATTTAAACCCAGAAGCATACGGAACAATGCGGTCCTTCGTCCCGTGAAACAAAATAATAGGACAATTAACCTTAGAAATGAAGCGATCTGAGCGCATTGGAAACCTCAAAATAGCCCGCATGGGCAGAAATGGAATGACCTTCTGTGCTACACTTAATAAGCTGTAAAAAGGTGTTTCAAGCACCAATCTATCTGGCTGCTCTGAGGCAGCAAGACGCACGGCAAACCCACTTCCCAAACTTCGTCCATACACCACATTGAAATTGTAATTTGGAGCAAATTGCTTGTAAACATGTCTTGCATCACCGTGCATGACTCGCTCTGATTTCCGTCCCTTACTCTTCCCATAACCGCGGTAATCCATGATGAAAACATCAAATCCGAGGTCTAGTAATTCCTGAGCAACCACTCCCCACCTCTTGATACTTCCTGTGTTCCCATGCAAATAGAAAATGAGTCCTCTGGGTTCTTCACGCGGATGCATCAGCAAACCATGAATAGTGCCTCCGTTTGGGGTGTCAATGGTATGCTCTTCGTACTCAGCACTAATGCGAATTTTTCCTCCTTGACTTCTTCGGTTGACTCTAAAAATCAATTGTTCTTGAAACAGCGTATACCCCAAAAAAATGAGGGCATAGAGTCCGAATATGTAAGCGAGAATCATCATTTACATCTAAGATACAAGAAGTGGAAAGCACTCAAACGAAGTTCGAAGAGTTACATGTTTCTTCTGTACTGACCGCCCACTTGGAACATGGCATCTGTAATTTGTCCGAGTGAGGCTATTTTGCACACCTCCATTAATTCTTCAAATAGGTTTCCAGTAGTAATGGCCTTTTCTTGCACACGTTTTAACGTTTCAGCTACCTCTTCTTTTGCTGAGTCGTGAAGGTTGTTCAGCATTTCGATTTGGTAGGCTTTTTCTTCTTTTGAAGCGCGAATAACTTCTCCCGGGGTAATGGTTGGTGATCCTGTTTTGCTCAGGAAGGTATTCACGCCAATGATTGGGAATTCTCCCGTATGCTTTAGCATCTCATAGTGCATGCTTTCCTCTTGAATCTTACTGCGCTGGTACATGGTTTCCATTGCACCAAGCACGCCACCACGTTCTGTGATTCGGTCAAATTCAAGAAGTACAGCTTCTTCCACCAACTCTGTTAACTCTTCAATAATGAACGAGCCTTGAAGCGGGTTTTCGTTCTTCGCCAATCCAAGTTCTTTATTGATAATCAATTGGATCGCCATCGCTCTTCGCACTGATTCTTCAGTTGGAGTGGTAATGGCTTCATCGTACGCGTTGGTATGCAGGGAGTTACAGTTGTCATAAATAGCATACAAGGCTTGCAGCGTCGTACGAATATCATTGAAGTCAATTTCCTGTGCATGTAGCGACCTTCCTGAAGTCTGAATGTGGTATTTCAACATTTGTGCACGCGGATTCGCACCGTACTTTTGCTTGAGCGCTTTCGCCCAAATTCTTCGTGCAACCCTTCCAATCACTGCGTATTCAGGGTCAACGCCATTTGAGAAGAAGAAGGACAGATTGGGACCAAATTTATCGATGTCCATACCTCTACTGAGGTAGTACTCTACGTATGTAAAACCGTTTGCAATGGTGAATGCCAATTGAGTAATTGGATTCGCCCCAGCTTCTGCAATGTGGTACCCCGAAATGGATACAGAGTAAAAGTTGCGCACATTGTTGGAGATGAAATACTCTTGCACATCCCCCATAAGTCTAAGTGCGAATTCAGTTGAGAAGATACAGGTATTCTGCGCTTGATCTTCCTTCAAAATATCAGCTTGAACAGTGCCTCTCACTGAACTCAAGGTCTTCATTTTGATTTCTTGGTAGACTTCTTTTGGCAGAACCTCATCTCCTGTACATCCAAGGAGCATCAATCCCAAACCATCATTTCCTTCTGGAAGATCTCCTTGGTAGACAGGCCTCTTCAAGCCTTTGTCTTCCCACTTTTTCTTTAGCACAGCTTCCACTTTCGCTTCCAACTTATGTTCCTTGATGTAGCGTTCACATTGCTGATCAATGGCCGCATTCATGAAAAAGCCCAAGAGCATTGGTGCCGGACCGTTAATGGTCATAGACACACTGGTGGAAGGATGTGCGAGGTCGAACCCAGAATAGAGTTTCTTTGCGTCATCTAAGCAGCAAATACTCACACCGGCGTTTCCGATTTTACCGTAGATGTCAGGACGAAGACCCGGATCATTTCCATACAACGTCACACTGTCAAATGCCGTTGAAAGTCGCTTCGCTGGCAAGCCAAGCGATACATAGTGAAAACGTTTATTCGTTCGTTCTGGACCACCTTCTCCTGCAAACATTCGTGTGGGGTCTTCTCCTTCCCTTTTGAACGGATAGATTCCTGCTGTGTAAGGGAACTCTCCTGGCACATTTTCCTGAAGCATCCACCTCAAGAGTGCAGACCAAGACTTGTATTTAGGAAGAGAGACCTTTGGAATTTTCTGGTGCGAAAGCGACACAGAGTGCGTTTGAATACGAAGTTCTTTGTCGCGCACTTTAAAAATGTACTCGTCTTGTGCGTATTGATCTATTTTGGCATCCCACGCTTCTAGCATGGCAAGGTTTCTTGGGTCGAAATCAAGGGTCAATTCTGCATAGCGTTCCTCAACTCCTTTAATCAATCGCTCTTTATCTTCCATGGAAGAAGCTTCGAAGCTTGATTTCGCATTGCGAAGCGAGTAAAGTTGTTCAGCAATTTCACACTGTTGATCTACCCATTTATCATACGCTCTGTTCGACTCTGAGATTTCAGATAGATAGCGTGTTCTGCTTGGTGGGATGACATAAATTTTCTCAGATTCGATTTCAGAAATTTCGAAATGCGATTCCAGTTTGGCTCCTGATTTTTGATTGATTGTTTCAATCAAACTGCGATAAAGTCTGTTGGTGCCAGGGTCGTTGAACTGTGAAGCAATGGTTCCAAAC
>CAYGUR010000110.1:0-10204 GCA_964353035.1 uncultured Comamonadaceae bacterium | reverse complement strand
TCATCCACCAAGTGGTGTCAGGCTCAGTGTACAAGCGTACTTTAATCTGATTCAGGTGCGAAATGTTCTGCATGTTTTGCGTTGAAGCTGTGTAAACGGCAGCAGCTTCGTACCTAAAAAGGCTGTCTTGTGGTGTGCCGAAATTCGTTTCAAATAAATCCAGAATCATACGAGCCTCTTGCATGGCTAGTTCTGAGAAATTGCGCTCCATCGTGCGACTTGCAGATTGGTACAGTCTCTGGAGGTCAAGGGGAGAGTCAACACAAAAAACGCCCGAGGGTTGAGGAAGTCTGGGATGTGCTAAGAGGTAGTCTGCAAGTAGAAAACTAACATTTCCACCACTGGAATAGCCACCAATGTAGAAAGGGATGCCTTCTTTGGAACGAAGCAGTTCATCTTCGACCTGAGCCGCAAGTACATTTAACTCCTCATCAGAAACCAAAAGGTGCTGATTGAAATTCATGAGCACCACGTTGATTCCTTGTTCATTGGCACTTTCAACCACTTTAAATTCGTTTTCGATGGATTTGGCATCTCCGCCATATCCGGGAAAAAGGATTAAAAATGCTTTTGGATTTTCGGCGTAGTAAATCCGTCCATGGTCTGCCACGGCGCTTGTGATGCGCGGCTTAATGGGCGGTGTGCACATTGAAAAAAGAAAACTCAGGGCGAATAGATAGACGAATTCTTTTTTCATGGTTTTGTTTTAGAAGCGCAGGTTTTCTAGAGATTCTGCATCTAAGAGGGTTATAGTACTGCCGTGCACTTCAATCAATTCATCTTCTTTGAACTCTTTCAATACACGAATCACTGATTCTGTTGCGGTGCCAACAATGCTTGAAAGGTCATCTCTTGAAATGGAGATGGAGAATTCTTTTTCCGACTCTGTTTGATACTTTTTCTTGAGCAAGAGCAATCCGTCAGCAACACGTTTACGCACGGTATTGTAAGCCAAATGAAGGAGTTCTTCTTCTTTTTCGGCTACATCACCAGCCAAAAGTTTAATAAAGGCTTGAGCTACTTCGCGGTGGTTGAGGAGCATGTTCTGAAAATCATCTTTTTGGATGCGACAAACTGTACAGTCTTCCAAAACACTTGCTGTTTCAATGTAGTCAGAATCATTGATCACGGCTTGATAGCCAAGAATATCACCCTCTTTGAACAGGCCTGTAATGAGTTCTTTTCCGTCTTCGTTCATTTTGAAGGTTTTCACTTTTCCTTCTTCGATCAAGAAAACCGCACTTGCATAATCGCCTTCGCGGAAGAGCGACTCTTTCTTTTTATAACTGGTTTTTTTTCGATTTTCAGAGTAGGATTTAATTACACCGAAGCGTTCTGCTACATTGCTCAAGTCTGCAACTCCTTGGGCATTGGACGAAAAAGGACGTTTTAATTCGTGGCTTTTTTGCAGGCGCATTTCCACCGCCTTTAGCAAATCCATTTCGTCATAAGGCTTGGTGAGGTAGTCATCTGCGCCTTGGTTCATGCCCATTCGAACGTCGCTTTTTTCAGCTTTAGCCGTAAGAAAAATGAAGGGGATGTTTTTGGTGCTTTCGTTTTGGCTCAGCATGTACAAGGTTTCATAACCATCCATGCCGGGCATCATAATGTCGCAAATGATGAGGTCAGGTGTTTCTGAAAGGGCCATTTTCACCCCTGTTTTTCCTTCTTCTGCTGTGCTTACTTGGTAATTAGCGAGTTCCAGAATTTCAGCAGTGTTTTCCCTCATTTCGAGGTTGTCTTCTATGAGTAAAATTTTCTGTTTCATTCAGATTCTAATGTACGAGGGAGTGTGGCTTGAAATGTAGAGCCCTCGTTCAGTTGGCTCTTGAAAGTTAACTCACCTTGCATCAATTCAATGTGTTTTTTCGTAATATTTAATCCAAGGCCAGTTCCTTGCAAATTGGTGGCATTTTTCGCCCGAAAGAAGCGTTCAAACAGGTGAATTTGTTCTTCTTTTGGGATGCCAATGCCTTGGTCTTGCACTTCGATTTGCACCAAGTCATTTTCCAATTTCGCTTTGAAATGAACAATGCTTCCTTCAGGCGAATATTTGACAGCGTTGGAGAGCAGATTCATCAAGATGTTTCGGAATAAATTTCGATCTAAAACCACTTCACCTTCGTCACCTGAAAAATAAAAATTAATGTGCTGTTCGGGTTTAAGAAGCGATTGCATATCGTCAATTACGCGCTCGCACATTACTTTCAGAAAGAACGGCTCAGGCACGCAATGTACTTTCCCTGCTTCCAATTTGTCTAAACTCAGGAAGTCGTTCAAAATGCTGGTTAAATTCTGCACTGAAGACTTTATTCGTGCAATGTGCTTGTCTCTGTTGGGTTGTTGCTCTTCTGTTTGGTATTTGGAAATAAGCGATACCGAAGAAAGTATGGCAGCTAGCGGTGTTCGAAATTCATGGGAGGCCATAGAAACGAAACGTGACTTCAGACTGTTCAGTTCGCGTTCTTTTTCAAGCGCTTTTCGAATTTCAATCTCTGACTCTTTCTTTTTCGTAATGTTACGCTCAATGATTAGGAGTTGTTCAACCTTTCCTTTTTCCGATTTGAGCGGTACAGCATCCAATTCATAGAAGTCGCCTTTGAGCTCTAGTTCGAAGGAGCAGTTCTCTCCTTTTATTACACCATCGAGCAATATTTTGACGTGCGCTTGATTGTCCTCTGGCAGCATGCTAATCAGGTTGACTCCCACCAATGATTCAGGAGAAATTCCTCTTCGTTTAAGCTCTTCGCCTTCCGCAAAAACGTAGTTGTAATTTAAGTCGAGCACATTTACAGTTCCTTCAGGGAAATTCTTCGCGATAGCACTGTATAGTCTTTGACTTTCAGCTAATTGAGAAGTTCGTTCTCTTACTTTGGTCTCCAATTGTTCATTCAATTCTTGAATGCGCTTTTCTGCTTTTTTTCGTTCAGAAACGTCGGTGACCAGGCCAATTGCAAAACGTCCTTCATCTGTGACAAAATGGTTTAAGCTGACCTCAAGCGGGAATTCGTTCCCATCTTTTTTCAATCCGCTCAACGACATACTTTGGCTCATCAAGCGTTTTTTCGGTTCTTCGAAGTAACCGTCTACATGTTTTTGATGATGACCTTGGTGTTTTTTAGGAATGAGCATGTTCAAATTTGCCCCGTTGAGTTCTCCTTCGGCGTAGCCAAAGAGTTCAAGAATTCGCTCATTCGCGAGTACAATTGTCCCTTGAGCGTCAACTACAATCATGCCTTCACCCGCAGCATTAAAGAGGTGTTGGTAAAACTCAAAATTACTTTTACTATTGGCCATATCTAGGGCAAAGATAGTCTGCTCTATTTGTTTCGAATGCAACGGGCATGATAAAAGTCAGTTCTACTTTTGATGCTGGTCACTTCAGATGATGAATTTCTCAGTTTTCTTTGAAGTTGCGAAAATTGAGTTCAACAAACAAGGCACAAAGCGAAATACCGATGTCGAAATCGATATGTTACCACTGCGGAGATGAATGCGTCGAAGAGCACTTGAACAAAGACGCTTCGAAGTCATTTTGCTGCGTTGGATGTTTGACTGTTTTTGAACTACTGAGCGACAACCATTTAGGTACGTATTATTCGCTTGAACAGTCGCCAGGTATGCGCATTGATCAACTTCGCAACGAACAACGCTTCGCCATTTTGGACGATGCACATTTCGCGCAGCAATTCATACAGTTCGAAGATGACAAGCTGGTCAAAGTGTCTTTTCATCTACCTCAAATTCATTGTAGTTCCTGCATTTGGTTGCTAGAGAACTTGAATAGATTGCACCCGGGTGTGCTGCATAGTCTGGTGAGTTTTACTAAGCGTACGGCAGATATCACCTTTGAAAAGGAGCAGGTTTCTTTGCGAGAAGTGGTTGAACTTTTAGCAGCCATTGGGTATGCCCCAGATTTGAAACGAAAGGAAGAAGCACACGCAAAAGTCAACAAGAAGTTGATTTATCAGATTGGGGTTGCCGGATTTTGTTTTGGCAACATTATGCTACTTGCGTTTCCAGAATACCTTGGTTTGGAAGGGGATGCAGATTCGTTCCAACAATTTTTTTCGCTCATTTCTTTTGGGATGTCGCTCCCAGTTTTGTTGTATTCAGGCTGGGATTACCTTGAAAGTGCGGTCAAAGGGATCCGACAGCGGTTCATCAATATGGATGTGCCCATCGCCTTGGGGATTTTAACCTTATTCGGAAGGAGCACTTATGAAGTGTTTTCGCAAACAGGAACGGGCTATTTTGATTCTTTGGCAGGTCTAATCTTCTTTTTGTTGATTGGAAAATGGTTCCAGAAGAAGACCTACGAGGCGTTGTCATTTGAACGCGACTATAAATCGTATTTCCCCATTGCGGTGCAGCGTTTACACGAAGGGAATGAAGTGCTTACGAAGATTGAAGAGCTGCAGGAAGGTGATGTGGTGTTGCTTCGGAACAATGAACTCATCCCTGCTGATGGCGCTCTGATGAGTAAAGATGTGCTCATCGACTACAGTTTTGTGACGGGTGAGTCTGATGCCGTGCACCGATCCAAAGCAGACATTCTTTACGCTGGAGGCAGGGTAGTGGGTGCCATGGTTCAGATGCGCTTGACCAAAAAAGTAGACAATAGCTACCTTACTAAGCTCTGGAACCAAGATGTGTTCAAAGAAAAAGCGCCCATTCAAGACTTAAACTCGGTCAGCAATAAGGTCAGCAAATACTTTACGTTAATCGTGCTTCTGATTACAATTGCTACTGCGGTTTTCTGGCAAATGACTGATCCTTCGCTGACCTTCAACGCTGTAACTGCCGTGCTGATTGTTGCTTGTCCGTGTGCGCTGGCGTTGAGCATCCCATTCACGTATGGCAATTTGACCCGTTTTTTCGGACGGGTAGGTTTCTATCTAAAAAACGCGGATGTCATTGAAACGATGTCGAAAATTGACACTGTAGTTTTAGACAAAACGGGTACCCTGACCTATAAAGACACCAAGCACGTTCGTTACGTAGGAGAGCCGCTCTCACCGTTCGAACTGGACGCCATTAAGGCCCTGACGGGGAATTCAGTGCACCCCTTAAGTGTTTCCATTAAGTCGCATCTGCAAGCGAAGGGCCAGCTCACCTGTGATCATTTTGAAGAGCACAGTGGAAAAGGCATTGAAGGTCAAGTTGAAGGAAAATTATTCAAACTCGGCTCGGCTCTTTTTGTTGGGGCGAAGGGGGAAGGGGCCGAAGGGAAAAGTCAGGTTTACGTGCTTATTGATGGCATTCAGAAAGGATATTTCGCTTTTGATCAGCGTTACCGCGAAGGGATGTCGGACTTCATTCAGCAGCTCACAGAACGCTACGAAGTGCATTTGCTTTCGGGCGATGTAAAAGCGCAGGAAGCATCGGTAAAGGCCCAGTTCGGATTTCATGCGTCGCTCTTCGAACAGTCGCCACAGGACAAACTGAACTACATACGCGTGCTGCAGGAGCAGGGGAAGACCGTTGCCATGCTCGGAGATGGCTTGAATGATGCGGGTGCGTTGAAACAAAGCGATGTGGGCATTGCCGTATCAGATGATGTAAGTCAATTCACCCCAGCTTGCTCAGCCATATTGAATGCAAGTCATCTGAAGCAGATGAATTGGTTTTTTGCGCTTTCGCGGAAGAGCAGACACATTGTAGTTTCCAGCTTTACGCTTTCATTTCTGTACAATATTGTGGGCTTAACCTTTGCTGTTTCCGGACAGTTGTCGCCCATTTTCGCGGCAATTTTGATGCCTTTGAGCTCTATTTCTGTGGTGGTGTTTACCACTTTGGCGGTGCGAAAGATTTCCGCTCAATCAAAAAGCTGATAAAAGTCAGTTCCCTTTCTGATTCCACTCATTCCTCTGCTGCCGTGTCATCCGCAACTTTGTCACATGAGTGTAATCTATTTATTAATCGTTGTCAGCATTGTTGTAGCCCTTTGTTTTCTAGGGGCTTTTCTATGGGCCGTTAAAGATGGTCAGTACGAAGATGATATCAGTCCGGCTGTTCGTATGCTCTTCGACGATGAAGCCATGGAGTATCCCTCTACCAAAAAAACCAAAACATCTACCCACCTAAACGTGGAGTCTAAAAATTAAAGCATGGAAATCGAGAAGTTTTCATACGACAACAAAATCACCAGGAACTTTATGATCGCCACCATGGTGTGGGGTCTCGCTGGGATGCTCGTTGGATTATTAGCTGCCAGCCAATTGGTTTGGCCAAACCTGAATTTAACTTCGTGGTTAACCTTCGGACGAATAAGGCCACTGCATACAAATGCGGTGATTTTTGCCTTTGTAGGAAACGGAATTTTTGCTGGTGTATACTACTCGCTGCAGCGTTTGCTGAAGACTAGAATGTGGAGCGATAAATTGTCGCAGTTCAACTTCTGGGGTTGGCAGATCATCATTCTTGCTGCGCTGATCACCCTGCCTATGGGCTATACAACAGGGAAAGAGTATGCAGAGTTGGAATGGCCAATTGACATTGCAATTACCCTTGTATGGGTGGTGTTTGGTTGGAACATGATGGCCACTATCATCAACAGAAGAGTGCGTCACTTATATGTAGCCATTTGGTTTTACATCGCCACCTTTGTAACCGTTGCTGTATTGCACTTGGTGAACTCATTTGAGCTTCCAGTAGCCTTGTTCAAGAGTTACTCTTGGTACGCAGGTGTGCAAGATGCGCTGGTACAGTGGTGGTACGGACACAATGCGGTGGCCTTCTTCTTGACCACGCCTTACTTGGGCTTGATGTACTACTTCGTGCCAAAGGCGGCCAATCGTCCAGTATACTCGTATCGACTTTCCATCATTCACTTCTGGGCCTTGATTTTCTTGTACATCTGGGCTGGACCACACCACTTATTGTACACCGCTCTTCCTGATTGGGCGCAGTCACTTGGAACTGTATTCTCAGTGATGTTGCTTCTTCCTTCTTGGGGAGGTATGTTGAACGGATTGTTGACCCTTCGTGGCGCATGGGATCGTGTTCGCGAAAGCGTTGTGTTGAAGTTCATGGTAGTGGCCATCACCGCTTATGGTATGTCGACCTTTGAAGGTCCGATGTTGTCATTGAAGAGTGTGAACGTGATTTCTCACTTTACCGACTGGACCATTGCCCACGTTCACGTAGGTGGATTGGGATGGAACGGAATGTTGACTTTCGGTATGCTTTACTGGCTCACACCAAAGCTTTTCCAACGTGAGCTGTATTCGAAGTCGTTGGCCAACACCCACTTCTGGATTGCTACCCTGGGGATTTTGCTCTATGCTGTTCCCATGTACTGGGCTGGTTTTGCACAAGGTTTGATGTGGCAAGAATTCAATCCAGACGGAACGCTGACCAATAAAGATTTCCTGGAGACGGTGACACAGATTCGTCCGTACTACATCATGCGTGTAGTAGGAGGAACACTCTACATCCTTGGAGCCATTTTGATGACCTTCAACCTGTTCAAGACCATGGCGAAGGGAGTGTTCTTGCCAAATGAGGATGCTGAAGCTCCAGCACTTAAACCAGCGAAACGCGCAGCAGATGGAGAGCACTGGCACAGACCAATTGAAAGAAAACCAGTTCAACTATTGATTTTGAGCTTGGTGGTAATCTTGATTGGTGGTGCGGTTGAGATGATACCAACCTTCTTGGTTTCTTCCAACGTGCCAACCATTGCTAGCGTGCAGCCTTATACACCGCTTGAGTTAGAAGGACGTGATATCTACATCAGAGAAGGTTGCTACAACTGCCACTCTCAAATGGTAAGACCATTGCGTTTCGAAACAGCGCGCTACGGTGAATATTCCAAAGCAGGTGAGTTTGTGTATGACCATCCATTCCAGTGGGGTTCTAAGCGTACTGGGCCAGACCTGCACAGAGAGGGAGTTGGGAACAAGCAGAATCGACCTGATTCATGGCACTACTTGCACATGCTGAATCCTACTGATATCTCACCAGGATCCATTATGCCAACCTATGAGTGGCTCATTGATGACGACTTGGATCGAAGTAAATCTGAGAAGAAGATTTCAGCGATGCGCACATTAGGAGTTCCTTATGCTGAAGGCTTCGAGAGTGAAGTTCAAGGAAATATGGACGCACAAGCTGAGGGCATTGCTGTCAGCATCTTGAACGATTTGAAGAGCGATTATGCCCCTTCAGACCTTGAGAGTCTCAAAGAGAAAGAAATTATTGCGCTCATTGCCTACCTACAAAGACTAGGTTCTGACATCCACAATGAAACAGAAGAGGTATTAAATCCGGTAGCAGAGTAGCCTTTGGGCAACCTGCTACTTCAAAAGACAAAGCTCATGTTGAAGTTCATCAAACACCACATGTCTACCATAGACGGAATTGAAATCTACCCAGTGATTTCACTCTCAGTATTTGTTGCCTTTTTTGTTGTGTTGATCATTTGGGTCATGCGCTCAAATAAGCAAGTGATTGAGGAAATCAGTCAATATCCACTCGACTAAACCAACGCCAAAACTATAAATCCACAGTTATGAATACGCAAGTCATATTCTGGTTGCTTGTTTCAATGGGTCTAATTGAAATCATTGCCATCTTCCTAATGGGAACTGCCATTCGGTCATTGGTAACAAGTGACATGTTTAAAACGAAGATTCAGTCAATGAAGCCTTCGTCAGAGAAAGAGACCTCCTCTTCACAGAGCGAAACAGAAACACCTTCTTCGAACTCCAATTCGGGTTCAGTAGGCTTAGCGATCTTAGCCATTCTCTTGCCAAGCATGGCCTATTCTCAGACGGCTGAAGCTACTGCCGATGCGGCCAATGGGTTCTCAATGGTAGTAGGAGAAAGCGAATTGTATGTGGCGCTTATCATCAACGTGATCTTGTTGGCTGTGCTGCTTTTCATGAAGCGGATCTTGACTTCGCTTTTGCAAGTAGATAAGAAACCAGTAAAAGTAGAAGAGCCTGTTATTAGCAAAGGTGCAAAGCGCTTCATGCAAATTCTGACTGATGCCGTACCTGTAGAGGAGGAAGAGAAAGTAGAAACAGACCATGAGTATGATGGTATTCGTGAGTTGGACAACAACCTGCCGCCTTGGTGGAAATGGGGCTTTTACGTCACCATTGTAGTAGCCATCTTTTACCTGATCAATTTCCACGTGTTGAAGACGGGCGATTTGCAAATTGCTGAGTACAATAAGAGCATGGAAAAAGCCCAAGAGGAGGTAAATGCCTACCTCATTTCCCAAGCCTTGAACGTTGATGAACATTCTGTGGTAGCGTTGCTAGGTGAAGAGGATTTGAACAAAGGGAAGGGGCTCTTCATCAAGTACTGCAAAGTGTGTCACGGAGAATATGGCGAAGGCCTTGTTGGTCCGAACATGACAGATGACTACTGGATTTACGGAAACGATATCAAAAACATTTTCAAAACCGTGAAGTACGGTGCTAAGAATGGTATGAAGAGTTGGAAAGACGAGTTGAACCCTGTGCAAATGCAGCAGGTGGCTTCTTTCATTCAAACGCTTCAAGGAACGAATCCACCGAATCAAAAAGAACCTCAGGGCGACAAATATGAGAAAGTGGCGCCCGAAGGAGGTACAGAAACTGCTCCTGAAGGAGATACAGAGCCGTCTGCAGAAACCGCTCCAGAAGGAACCGAGGAAGAAACAACAACATCTATTTAACAACTAGACAAAATGGTTCAGGACGAAGAGTCATATAGAGATAGCATTGCTACTGTAGACCAAAAGGGAAAGCGAGTATGGATTTTTCCAAAGAAGCCTTCTGGTAAGTTCTACAACAAGCGAAAGATGTTAAGCTACTTTTTTCTTGCGGCTCTTTTTGCTGGACCATTTATTAAGATTGCCGGTGAACCACTGCTGCTCCTGAACATTCTAGAGCGAAAGTTCTCCATTTTCGGAATCGTTTTTCACCCTCAAGACTTGCACATTTTTGCCTTGGGGATGATTACGCTCATTGTTTTCGTCACACTCTTTACAGTGGTTTTTGGAAGACTGTTCTGTGGGTGGGTTTGTCCGCAAACGATCTTCATGGAAATGGTGTTTCGAAGAATTGAGTATTGGATTGAAGGCGATTGGAAGGATCAACAGCGACTAAAAAAGGCCTCTTGGACGCGAGAGAAATTGCTGAAGAAAGGAAGCAAGAATTTGATTTTTTGGTTCATCTCTTTCCTCATTGCCAATACCTTTTTGGCCTAC
>CAYGUR010000109.1:2723-10295 GCA_964353035.1 uncultured Comamonadaceae bacterium | reverse complement strand
GGAAGGTCCAAGATTAAGTGTCGCACACCCTTTTGAACAAGTTTTAAGGCGGCCTCTAGCGATAAATACGGCGGATTGGAGTTGTTGTACACCCGCGTCTTTTTAGTGTCAGAATTTGGCCTTGTTCTCAAGATGAGTGCTTCCGGCAAGCTTCCATCTGGAATTTGATGGGCTTCAATGACGAAATCTCCCGGCTCCGACCCTTTGGCTTTTCCGTTGTTTTCCGTTGGCTCAACTGTTATGAGTTGAGCTACACAGTGGAAATCTTTAAAGAGTTCGTTGACAGAGTGCACTTCTTCAGTGATATGGCCAAGGCATTCTGTGTGCGTTCCATGTCCGTGCGGATTGAACGAAATAGATCGAAAATTCACGCTTCCACCTTCTGCAACGCTTCCAATCCAGCCATCAGCGCGCACGGGTTCAATGGTTATTTCGGGAACATACCAAGCCGCTAGTCTGTTGGGGCCAGCCATCAAAGGAATAGAGAGGTCATGGCCAGAAGTGAGGTCTGCGCTGTAGTTCTTGCCGTCAAAAGAGAAATGTGTTTTCATAGAAAAAGAAAAAGCGCCTCCTAGGAGACGCTTTTAAAGTTATAAAAAGGGATTGTAATTAGTTACAACCCATGGTTCCGAATCCGGGTACAAGATCAAAATCAATTTCTTCATCGTCATCAAGTGATTCGAAGATCTCAAGAAGACCTAGGTACTCACCAGTGAAAGACATTTCGCCACCTGATACGTTAAGCGTACCGTCAGCTGAGAAATAGAGATTGAAATTTTGGAAGTCAATTACATACGAGAATCCTTTTTGATCTAGATTGTCAAGATCTTCTTCAAGATCTTCAAGCCAGTTCAGGATTTCATAGGTTCCTGAAGCCTCATTGTCATAGACAAAGTACATTGCATATCCGTGGAAGAAATCTGAAAAATCAGCATCTTCATCGAATTCATCGTTCATAAGTGCTTCGAAATCACCTCCGATACCAAGTACCAAAGAGATACCGTCGAAGTTGCCACCATAATCAAAAAGATCAAGGCCAAGCGCTTCATCAGAAGCTCCGAAGCAGAATGTAAAATCAATGTCAATTGCACTCGATCCTGCAACAACGGTACCTCCAGAGTTTGCTCCAAAAGACCATGACGGAATGATTAGAATGCCACCGCCTTCAGGTGATTCAACGAATACAGGACCATCTGAGTTAGAGAAGTTCCATCCATCATTGGCATCAGCAAAGCTGAAGTCACGTGTTTGAAGGTTGAAGCGATAAATCATACCGCGTTCTTCGTTATAGATACCGATCTCAGGCATGTTAGCCATCATTTGCTCAGCCATACGAAGGTCATCTGAGTCCACTTCAAGTTGACGTGGTGCATAGTATGATCTGTCAGCATCATCTTGTTTTCCACAAGAGGCAGCAAAAGTGATAACCGCGAAAAGAACGATTAAACGAAGAGAGAAATTTGTTGATACAGTTTTCATAATTCTATTAGTTGATCAAGAAACCGAGACGGATCAAACCGTTCACAGTAGGACCAACATTGAAAGTAGAACCATTTACAACTGCTGCAGGCAAATCTTCTTCAGCATCGTTACCGTTTGCAAGGTTGTAAGCTGTCTGGTCAGACACTTCAATCGTTGAGTCGCTCATGCTTGTGTTTGAAAAGCCGAAGCCCATCTCAGCACCAAGATAAAGGTTATCTGCGAAATAGAAGTCAAATCCAGCCAACAGATTCAATCCGAATCTTGTAAAGCCATCTTTAGCAGTTTCTGTCCATACAACATACTGCTCAGGCTCAACAACGTTGTCTACATCGTTAGGTCCCCAAGACTCATCTTCTACGCTCATACGGCCAATTCCGAAATCTAGTTCAGCTCCAACATAAGGAGAAAGACGGTCAGTTCCGTCGAAGTGGATTTCGTATCCTGGGCGAATTGTTAGATCGAACATACGATCATAGCTGTAAAGGATTGGGCTTGTTGGATCTTCTGCACTGATTTCTCCTTCTTGGAAAAGAACAGTTTTGTCAGTTTGAGAACCAACGAAAAGATTCACACGGAAAGCAGAGCTTTCGTCTAGGAATGTACGGAAGCGAATTCCGCTAATTGAAATTGGGTTTCCCCCTAGTGGAGCAAACTGGAACTCAATGTTCTTGTCTCCTCCGATTTGTTTTTGAGCCTGCACGTCAATGCCTGTTACGCAGAATAATGCGGCTGCAGCAAGAATAATTGCTTTTTTCATGATGGTTGAAATTTAGTATTACTCGTTTCCAAGATGCAAGGAAATAAATTAATAGACCTCGCAAAGGTTAGTTTATATGGGTTATTAACAATTCTAATTTAAAATGTGAAAAACTCCACGGCTCTACGTCCGGCTTTCCAAAGAAGTTACCAAATGTAAGATTTATTCTACAGTTACAGATTTTGCTAAGTTTCTCGGCTGGTCTACGTTACAGCCGCGCATCACGGCAATGTGGTAGCTTAAAAGTTGCAGAGGAACTGCTGCTAGGAGGGGCACCAAGCAATCATCAGACTTTGGAATCTCAATCACGTGATCTGCCAATTTTTTAACATGTGTGTCGCCTGTAGTGACAATTGCGATGATTTTTCCCTTCCGCGCTTTGACCTCTTCAATGTTACTCACTACCTTTTCGTAGCTCTGTCCCTGAGTAGCAATTACAAAAACAGGCATGTTTTCGTCAATTAATGCGATGGGGCCGTGTTTCATTTCGGCTGCGGGGTATCCTTCAGCATGAATGTAACTGATCTCTTTCAATTTCAGAGCGCCTTCGAGTGCCACAGGAAAAGTGTACCCTCTACCTAGATAAAGAGCATTCGTAGCGTCTTTGTAAATATCAGAGATGTACTCAACAATGTCGTTCGACTTCAACGCCTGTTCCACTTTGTCTGGAATGGAGTTGATTTCAGCGATCAGTCTGTGCAGGCGCTCTGGTTGAATGGCATTGCGCTTTTCTGCCACTGTTAATGCCATAAGCGTTAATACAGTCACCTGTGCGGTAAATGCTTTTGTACTGGCTACCCCAATTTCTGGTCCTGCGTGCGTATAGCAACCGCTATCAGTTTCTCTAGAAATGGTAGAGCCAACTACATTGCACACCCCGAAGATGTGTGCTCCACGTTCTTTTGCCAGTTTAATGGCAGCGAGTGTGTCTGCTGTTTCACCACTTTGTGAAATGGCAATGACAATGTCGTTCTCGTCGATAATTGGGTTGCGGTAGCGGAACTCTGATGCATATTCAACTTCAACAGGAATTCGCGCCAAGTCTTCAAAAAGGTATTCAGCAACCAGTCCTGCGTGCCAAGAGGTTCCGCACGCAACAATAATAATGCGTTTGGCATTGATCCATTTGTCTTCGAACTTTTCAATTCCAGAAAGTCTTACCATTCCTTTTTGAAGGTTCATTCTTCCGCGGAAACAATCCATGATTGAACGTGGTTGCTCGTAGATTTCTTTCAACATGAAAGAGTCGTACCCGCCCTTTTCCAAAGCCTCTAATTGCATTTCAAGCTCTTGGATGTACGGAATTTTCTCACGGTTCTGGATGGTTACGATTTTCAGTCCTGTGACCTTACTCATCAACGCAATCTCCTCATCTTCGAGGTACACAACGTTTTTGGTGTACTCAACAATAGGTGTTGCATCGGAACCAACGAAGAAGGTTCCATCTTCTCCAATCCCAATGACGAGCGGACTACTTTTCTTAGCTGCAATCAGTTGGTCAGGGTTGTTTTTGTCCATTACTACAATGGCGTAGGCACCAACCACTTCGTTCAGGGAAATGCGCACAGCCTCAAACAAATCAACTTTTGCATTTGAGCGCACCTCTTCAATCAGGTGAGCAAGCACTTCGGTATCAGTATCGCTAGTGAATTTATGTCCGCGATTGATCAATTCGTCTTTGAGGGTGTTGTAATTTTCAATGATTCCGTTGTGAATGATTGCAAGATCTCCTTCGCCCGACATATGCGGATGCGCATTCACATCATTGGGTGGTCCGTGGGTTGCCCACCGTGTGTGACCAATTCCAACGTTTCCAATTGTTGAACTGTCTGCAACATGGTCTTCTAGATCAGAGACCTTTCCTTTGCATTTGTAGAGATTAATTTCGTTGTTATTCAAGAGCGCAACGCCGGCACTATCATATCCTCTGTACTCAAGTCTTTTCAGACCCTTTATGAGAATTGGGTAAGCGTCTTCTGTTCCGAGGTAAGCAACAATACCACACATACTTTTATAAGCTAAAATTTAAACCCTTGGGTCACTGCGAAAGTAAGATAATACAATCAATATGAGTATGTCAGTTCGAGTCTCATATTTCTGTCAGGGTCCATGAGGTCTCCTTCAGGTCCGTTTAGCTGGACACGAGTTACCGCAACCCCTGCATTGTTGGACACAATGTAGATGTAGTTCACTGCTTGATTTCCATTTAAGTAATCCTGGAACCAGCGTGAGATATTGAATCGATACTCATTGTTAAGGGCATCGTAATTTCCGTCGATGTCAATCAAAGAAGAGAGCTGTCCGGGCAAAGAGACTGCTTCACCGTCTGCGTTTTCGGTCAAACAAAAGAGGAGCGATTGCAATCCAAATCGGCTATCTCTTCCGTCTGTTACGGGCACAATGAGCTCAGCCTTGTTGACCGTTCTTGATTCAATTTCGTTGAAGCGGTCTAGGTGTGGAAACACCACTTTTGCTTTCGCCCCAGCAGCAGCTTGCACCACCACTTGATTTGGAGCAGGAATTTCTTCGTCGTTGTTCAAGCCAGCCAATGGGCCGTTGAAAGAATGTTCAAAGCGACTTGTTCGAGCACAAAGACTATTGATGGTGTAATCGAATGAGAGAGTGTCGTTGTCGTTGTGGTAATACAGGGTCATGGCTGACTCACCGCTGAGCAGGTTCAATGCAACAATTCCACCCTCACCGCTTGTTGACTGTACGTATATACCTTTGAAAAACGCTTGAAAATTGTCATTGCTGTCATAAACTTCGTCGCCAGCAGTGATCAATCGGTTTGCGAGGTCACTGTTCATTCTTAGGCGAAGTTGTGCACCCACGGAGTCGTCTTCCGCGAAGAAGATTTGATCTACCAAATTGAACTGATGCACTTCGTCACCGGGCTCAATCAGGTTGACCACATCTGTTTCGAAATCTCTTCTGCTGTAGTAAACAGAATCAATGTAGAGGTCTTCAAGCAGCTCACGCACTTCAAAATACTGAGGGGCGAAGCGTCCGTATGCTGTTCCAGAATAGTTAAAGCTCAAGACCAGTGAATCAGCAACAGGGTTTGTGCCGAAGACAATGTCAGGAGTTTCAAGTCTAAGCTGTGTATAAAACGAAGTTCGAACGGGTCCTGTCAACTCATCGATGTAGTTACCGAGGAGTGACAGAGAGAGTTCGTCTGTTCTTAGAGAGTCTTCCAATACATTGAACACTTCAAGTGTCAGGGTATCGGTTTTCGTCACATTGAGCAAGTCTTCTTCTGATTGCAGTCCAAGACCAAGGTCTTGTTCAGGTCTTTTACACTGAGTGAGAAGGACACTGAAGAGCAAAAAGATGGCGGCCCCGAACAAGGGCCGCCCAATATGGATTTGGTGTGAGGACAATTTCAAATTATTCCTCCACCAAGATCTGCTTTCCCTCAATGATCGAATCATAGAAGGCGGTAGCATCTGTAATAATATTGTTTTCGTCTGTGCTTTCAATTGATGCAGTTTCAGATTGAGAGATGAAGTTGCGAATTTCAGCATCTACATCATCAGAACCAACGATTACACCATCTGAATATTGGATGGCGAGTTTATTTAAGTTCTCAAATGTAGGGTCTTCAATTAAAGAAACCTTCTTTGGATCAATTCCATCAAGAGCTACTTTCTTGCTCAAACCAGCGTTTAGACTACCTTCAAACTCTTGTCCCATTGCTGAGAACACCACTTTTGAGTTGGCGAAGTGAGGGTCTTTGCTGTACATCTCTTTAACATATAATGGCATTAAAGCAGACATCCAGCCGTGACAATGGATCACATCTGGAACCCATCCGAGCTTTTTAACTGTTTCAAGCACACCACGCACAAAGAACATTGAACGTTCATCGCTATCAGCAAACAGGTTCCCAGCTTCATCTCTAAGTACAGCTTTACGCTTAAAGTACTCTTCGTTATCAATGAAATATACCTGCATACGAGCTACAGGAATAGATGCTACTTTTATGATCAGTGGATGGTCGGTATCATTGATAATGAGGTTCATCCCAGAAAGACGAATTACTTCGTGCAACTGGTGTCTGCGCTCGTTAATTTTACCATAACGTGGCATGAACACTCTAATTTCTTTACCTTTTTCGTGGGCACCCTGTGGGAGGTTTCTGCTGATCCGTGATTGTGGAGTTTCTGGTAGGAAAGGAACGATTTCTTGCGAAACGTAGAGGATCTTAGCTTTACTCATCAGGATATCTTTTTTGTCAGGAATAAGTGCAAAATTACGGAAAAATGCTTGATTCTTCAAATGAATCATTTAGCTTTGGCCGTTTTGTCTATAATTTACCACCTCTTTTTAGATGATCGTATTCACACATCCGGATGAATGGTCTGCACTGCGATCATCTCTCTTTTCCAACAGACAGTCAGTAGGTTACGTTCCAACAATGGGTGCGCTGCACTCCGGACATCAGTCGCTCATTTCGCGAGCGAAAAAAGAAAATGATTTAGTGGTAACAAGTATCTATGTCAACCCCACTCAATTCAATGACGCTTCAGACCTTGAGAAGTACCCAAGGGACCTCACAAAAGACCTGGGGCTAGCGGCTGAAGCGGGGTGCGAGGTTGTTTTCGCCCCAACAACAGAGGCCATGTACGGCAGCGATGTGTCAAGTGAAACAACGGATTATGGAATTTTAACTTCTTCACTGGAAGGCGCTCAACGTCCGGGACACTTCAACGGAGTGGTCACAATTGTGCGTAAGTTACTGAAGGCCATAGGTGCTGACAACGCATACTTTGGCGAAAAAGATTTTCAACAGCTGGCGATTATTCGTGAATTGGTGCGAAGAGAGGAGCTTCCAGTGAACATTGTTGGATGTGAATTGATTCGAGATACTGACGGATTAGCGCTGAGCTCTCGGAATGTGAGGTTGTCTGAAGAAGGAAGAAAAACGGCACTAAACATCATTCGTATTTTACGTGAAATGCGTGAGATGAAGAAGGAAATGAATCCGCAAGCGCTAGCAGGGTGGGGATTTGAGGAGCTTGAGCGCGTAGCTGGACTGACACCAGAATACGTAGAGATTGTAGACAGCACCACTTTACAGTCGCTCAGAGAATGGAAAGAGATAGACGCACGAATTCTTGCCGTGGCATGGGCTGATGGTGTGAGACTGATCGATAACCTTCCTATATAGTCTTTTTCATCAGGGATTGTTTTACCTTTGCACGAAGGTTCAAGTGCAGAGCGCACTAACAGCCTATTGAGCTAAAAACAGCTCGAGCAATGGGAATCGAAAAATAAAATTATGACACTCTTTATTCAAAACATGGGTCCTGGGGCAATCGTCCTAATCC
>CAYGUR010000109.1:0-2713 GCA_964353035.1 uncultured Comamonadaceae bacterium | reverse complement strand
CTATTGGTAGTTGTGCTTTTGTTTGGTGGGAAGAAAATTCCTGAACTGATGAAAGGGCTTGGAAAGGGAATGAAGGAATTCAAAGATGCTTCTCAAGGAGATGATGATTCCAAAAAGAAGGAAGAATCGAACGATTAATCGATAACTTACCACCCAATCACAACAAAGCCGCCTTATTTCGCGTACTCAGTATATGAAGTACCACATCCTGTTTGTTACATCTTTCCTGCTCCTTGCTTCTGGCGTTTTCGCTCAGGACTCAACGGACGTGCTTACTTCTGAAGAAGAAGAAATATGGATCAATGGTTTATACTTAAATCAAATTGACTCCATTTGGCAAGAGTCGTATCGTGAATTGAACTGCCTGAGCACTGATTCTGCCCTTTGGAACATCCATGGGTATGAGTATGGCTTCGTCCCAGAGCTTGACACGGCATCTATTTTTGCACGCTTAGACCTGCTAAATTCAGAGTCGCCTGTTGACCTCGCGCCGAACGACATTATCTTGGATTACATCAAGTTTTATAGTTCGCGCAGGAACAAGCACCTCGGACAAATGTTAGGCAGTTCAGGCTACTATTTTCCTTTGTTCGAAGAGAAACTAGACCAACACAACCTTCCGCTAGAGCTGAAATACCTTCCTATTGTTGAGAGCGCACTCAATCCGCAGGCGCGTTCTCGCGTGGGCGCTACTGGTTTGTGGCAGTTCATGTTAGCAACTGGAAAAGCTTACGGGTTGAAGGTGAATTCATATGTAGATGAACGCATGGACCCTATTCTGGCCACGGAAGCAGCCTGTGCCTATTTAAAAAAGTTGTACTCGCTCTATGGAGATTGGAACTTGGTGCTGGCGGCTTACAATGCCGGACCAGGAAACGTAAACAAAGCGATTCGTCGTTCAGGTGGAAAATCAACCTATTGGGAGGTTCGTCCATACTTACCTAGAGAAACAAGAGGCTATGTCCCTGCTTTTATTGCGGTGAACTACCTCATGAACTTTCCGTCAGATCATAACATTTATCCGACCGATGCCAGCTGTGCGTGGGTTGAAACAGATACGATTCTTGTTTCAGATCAAGTTCGCTTTGACCAAATTGAAGCTTTTACACATGTAGACGCAGAGGAGTTGGCCAGGTTGAACCCTTCGTACCGCAAGGGAATTATCCCTGGAGTTGGAAATCAGAATGTGTTGCGCCTTCCATACGAAGCCTCTTCGTTGTTCATTGCGAATGCAGACAGCATCTACAATTACAAGAAAGACGAAACACCAGAGGTGTCAAAAGAGATTGAAAATGAGCCTACTGTTTACTACGTTCGGAGCGGAGACGTGCTTGGTTCAATTGCTCAAAGACACGGCTGCACTGTAAGTCAGCTGAAAGCGTGGAACAACATTCGCGGCACAACCATTCGAGCTGGACAAAAGCTCTACATTTATTCGAAAGCGAAAAGCACTAAGTCGAGCAAGTCTGACGTTAAAGAACAGAGCAAAGCTCAAATCGAAACCGACACCAGCGGAGAATACCGCTACCATACCGTAAAATCTGGTGATACCCTGTGGGATATTGCCAACTTGTATGACGGAGTGACTGTAGAACAGCTGCAGAAACTCAACAAGGGATTGAATGCCAAAAGTTTGAAACAAGGCCAAAAAATTCGAATCCAAAAGATTGAGTCATGACACGTATTCTTATTGCCTGTGCTTTATTGCTTTGTTTCGCTGGTTGTGAAGAGAGCAGTGAGCGAATCCTCCAAGGAAAAGTTGGTCCTGCCGGAGAACTCCTTGTTGTTATTGAGAACCAATTATGGGACGGCCCCATCGGAAAAGCCATCGAAGAAGTTTCAGGAAAACCGTACGATTTACTTCCGCAATATGAGCCCGAATTTTCGTTGGCTGTGGTCAACAAGAAAGACTTCGGACGACTTTGGAAGCCTCACCGCAACATTCTTTTCATCGATATGGGTGACCGCATCGATACGCAAGAGCCGAGTATGCGTATTCTTCGTGATAAGTATGCCAACGGACAGATCTTTGTTGAAATCAAAGGGAAAACGCCCGAGGCCATTGCTAAGGTGATTAGAGAGCAGGGTGCAGACATGGTAAATGTCATCAATGGTGAAGAGTTGAAACGCGTGGCAGACCTTGTGCGCTCGTATCCGAATGTTCAATTGGAGCAGGAAGTACAAGCAAAGATTGGCGTGGCTTTGGATTTTCCAAAAGATGCCCATTTGGCGAAGTTTACGAAAGATTTTGTGTGGGTGAATAGAGAAATGACCCGCATGAAAGGAGGCAACAACCACGATGTCAAACAAGGGTGGTTCATCTATACGTATCCGTACACAACAGATTCTGTTTTCAGCCTGCCTTGGTTGCTCAACAAAAGAGACTCCGTGTTGAAGGCGCATGTGCCAGGCGACATTGATGGCAGCTATATGAAGACCACACGTCAAATCGTTCCTACCTATGAAGAGCTTTCATTCGACGGGATGTTTTCGTCCCAAATTAAGGGGCTGTGGGAGATGCAAAATGATTACATGGGCGGACCCTTTTTCAGCATGACGGTGTATGATGAGCCACGTCAACGAATTGTAACTGTAGAGGGCTATGCTTACGCGCCTTATTTTGATAAGCGGGAGTACATCAGAGAGGTTGAGGCCGTGATTAAGACGATGCGGTTAGGAGCGCCGGCGAAGTAGTTTTTAAGGTGTTTAGAGA
>CAYGUR010000108.1:0-10330 GCA_964353035.1 uncultured Comamonadaceae bacterium | reverse complement strand
CCCATGTCCTGGAACTTCATCCCAAATCGAATGTCGGGCTTGTCTGAACCGTATTGCTCCATGGCATCAGCATAGGTCATACGCGGAAACGCTGCTACATCAATCCCTTTCACGGTTTTGAAAAGGTGACGTGCCATGCCTTCGAAGGTGTTCAAAATATCTTCTTGTTCCACAAAGGCCATCTCGCAATCAATCTGCGTGAACTCTGGCTGACGATCTGCACGCAAGTCTTCGTCGCGGAAACATTTGACGATTTGGTAGTACTTATCGTACCCAGAAACCATCAACAATTGTTTGAAGGTTTGTGGCGATTGTGGCAGGGCATAAAACTGCCCCGGATTCATTCTACTTGGCACAACGAAATCACGCGCGCCCTCTGGCGTAGACTTGATCAAATAAGGTGTTTCCACTTCCAAGAATCCGATGGAGTCAAGGTACTTGCGGGATTCAATCGACATCCGGTGACGCAACATCAAGTTGTTCATGACGGGTTTACGACGAAGGTCCAAGTAACGGTACTCCATGCGGATATCTTCCCCGCCATCAGTGTCATCTTCAATGGTGAAAGGAGGCGTTTTCGCTGCATTCAGCACGTCCAATTGGGTCACTTCGATTTCGATTTCCCCTGTAGACATGTTTTTATTCTTGCTACTCCGCTCAATCACTTTACCAGTTGCTTTAATCACGAACTCTCGTCCGAGCTTACGCGCCGCTTCACACAGGGTGGCGTTGGTGTCCATATTGAACGCCAACTGCGTCATCCCATAGCGATCTCGAAGATCAATAAAGGTCATTCCCCCTAGGTCTCTAGAGCGTTGAACCCATCCACTCAATGTTACTTCTGTTCCAACGTGTTCGATGCGGAGTTCCCCGCAGGTGTGCGTGCGATGCATATCATTTGATTTAAGCGACGCGAAGTTAACGAATTCGAATTCGAATTCGACCTGCAGGGGTGGCAAACGTGCTGACCTAGGTTAGAAATAGGTATAGATTTTAGAAATAGACTTTAGAGGTGAATTGAATTCGACCAGCAGGGGTGGCAAACCTGCCACCCAATGGTGGCTGAGCGTAGCCGAAGCCAATGGTTTCAACCCCCACCCGAAACCATTTCAATCATGATCATCATCTTCCTCGCCATCATCCCCAGCTGGAACCACATAGCCATCTCGGATTTCCGTATGTCTGATCTCGCCGCCTGTTGTGCCGGTTTCCTTACCGTAAAAAAGCACTACCAAGGAGAACAAGGTAGCCCCTATAATCACCAAGTTGGCAAAAGAAACTTTCCTTCGACTTGCCCAAATACCAATCAAAGAAATACCACCGAGGATCCAGCTGAGTACCACAAAGATGCCCGCCATTTCTTCGTGTTCGTGAATGACTTTTTTGCCAATACCGGCAATCTGCTCAACCACTTCTTCGGCACGCTCGCCGGTAAAGGAAGCGGCCCAAGCGGCTAAACCACTCAAAACGAAAATGCAAAGTGCAGCCCGCTTCAAGAGGTCTGATTTGAGGATAAATCCACCCAACATAATCAGTAATCCCACAATGGGGAACACAATTGGTAGGTGATTCAATACAAGGTGCCAATGTGCGTCGTTCATAATGATAGTTTTAAATATTTACTCCAAAGAGGTAACCAACCAATGCTGTTAATCCCATGGCTATGGTTCCCCAGAAGGTGATGCGAATAACCGATTTTTTAACACTAGAGCCCCCTGCTTTAGCGGCAACGCCTCCCATAAGGGCTAAAAAGAGTATTGCAGCAACATATTGAATGTACTCCATGTGACCTAAAGGCGCAAAAAGTGCCACCAGCACCGGGAGTAGTCCGCCCCCTGTAAATGCTAGTCCTGAAGCTAGAGCGGCTTGTATGGGTTTGGCCTGACTCATGTCTGTAATGCCTAATTCATCGCGAATATGGGCGCCTAGCGCATCATGTTCGGTCATTTCTTTAGCCACTTTGAGCGCGGTTTCTGGTTTCAGCCCCCTGCGAACATAGATCTCCGTCAGTAGTTCAAGTTCGAGTTCAGGCATGTCTCGGAGCTCTTGTTTCTCACGTTCAATATCGGCCTTCTCAATATCTGTTTGCGAACTCACAGAAACATACTCACCTGCCGACATCGATAGCGCACCAGCGGCAAGTCCGGCGATGGCTGCCAACACAATGGGTTCCCGCGTATCGCTAGCTGCGGCTACTCCAATTGCAAGACTCGCGGTAGAAAGTATGCCGTCATTCGCGCCAAGAACGGCAGCTCTTAACCAATTGCTTTTGTGGATGTAATGGTACTCCAAGTAATTGTCGATATTCATCGATTTACTCATGGATCATGGTTTTCATGTTGTTAGATGGGTATGCGTTAAAGCTAAGGTTTTTATCGTGCGATTCCCGTGAAATTCATAAAAGGCAAGTCGAAGCTCACAACACGGTGAGATGCAGCGCAAATGTTGGCATTCTGAACATTCGAAATCGAAATCGAAATCGAAATCGAAAGGGAAAGAATGATGTTATCCAAGAATTCGAAAAAAACAACCTAGTTTCCACATGTAGAACTGCGTAACTTAGTGATTCGAAAACAAAAACTTATCAGCATTTCAGCATCTTGCACCATGCGTTTTCTACTCATTGTCATACTGTTCGCCGTTTGTAGCGTAGCCCAATCCCAAGTGGGGAATGAGTGGATTGACTACAACCGCCAGTACTGGCGTTTTCCTGTGAGCGAAACGGGCATGCACCGCATTGGGTATGATGAACTGCTTTCAAGTGGTTTCCCAGTAGATCAGGTCAATCCCGCTTCTTTGCGTGTTTTTGGGAGGGGCGAAGAACAGTATATTCGTGTCGAAGATGGTGGCGATAGCTCTTTGGATCCAGGAGATTTCATTGAATTGTGGGCGAAAAAGAACGATGGCTGGTTAGATCGACAAATCTACGATGAGCCTAGCCACCAAGTGAATGAACAGTACAGCCTGTTCAATGACACCGCCAATTATTTCCTCACCTTTTCTGCAGGTGGCGGCTTGCGCACGGAAGGGTATCAAGCCCAAAACAATCCTGAGGACCTTCCACTGCTGCCTTTCATTGAATACAGCTACCGCGAAAACTATACGGAAGAGTACCTCATTGGAAAACAAGACGTAAATGGCATCTCTTTGCCTTGGTACGAAGAGGCGGAAGGTTGGTTTGATACGCGCTTCGCGAAGGGTCAAACCCGAAGCAAAACCATTGAACATCCCTTCGCTTATGCCGAACCTGACGCTCCGAATGCTAAATTTACTGCCACGTCGGCCAGCGCTTCACTTGCAGCGGGCTTCGTCAATCATCACCTGCAAGTCGGATACGGCAATCCGTTCCAACTGGTGGTTGATACCGTCTATTACGGCTACCAATTCAATACCTTCGATTGGGAATTGACTCCCAATCAGTTGACCTCAGGCAGTACTGTTGTCACGCACCGCTCTGTTGACGACCTCGGTGTAGCTGCTGATTGGCACGCCATCGGGTGGATTCAGGTAGATTATGCGCGCACCACAAACTTCACCAATGGCACTGAGCGATTCAAAGCGCTGAACCTCTTCAATCAAATCGAAGGGAAGCTGGAGATTGAAACTCAACTTCCAAATCCGCGGTTGTTTGAGCAGGGTTCTGGACTGCTGCGCGAATTCGACCTGACAGCGCTGGAAGGTGGATATCAATCGGTTATCACCTTCTTGACCAATGCTACTCAAACGAATTTGCTCTTGGTAGACGCGAACGATTTTACGGAAGTGTCTAACCTCCAACCTGTTACTGCAACTGGTTACTTCACAGATTACGTGACGAACCCCTTGGACAGCGCCTTCGTCATTCTTACCGCTCCTGAACTGCTGTCTGCCGCCACAAACTACGCCTTCTACCGCGAAAGCCAAGGCATGGATGTCTTGCTGGTGAATGTAGAAGAACTCTACATGCAGTATGCTGCAGGCATCAGGAAGCATCCGCTCAGCATTCGCAACTTTTGCCAAGACCTATTGTCATCGTGGGAGTCAGATCCTTCGCACCTCTTCTTCATTGGCAAATCGATTTTCGAAATGAAAATTAGTGCGACCGTAGGTGCTAGAGACAACCTCATCCATTACCAGAACAATTTGGTGCCTAGCTGGGGCTACCCAACGAGCGACCTAGCCTTCACTTCAGGACTGAATGGAACACTCTCTGAAGTGGCCATTCCAACGGGAAGACTGTCAGCGAAAAACCAAGAAGAAGTGTTAGATTACTTGAACAAAGTGGTGGAGTTTGAAAACCAAGAGCCAGCACCTTGGATGAAGCGCATCATTCATTTTGGTGGGGGCGGAAACCAATTCGAACAATCACTCTTTGCTACCTATCTGAATAGCTACGCGAACATTGCACAAGATACCTGCTTCGGTGGAAGTGTGTCAAGCTTTTTTAAAACCACCACTGACCCTATTCAACTGAATCTGTCTGATAGTATTTCGTACCTGATTACAAACGGCGTGAGCTTGATGACCTTTTTCGGACATGCTAGCAGCACCGGATTTGATGTGAACATCGACTCGCCTTCGAATTACAACAACCAAGGTAAATATCCGCTACTGATTGGAAACAGTTGTTACACAGGTAACATCCACCTGCCCACAAGTTTCAGCACCAGCGAGACCTTTGTCCTGGTTCCTGAAGCAGGAGTGATTGGATTCATCGCAAAGGCCGATTTAGGTGCGCCTTCGTACTTAAATATATGGACCGAAAACTTCTACAAGCAGACCTTCCAAGAGAACTATGGTGCTTCCATCGGACAGAACATGAAGCGGGCGGTGCAGCAGTTTCAGAGCGAAACCCAAAACCTGATTACAGAGAACACCGCACTCACGTTCAGCCTGCATGGTGATCCAGCAATTGTCTTGAACTCCTTCGAAGAACCGGATTACAGCGTGGGTGTTGACGACATCGTTTTCGCCCCAAATAACATTACATCTGAATTGGAGTCGTTCCAAGTGAAAGTGGCGGTAACGAACATTGGAAAGGCCATCAACCAATCGTTTGGAGTAGAGTTGGTACGTCATCTCCCAAGCGGACAAGACACCTCCATTGTGGTAGAACTAGACAACTTGTACTTCAGAGATACGGTGACATTCAACCTTCCACTAGATGCCCTAAATGGAGTGGGTTTGAACACTTTTGATGTGCTTGTAGATTTTCCAGCGAACCAGGTAGATGAGCTAGAAGACCTGCAGAACAACACGGTGTACGGTAAAGAATTGTTCATCACCAGTGGGAATCTCATCCCCGTTTATCCGTTCAACTTTGCTATTGAACCCACGGGAGCTATTACGCTTAAAGCAAGCACGGGAAATCCACTGGCTGAAGCGCAGACCTACCTCATTGAACTCGATACCACAGACCAATTCAACAGCCTAAGTTTACTTACCTCCGAAGTGGCTCAAAGTGGCGGTGTTGTAGAATGGGAACTGCCTATTTCGCTCGAAGATGAACGGGTGTATTACTGGCGAACATCGGCCATTCCAGAAATCGGACAAGAACCTATGTGGCGAATGCATAGCTTTCAGTACTTGGAAGATGAACGTGGGTTTGGACAAGCACACTTTGAACAATTTCGCAACAATACCTATGCGCAAATGGTCTTTGACGATGACCAAAACGACTTCGATTTTGTAACGGGAGATGTCAATTTGAAATGCACGGTCTATGGCAGTCCGGGGAACAGTTTTGAGATCAACGCCACACGTTATCAAATAGATTTGGATGTGATGGACTACGCTGGGTGCGGAAACCAACCGGCATTGCACGTGGCAGTCATAGACCCTATCACCCTTGAGCCGTGGGAGTCAAACTACGACAATGAATTTCCTGAAAATGATTTTGGCAACCTAATGGACTGTGCCAATGGCCGTGAACGTCCGGAAAAGTATTTCATCTTCCGACAGAACAGCGAATCAGAACTCTCCGGAATGGTAGATATGTTGGAAAATGCTGTTCCAGAAGGACATTACATTCTCATTTACACTTGGCGCTATGTCAATTATGATGGCTGGGATGCAAATGCTCCTCAATTGTACGATGTTTTTAGTGGCCTTGGGGCAACACAAATTGGCACTGCTACAGACAGTGTTCCTTTCATCTTCTTTGCCGAAAAAGGAAACCTGGAAAGCGCACTTGAAATCTATGGCACAACGCCAGATCAACTAGTCGAGCTAGAGACAACCCTAACAGGAAGTTTGGGCGTGGGGAAAATCAAATCGCCAATCTTTGGTCCGGTGTCAGCATGGCAAGCTTTGTATTGGGACATCGAATCTGAAGGAAATGACAGCACCCGAGTAAAAGTCTTTGGAGTGGGAAGCGAAGGCGCAGAAACCTTGATGAATGATCAACCCGTGACTGACAATGAGTGGCAGGAATTGGGTGAGGTGGTTGATGCAGGAGTCCATTCGCGTGTCCGTCTGCAATCAGATTATTTCGATGGAGTAGACCAGACTCCAGCACAAATTAAAAGCTGGCAATTGATCAGTGATCACGCTCCTGAATGCGCACTCAACGCTTTCAAAGGATTTTATTTCCCGAAAGATACCGTCCAACAAGGAGAACCTTTGCCCTTCGCCATTGCCATTGAGAACATCGGTGATTTCGATATGGATAGCCTCCTAGTTCGGTATACGGTTTCTTATGCAAACGGGGCTGCTGTGGAGGTAGATTACCTGCGCCAAGACAGCCTGCGTGTGAACGAAATACTGCTTGATACCTTGCAAATTCAGACCAATCTGTTTGCGGGCGATTTGGTGCTAAAAGTAGAAGCCAATCCGCGGAATGCAGCAGGAGTGGCTGATCAACTAGAGCAATATCACTTCAACAACATCGCTGAAATACGTTTCCATGTGTTGGATGACCGCATCAATCCGCTGTTGGACGTGACCTTTGACGGACAACACATTCTGAATGGCGACATTGTTTCGGCGCAGCCATACATCCGCATTGCGCTCGACGATGAGAATCCGTTCATTCTGATGGACGAGCCTTCTGATACCGCCCAGTTCAAAGTGTTTGTTACGCACCCAGACCAATCGCAACGTCCGGTTTACTTCGCCCAAGCAGACATCATCAACTTTTTCCCCGCAACAAGCACGGCCAACCGCTGTTTTATTGAGTACAGACCTCAGTTTGAAGCTGATGGCGCTTATGAATTGCTAGTGCAGGCGCAAGACAAAAGTGGCAATGCATCTGGGGATTTAGACTACCGAATTGACTTTGAAATTTACTCTAAGCCTAGCATCACAGAAGTGCTGAACTACCCCAATCCGTTCAGTACTCGCACACAGTTTGTATTTACGCTTACAGGGGTCGAAGCGCCAGACCAAGTGCTCATTCGCATCATGACCATCAGCGGGAGAGTGGTGCGTGAAATTCGAAGCGATGAACTAGGGCCGTTGCAAATTGGAAGAAATCGAACTGAATTCTGGTGGGACGGAACAGACCAGTTTGGAGACCGCTTGGCGAATGGGATTTATCTGTACACTGTGCAGGCTAGATTGCGTGGGGAATCCATTGATTTAAGTCCGACCGCAGCTTCGCCCTTCTTTAAGAATGGCATCGGTAAGATGTACTTGTTGAGATAAGGCTTGCTTTCTGCTTACTTCAAAACACCTTTTCTACTATCTTCGTTGAATGAATTTCGAAGAGCTCGATAATAAGATCGCTAAGGCGAAAGAAGGGGGTGGTGAAAAGCGCATCGCTTCCCAACATCAAAAAGGAAAACTAACGGCACGTGAACGTGTAGAATACTTAATGGACGAAGGGTCTTTTGAGGAAATCGGCATGTTTGTGACCCACAGATCAACCAATTTCGGACTAGAGAAACAGAAGTTCCTCGGAGACGGGGTGGTAACTGGATATGGAAAGATTGATGGTCGGTTGGTCTATGTCTTCTCCCAAGATTTCACCGTGATGGGCGGGTCGTTGGCCGAAGCTCACGCTGAGAAGATTTGCAACATCATGGACCTTGCTGTTCAGAATGGTGCCCCGCTGATTGGATTGAACGACTCAGGTGGTGCCCGGATCCAAGAAGGTGTTGTATCACTTGGCGGATACGCTGATATTTTTTACCGAAATGTGCAGGCAAGTGGAGTGATTCCACAGCTTTCAGCCATCATGGGCCCCTGCGCAGGGGGTGCGGTATACTCTCCGGCGTTGACAGATTTTATCTTTATGACCGAAGGTACATCGTACATGTTTGTGACCGGACCCAATGTTGTAAAGACCGTTACCCATGAGGAAGTAACAGCCGAAGAGCTGGGTGGTGCTTCTACGCATAGTTCAAAAAGTGGCGTGACCCATTTTTCGTGTGAGAACGAAGTGGCAACCCTGAATGCACTTCGATCAGTGCTGAGCTACATTCCTCAGAACTGTGAAGATGAGCTTCCTGTGAAAGAATACAAGGCAAGCGATGAAAAGCGCATGCATTTGGATGAGATCATTCCAGCAAGCGCCAACCAACCCTATGACATCAAGGAGGTGATCAATGGTGTGATTGACGAAGATAGTTTCTGTGAAGTACACAAAGATTTCGCAGGAAACATCGTTGTTGGTTTCGGACGTTTGGCAGGAAAAAGCATTGGAATTGTAGCGAATCAACCTGCCTATCTGGCTGGAGTTTTGGACATTGATGCGTCAACGAAAGCAGCACGTTTTGTGCGTTTCTGTGATGCCTTCAACATACCACTCCTCGTCTTCGAAGACGTGCCAGGCTTCCTTCCTGGAACTGATCAAGAATGGAATGGAATCATCTCAAATGGGGCGAAATTGCTTTACGCTTTCAGCGAAGCTACCGTACCTAGAATCACCGTTATTACTAGAAAGGCCTACGGTGGTGCTTATGATGTGATGAACTCGAAGCACATTGGTGCAGATATGAATTATGCTTGGCCTTCAGCTGAAATTGCTGTTATGGGGGCGAAGGGAGCTGCCGAAATCATCTTCAGAAAGGAAATTGCCGAAGCTGAAGATGCACAGGCGAAATTAGCTGAGAAGGAAGCAGAGTATGCGAAGCTCTTTGCAAATCCGTACAACGCGGCAGCTAGAGGATATGTTGATGAGGTAATCAAGCCTCACCAGACCCGAGAAAAACTCATTCGCGCATTTGACATGCTAAAGAACAAAGTGGCTCATTTGCCAAAGAAGAAACACGGAAATATTCCGTTGTAACACAAAACTGAACTCTAGTGCATAAAAAAGGGACGTATCACTACGCCCCTTTTTTGTGCTATAGGTGGTGTTTTACTTTTCTATTCGTTTGATGCTGCAGCCCATAGGACGGGTAGAGTTCATTTCAATAGACTCTCCATTCGCGCAGGCAGTCAACGCATTCTTCAACCAAGGCTCTTTCACTTCCTTCGCTGAGTCAACATTGTCATCAATAGCTCCCTTATAAACAAGTTTCATGTCTTTGTCGAACAAGTAAACATGAGGCGTTGTTCTTGCTCCCATGGCGTCAGCCAATTTGTGATCTTGGTCAATCACGTAAGGCATTGCATATGCCGCTTGTTTCGCGTGCATCTTCATTTCGTCCATTGAGTCATCACCTGTTCTTTTCGCCTCATTTGAGTTGACGAGAACCATTCCGAATCCAGCTTTAACTGATGCCTTGTAGATGTCGTTGTAGCGGCCTTCCCAGCCTTCGCTCTTTCCTTCGCGTCCAACAACAAACGGACAGGTGTTGCAAGAAAAAACAACCAATAGTCCATTTTCTCCAGCAAGCGATTCTAAGCTGTGCGCTTTTCCATCGATTCCTGCCATTTTTACATCCGTCATAGGAGCCTTCGCCCCAATTTCCAATGATTCCAGGTCACCATTGCCTACCATGAACGCAGACCCAATCAGGGCAAGCATCAATGAGGCTGCAATAAAAATTGATTTTTTCATCTGTCAGTATTTTTTAAGAGAACATTCGAAACTAAAAAATGTTGACCGACAAGGTATCACGAAATCATATTTGGAATGCAAAAGAATGTTAGAAAGACATTCAGCGGGAGGAGTAGAAAAGTTGAGATATACCAAAAAGGACACCACGTTCGACGGCCTACGAAGGAAAATAAATGAAAACAATTAAACTAACTAAATATCTCTACATGAGAACTTACAAGATGGTTTAACGCCAACAATCCGTTTCGGTTACTGTTTTGAGGAAAAAAAATGGAAAGAAGTTGTAATTAACTGAAAATGAGTCAGAACAATTTTCGACCTAATTGCCTCCCCACATAATGAGTTTTTCATTCTGGTAATACGACGAGATGTCTTTTTTCAAACAGAGGTGAAAAAGATCTACTA
>CAYGUR010000107.1:1429-10392 GCA_964353035.1 uncultured Comamonadaceae bacterium | reverse complement strand
CTTTCACACACGTCCGTCAGGTGACAGCGTGGGCACAGGACTTGGACTAGCCATTGTGAAAACGATTCTTGAAGCGCATAAAAGCGACTATTCCATTGAATCTAAAGAAGGTGAAGGAACCTCCTTTTGGTTCGAACTGGAGAAGTGTCAAAATTGACTTGTCTTTTCAGTAAATCCCCCTAATTTGGAGGTCGTTAACCACATTACCTATGACCGTAAAATCAGACCTCGAAATTGCCCAGGCAAATAAGATGGAACACATTCGCACAATTGCTGAGCGACTATCTATTGACGAAGACCAGCTTGAAATGTACGGAAAGTACAAGGCTAAGCTTCCCCTTTCATTGATTGACGAAGCAAAAGTTGCACAATCGAATCTCATTCTTGTCACTGCTATTACCCCTACTCCCGCGGGTGAAGGAAAAACGACCACTTCAATAGGCCTCAATGAAGGATTGAATCGAATTGGCAAGAAGTCGGTTGTAGTTTTGAGAGAACCCTCTTTAGGACCCGTATTTGGGATCAAGGGAGGAGCTGCTGGAGGTGGATATGCACAAGTAGTGCCAATGGAAGACATCAATCTTCATTTCACTGGAGATTTTTCTGCCATAGAAAAGGCGAACAACCTGCTTTCAGCATTGATTGACAATAACCTTCAGAGTAAAACGCAGAACTTAGGTCTTGACCCACGACGGATTTATTGGAAACGAGTGATGGACATGAATGACCGATCGCTGCGTGACATTACCATTGGCTTGGGTGGAATTGGAAATGGCATTCCGAGACAAGACGGATTTAACATCACGCCTGCCTCAGAAGTTATGGCCATTCTTTGCATGTCGAAAGATAGAGCTGATCTGAAAGAGCGACTTGGGAATATTTTTGTTGGTTTCACCTATAACCGCAAACCCATCTATGCCCGCGACTTAAAAGCACAAGGAGCTATGGCTTTATTGCTAAAAGACGCTATTAAACCAAACTTAGTTCAAACCTTAGAGCACAATCCAGCGATTATTCACGGCGGTCCATTTGCCAACATCGCGCAAGGTACGAATACCATCATAGCTACTAAAATGGGCATGTCGTTGGCAGATTACGCCGTGACAGAGGCCGGATTTGGGGCAGACCTAGGAGCAGAAAAATTCTTGAATATCAAATGTGGCTATGGCAACCTCAAGCCCAAAGCAGTTGTGCTTGTGGCAACGCTTCGTGCGCTTCGTCATCATGGAGGAGCTGCGAAAGAAGATTACAACACGCCCAATCTTGACCGTGTAAAAGCAGGATTCGAAAACTTGCAAAAACACTTGGAAAACGTTCGGAAATTTGGACTTAAAGCTGTTGTTGCCATCAATCAATTCTCCAGTGACACCGACGAAGAAATGGCGTTTGTGAAGGCCGAATGTGCCAAGCTTGGCGTCAGCGCTGTAGTGAGCGCAGGATGGGCTGAAGGAGGAGCCGGAATGGAAGACCTTGCAAACGCGGTTGTTCAGGTTGTGGAATCAGGAGACTCTAACTTTAAACCTTTGTACGACTGGAATGCATCTGTCATTGACAAAATCAACACCATTGCCAAGGAGATTTATGGTGCTGACGGTGTAGATTTTGATAAAAAAGCGCTTGCTGACCTTCGAACGATTGAAAGCTTGGGGTTGAATGCCCTACCCGTTTGCATGGCAAAAACTCAAAAGTCGTTTTCAGACAATGAAGCATTGATTGGTCGTCCGACTGGATTTAGAGTGAATGTGCGGGAATTTGAAATGGCGGCTGGTGCAGGATTTATTGTTCCAATTTTAGGAAAAATGATGCGCATGCCTGGACTTCCAGCTGTACCTGCGTCTGAAGGGATGGACATTGACAATGATGGTCGCATCAGCGGATTGTCGTGACATCCAGTAGAACATATAAAGGTGTTCGCTTTTCAGGTGGCAATCACTTGGCAGTTGCAGACCATCTTGTAGTTGAAATGCCCTTGCAAATTGTGATCAATTCCGTTGCTTGGAGCATGACGATGCAAACACCTGGTGATGAGTTGGATTTGGTGCGCGGTTTGCTGTTTTCAGAAGATATTTATCGATCCAAAACTGACGAACCTGCGATGAGCTTGCATTACGATGAAGACAAGGGTCAGGCGATTGTTGAGGTAACAGCTGATGAGTCTAGTTTGAAATCAGGATATGCAAATAGCAGACAACTCCTTTCCGTGGCCTCTTGTGGCATTTGTGGCAGGGTTGAAATGAAGGAACTTCAGGGAACCTACTTCGACGTGCCTGAACAAGGGTTCGAGCTGATTTCATCATTGTTGCCCAAAATGAAAGAACAGCAAACACTCTTTGATCAAACCGGTGGGTGTCATGGAATTGCAGCCTTTACAGGCGAAGGCAGACAGCTTGTCACGAAGGAAGATATTGGAAGGCACAATGCAGTAGACAAAGTAATTGGTCACCTCCTTCGACACCAGCAACTCCAGAACGCACGCATTTTAACCATTAGCGGACGTATCAGCTATGAAATCGTAGCGAAAGCATTTATG
Source organism: uncultured Comamonadaceae bacterium (assembly GCA_964353035.1). GTDB lineage: Bacteria > Bacteroidota > Bacteroidia > Flavobacteriales_D > Sanyastnellaceae > JAQWQB01. Next base: position 7,862 of record CAYGUR010000107.1, on the reverse strand, counting down.
GCAGGTATTCCTACTTTGGTCTCAGTCTCAGCACCTTCTTCCCTTGCTGTTGATTTGGCCAAAGAATTTGGAATGCGGATCATCGCGTTTTGCAGGGAAGACAGGCTTACCGTATATTCCTAAAACACTTGAAAAAAAAATGAACACTCGAGCAGTTAACATTCTTCCTCCTGAAAAACTTACTGGATTAAAAACCCATGATCCATCTTCAAAGGCAGCTGGTTTGAAAGGAGTCACGATTGCTTTGAAGCACTTAAGTGATGAGCTTGGTTTATTGGAAGGACTGAAGTTAATGACGAAGATCAATCAACCCGATGGCGCTGACTGTCCGGGTTGCGCCTGGCCTGACCCGAAGCACCGCTCAGCCTTTTTCGAATATTGCGAAAACGGAGCTAAAGCAGTTGCAGAAGAAGCTACTGACAAAAGGGTTGATCGAGACTTTTTCGCAAAGCATAGTGTAGAGGAACTTTCAGGATGGTCTGACTATGAGATTGGCAAATCTGGTCGTATAACTGAACCGTTCTATTTGGCGAAAGGGAGTTCGCACTACACGCCTGTTTCGTGGGACGAAGCCAATGCAAAAATTGCAGAAAAACTCAAGTCGATTTCGCCTGACGAAGCCGTCTTTTATACTTCGGGAAGAACCAGCAATGAGACCGCCTTTTTATATCAATTATTGGTTCGTCAATACGGCACGAACAACATGCCTGATTGCTCCAATATGTGCCATGAATCAAGTGGCTCTGGGCTGAGTAAAACGGTTGGAATTGGGAAAGGATCAGTAACACTTGAAGACCTTTATGAGGCCGAAGTGATTCTTGTCATAGGACAAAATCCAGGTACCAATCACCCGCGCATGCTCAGTGCCTTGCAGAAGTGCAAAAGCAATGGAGGGAAGATTGTACACGTGAATCCTCTACCTGAGGTAGGAACCGAAAAGTTTGTCAATCCGCAGAGTCCCGTTGAAATACTCACAGGAGGAACGAAAATAGCAGATCATTTTCTTCAAGTTCGCATCAATGGAGACGTTGCACTTCTGAAACTCCTCATGCGCGGATTGTTTGAAGCAGAAGAAAAGAATCCAGGTGCTGTTCTAGACCATGCATTCATTGCTTCTCACACCATTGATTTTGAGTCGTTTAAGCGTGACCTATTGGCAACTGATTTCGCGCAAGCAGAAAAAGACAGTGGATTTTCATACAGCGAATTACGTCCTGTGATTGACCTTTTGGCGAAGAACCAGAAGATCATTGTTTGCTGGGCGATGGGAATTACACAGCACAAGAATGGAGTTGCTAACGTGCAGGAAATCGTCAACCTTTTGTTGATGAAAGGTGCCATTGGAAAACCTGGTGCGGGGACGTGTCCTGTGAGAGGGCATAGCAACGTCCAAGGAGACCGAACCATGGGAATCTATGAAAAGCCCTCCACTGCATTCTTGGATGCCTTGGAGCAACACTTTCAAATAGAACCGCCCCGAGCGCATGGCTACGACACTGTTGAGGCAATAGAAGCGCTTGCAGAGAACAAGGTGAAATTTTTCATGGCGATGGGCGGAAATTTTATCAGTGCTACGCCTGACTCTGAGTTTACGGGAAGAGCCATGATGAAGTGCGACTTGACCGTTCAGGTGAGTACGAAATTGAATCGAGCTCACCTTGTTTCAGGAGATGAAGCATTGATTTTACCTTGTATCTCACGAACAGAGAAAGACCTTCAAAACGGTGTGCAGCAATTTCAAACGGTTGAAAACTCAATGGGCATTGTCCATTCCACAAAAGGAAATCGGACACCTGCTTCACCACATTTAAGAAGTGAAGTAGAAATTGTCACACAACTTGGCGCTCAACTTTTCGGTAACAGCCCCATTGCGTGGAATGAACTTCACACAGACAATGATGTGATTCGAACGCACATTGAAGCAGTAATTCCTGGTTTTGAAAATTTCAATGAACGGGTTCGCACACCAAATGGATTTTCGCTCCCGAATGGCGCTAGAAATCGTGAGTTCCACACTGCATCGGGAAAGGCCGAATTTACGATCAATAATTTGCCAGAAATCGACCCAAAAGAAGCGGAATTCATCATGATGACCATTCGCACCCATGATCAATACAACACAACAATTTACGGACTAAATGACCGCTATCGCGGTATTGAGAACGAAAGAAGGGTTGTGCTGATGAATGAGGAAGACATGGTAAAAAGAGGTTTGACTAAAGGCCAACTCGTTGATTTAGAAAGTGTGTTCAACGGTGTTAAGCGCAGATCGAATCAATTCCATGTACTGCCCTACTCTATACCTAGAAAGTGCATTGCTACGTATTTTCCTGAAACGAATGCCTTGGTGCCAAGAGAAAGTAAGGCACATATCAGCAACACACCTTCGAGTAAATTTGTAGAGGTCAATATCTTGACTTGAGTCTTCGCCCCTAGTCATTCAACAATTGAACTTTATTCACATGTTTCGCCATAGAGCTGAAGTAAGAGAACAAGGTCTGTCACATTGATAGCGGAATCGTTGTTGAGATCTCCTACACACGTTTGCGATTCAGCGTAGATGCAGCTTCCATCATCAATAGTTGCTGATGGGTTATAGTTCATAGCCATTAAGTACGTACAACCTGCGCACATCATGAAATCACAAGAACCGTCATCTTCAGATGCGTTTTGATTGTAATTACAAGCCGAACTGTACGTGCAACCATGAACCTCTAGCTCATCACAAACCCCATCGTTGTCTAAATCATTGAAGCATTCTCCATTGCAGTCCAGAAACTCAGTAGGAAACGTACACGATTCGTCATCTACTAGGGCATTCTCATCGTAATTACAAGCAAACGGATTGGTACAACCGAAACAATCGAAGAGGCAAGAACCATCATCATTGATGGCAGACGAACTGAAATTACATGCCAATGGGTCAGTACATCCATTGCAATCAAAACTACAAGAACCATCATCAATGTACGCTATCGGACTGTAGTTACAAGCAGTATTGTCAACGCAGCCATAGCATCCAAATGTGCACGTACCATCGTCAATTGTAGCTTGTGGATTGTAATTGCAGGCAGAGCTTTCGGTACATCCCAAACATGAATAATCGCATGTTCCGTCGTCTGCAGTTGCAAACACATTGTAGTTGCATGCCGCGTCATCAATGCACCCATAACAATTGTAATCACATGAGCCATTGTCTTCTGTGGCAAGAGGACTATAGTTGCACGCTGATGCATCTGTACAGCCAAAGCAATCGAAGGAACATGATCCGTCATCTTCTGTTGCATCGATGTCAAAATTGCAAGCGGAATTGTCAGTGCAGCCAAAACAAGAATAATCGCATGTTCCATCATCTGTAGATGCTGAAGCATTGTAGTTACATGCTGCATTATCTGTACATCCTAAACATGAATAATCACATAGCCCATCATCGGTTATGGCCGCAGGATCAAAATTACAAGCTGCCTCATCTGTACAGCCAAGACAATCATAGAAACAGCTGCCATCATCTAGACTGGCGCTTGAATCAAAGTTACATGCGAAAGGATCTATGCAGCCAAGACAATCATAATTGCAGTTACCGTTGTCAAGGGTTGCTGTTCCATCGTAATTGCAAGCAGTTGGATCCGTGCATCCTTGGCACGAATAATCACATGACCCATCATCTGCAATTGCTGCGGGGTTAAAATTACAAGCGGTATCGTCAGTACATCCAAAGTTGTACGTTTGGCATCCTCCAGAAGGAGGAACATTCCCTGCGCATACGTTGAACGGATCAGCTGTTCCAGAACCATCACCACAGTCGTAGCTCCAAACCGCGCAATCGAAATTCACAAAGTGTCCATCTTGGTTAGTAGAGCCATTGTTGTTGATGCCGTTTCCAATGTAAGAGGTGAAAGCTTGAGGCCATTTATTGCCATCACAATCACAGATATCAGTAGGGTCAGAACAAAGTGCTCCATTTTGAAAATTAAAGAATGGAGAAACTGCTCCAGACGAAGTGCGAAAGTAGCATTGGTAGGAAGCCTCCGGAACTGCATTGAATAAAAGGTATTCATCTCCGTTGAAGTATCCACCATCAGGTAAAAAGTCTATCATGTTCCATGCACCTGAATTGACTTGGTAATGTAATTCACTTACCGTACATCCATCACTAACTCCAAAATTGAAACTAATTACAGATTCATAGCCATAAGGACCAACTCTACATGGAGCAGCTTGAATCCCAAGGGTCAAAGGAGAACATCCTGGCGAAGAACATCCGTTGTTTGGCGGGAGGTTTCCTGAGCACACACCATACGGATCGAAGTTAATTCCTGAGTCGCCACAGTCAAAACCCCAGACATTGCATGCAAAGTGAACATTGTTGCCATTCCATGTTTTTCCATTCGATTGAGACTCTAGCTCACCATCTCCCAAGTAGATCAACACTCCCATTGAATGACTTGTACCTGAACAATCACAGATATAGGTGTCGTAAATACAAGCTTCTTCTCCAGGGTTCGCACCATTGGATATGTAGTTAACCGCATACGGATTGTTACAATCGATGGTCTCATCGTAACAGTTGACATTGATTTCTTCAATGGTTGATGTCCCTGCTGGAGTTGCTGTCCAAATTTGATAGACCCCTGCGCCTGGAAGTGCAAGGTGATAGGTAGAACCATCCAACAAGTTCAAACCGGTGACATTAATGCAGTCATATGCTCCATCACCTGCGCGAGAGTAGCACACCTCTGAAAGTGCGCATGATTCGTTTATTGAAATAGAGATGTCTACAGCAGACTCCCAGACAGACTCTGTATTGTTCCAATCACACGCTTCAACAACTCCAATTCCATTTGGAATGCATGGCTGAGCATAGGTTAGAACTGAGAGCGTCGTTGCACAAAAGAGCAAGATTAGATTGCGTAAAAGATTCATCGTTTTTCAGTGTTGTGTCACATTTGATGAATGGGTATACGTTTCGCAAAGCAGCTCGGTTTGTAGGACGATGACTGATAAAAAAAAGGGGCTTCCAAATTGGAAGCCCCTTTTACATTTATTTGGTTGACTCTGTATTAATCACAGATCGTTCCGTAGATAGAAAGGAAGAACATCAAATCGTCCACGCTTACATCTCCATCGAGGTCAAAATCACCTGGACAAGACGATACTGGTTCGAAGATGCATGTTCCATCGTCGTAGATAGCAGAACCGTCATAATTCGCAGCACTTTCATAGGTACATCCAGCGCAAGAATCAAGTTCGCATGATCCGTTGTCATCTGTTGCAGATGGATTGTAGTTACAAGCGAACTCGTATGTACAACCTTCTACTTCGTCTTCGTCACACACTCCATCACCATCACAATCATTGAAGCAGTTTCCTTCACAATCCCTGTTTGGTAGGGCGAAAATACAGCTTCCATTGTCTACCGTTGCTTCTGGGTCGTAGTTACATGCTGTTTCGTCTGTACATCCTGGTGTTTCGCAAGAAGCATAGTCACATGATTCATCATCACAATCAGCGTTAGCGTCATAGTTACATGCAGCTGGGTCAGTACAACCAGAAGTTCCTTCGCCACCGCAAACACCGCACTCATCAAACGTTGTACAAGAACCATCGTCGTCATTTGCTGCTGGGTCATAGTTACAAGCAGCAGGATCAGTACAACCAGGTACTACGCATGATTCGAAATCACATGACCCATCGTCACATGATGCTTCTGGATCATAGTTACATGCCTCTGCACTTGTACAACCTGAAGTACCTTCGCCTCCGCAAACTCCGCATTCATCAAGTACAGCACAAGAACCATCGTCTTGTGTTGCAGCTGGGTCATAGTTACATGCTGCTGCATCTGTACAACCTAGAACAACACATGAAGCATATTCACATGATTCATCGTCACAATCTGCAGTAGCGTCATAGTTACATGCAGTTGCATCTGTACAACCTGAAGTAGAAGTTCCACCGCAGTTTCCACATTCATCAAATACTAGACAAGAACCATCTTCGATCGTTGCAGTTGGGTCATAGTTACAAGCTGTGTCATCTGTACATCCAGCACATGATGTAAACTCACATGATCCATCGTCGATAGAAGCATTCGGAAGGTAGTTACATGCTGTTGGATCTGTACAGCCAGCACATGAACCGAAATCGCAAGAACCATCTTCGATAGTTGCTGTTGGATCGTAGTTACATGCTGTTGCGTCTGTACAACCTGCACATGAAGTGTATTCACATGACTCATCGTCACATGAAGCAGCTGGATCATAGTTACATGCTCCTGCATCGGTACAACCTGAAGTTTCTGTTCCTCCGCAGTTACCACACTCGTCAAGTGTCAAACAAGAACCATCTTCAATAGTTGCTGTTGGATCGTAGTTACACGCTGTTGCGTCTGTACAACCTGCACATGAAGTGTATTCACATGACTCATCGTCAC
>CAYGUR010000107.1:0-1329 GCA_964353035.1 uncultured Comamonadaceae bacterium | reverse complement strand
CTGCATCGGTACAACCTGAAGTTTCTGTTCCTCCGCAGTTACCACACTCGTCAAGGGTTAAACATGAACCATCATCAATCGTTGCAGCAGGGTCATAGTTACAAGCAGTTTCATCGGTACATCCTGGTGTATCAGTAACTCCAGGGTAGCTCAATCCTACTCCAACTTCTTCGAATCCTGTTTCATTTCCGCCTCCTTGGCAACCCTCGCTGTGTACGTAATCTACACGTCCTGTTGCTTGGTTTCCAGCGATGAACACTTGGATATTCATTTCGAAGCTCAATTCTCCATCAGTAGTGAACTGTCCTAGTAGGATGCGGTTCAAAGGACCTGAAGGTAGAACTGATGCACTAGTTGGGAGTGAAAATACAGCACCATCATTCATAAAAAAGTTTGCTCCTCCGGGGAAACCAAAAGCCGGAGCGAATGGACTTGCTGGAGAAGTCGCAGCAGTGCCTACATCAGAAGCACCTGCGTCCAATGAATTGCTTACTCCAATCGTCAGCCATGAATCCAGCTCAACGGTTGGAAAAACTGCGTAAAATCCTGGATTGATTCCTGTTGGTGTTGTCCCTCCAAATGAATCGTTAAAGAACGATGTTGTTGTAGATACTGAAGCAGAGTGGCAATCAAGAATTGCGAACATCGCTGTTAGTTTGTCTGTAGGTGAAACCATTTCAGCATAGACCCTATACGTTGTTGTTCCTTCAGGCTGAACAGTAGTCGGAGACGTTGGTGTGTACTCCTCTACTACAACCTGGGATAGTTGTGCAAACGACGTTGTTGTCAGCAAAAATGCTAGCAACATCATCGAAAGCTTTTTAGTAATTGTTTTCATGTGTAAGAGATAAGATTTGGTTTATTCTTTGGTTAATTAATTGCAAATTGTTCCATAGAGTGAAAGGAAAATTAAAAGATCATTTACTCCCACTTCATTGTCTTCATTGAAATCCCCTGGACAAACCACTGGAATTTCGAAAATACAAGTTCCGTTTTCTATTGTTAACTCTGGATTAAAATTTTGAGCGTCTGGATAGGTGCAGCCTGCACATGACTCAATTTCACAAGAACCATCCTCTTCAGTTGCTTCTGGGTTGAAGTTACAAGCAAATTCGTACGTACAACCATAAACCTCTTCTAAGTCGCAAATTCCGTCTTCATCACAATCTACATTGCAAACTCCATTGCAGTCGAAGCCCTCCTGTGGATACTCACACGATGCATCGTCGCATGATGCAGCTGGATCGTAGTTACAAGCAGCAACATCTGTACAGCCTGAAGTTTCATTTCCTCCGCAGTTACCACATTCGTCAAGTGTCAAGCAAGAAC
>CAYGUR010000106.1:0-10459 GCA_964353035.1 uncultured Comamonadaceae bacterium | reverse complement strand
AAGCAATACAGATTGGCTTGGCTTTGATAATGGCTTTCGAGATATTCCTGATGGCGTACCCACGATTCAATCGGAATTTCCACGACTAATCAATCCAACTTTATGGCAAGAATTTGAGTACCTCGGCGTAGATGAAGATTTGTACACTTACGGAATCACAGAAGACTCTAATGTGAACTTGGGAGATATCTATCATCAGGTTGCACTTGTTGAATTAGGATTTCTTTCACCCGGACAGTTCAATGATCAAGTTGCTGTAAACGAAGCGATTGAAGCTTACAGTGCGCAGTACTCAGATGCTTATTTTTTTACTGGCTACAACAGCGAGCTTGAAAAAATTGGCAAATCGTTCAATAACACATGGTTTACTACGCGCAGAGTAGCACCGATGAACATGAGTCACAATTTCAGCATCGGAAACCAGGTGGACTTGTTCAAGAGAAAGTTGGGCTACGTAGTTGGTTTTAAATATGATACCAATGTTCAGTATGATCCAGTTTCAAAACTTCAACGTACCAATCTGCCTGAAACTACTTCTACAGATGGCTCAGTTGTGCTTGCTAGCCAAAGAGACTACGACCAAATGGTGAGCAGAGAGACTTCAGGTTGGAGCGCGCTGGCGAACCTTTCTTACAGATTGAATGAATTCAACAACATTTCATTCATGGTTATGCCGAACTTCCGTGGTCAGAACAAAGCGAGGGCCTACGAAGGAATTCGAGAAGACATTGCCGAAAAGACGTTGGGCGAAGATCAAATTTATGAGGAAAGACAGCAAGTGGTGTATCAGATTGAAACCTCACACATGCTTCCTGCCAAAGAAATAAAAATTGATTTCAATGCTTCATACACAGCAGGAAAACGAAACGTTCTCGATTTTAAAGATGTCCGCTACCTCTATGATGTGAACATAGATCAATTTCTTTTCAATAGCACCTTTCGTCCTGACAGAAGATACCGCTACATGGATGAAAATTTATTGGACTCAAGAGTGTCAGTTGAAATTCCAGTATTAAAAGACCGCTTCAAACCAACCAAGTTGAAATTCGGTGGCGCCTACCAATACAACACGCGTGAGAACCAACAAGTTGTTTATACGTTATCTGGCATTGACGAAGAAGATTTACTTCTAGGTTTTGATCAAGTATTTGCTGATGAACGATTTGAAATCCAAAACGGAACGGCCTTCGATCTGTACTACAACAACTCTTCTGTGGTAGATGATCAAGATATTGGGTTTAGCACCATTGTTGCCGGATATGCAATGGCTGATTACCACTTGAACAAACGTATAAGAGTTGTTGGTGGAGCAAGAATTGAGTCAACGGATGTTTTAGTTGATATCCGCAATTTTTATGACAATGATCTTCCGTACGACAGTCCTGACAGAGTAAATGGAAACGGACAACTGTTGAATCCAGGTGAGCTAAACCAGTATGACCTGCTTCCAAGTTTGAACGTCATATATAAGGTGAAAGACGATGATACAGCCAACGTGAACCTGAGAGTGAATTACAGCAAGTCGCTTGCCCGCCCTAGCTTTAGAGAACTTTCAAGTCTGTCACAGTTCGACTACGAGCTGATTGCCCGCGTAAGAGGCAACAGAGATTTGCAGATGACCTCTATTGATAACTATGATCTGCGATTGGAATCGTACTTCAAATCGGGAACAAACGTATCTATAAGCTTCTTTTACAAGTCTTTTATCAACCACATTGAGCTTATTCAAGCTGAAGGAGGAGTTTTTACTTGGCAAAATGCTGATGAGTCGCGCATCTTCGGACTTGAAATCGAAGGGAAGAAAAATATCACGAAAAATCTAGAGGTGAGAGCCAACCTTACACTCATTGACTCAGAAACAACCATTACCGTTCCTGTCAAAGAAACGCGTTCCATGTTCGGACAAGCGCCCTACATTTTGAATGGTATGCTGAGTTACAACGCAGATAGTTTAGGGATGATTTTCACGGTTTCATACAATGTGCAAGGTCCGAAATTAGCTGTTGTAGCAAACTCGGGAGTGGCTGAGCCAGATGTATATGAGATGCCACGTCAAATGATTGATCTAAAGGTGTCCAAAAGATTAGGTGACCACTTTAGTCTCAGCGCAGCTGCGCGAAACCTCTTGAATGCACCTTTACTTCGGAAATACAAATTTGAAAGTGGTTACGAGTTGGATTTCGACCGCTATACGTTCGGAACCAATTACATCTTAACCCTTTCCTACAAAATCTAATTCTTCAAATCATTTGCCATGCAAAAGACGGTACTACTCATTTGTAGTTTTATATTCTGTGTTCACGTTCTATCAGCACAAAGCGTTTTAGAAGAAGTGACTGTCGAAACCTACTACGTTTCTAACGCAGAAGACGCAGCTACTGAGGTTGGTGGATTGCTCGAAGAGGGGGCTGTAACTTACCGTGTCTTTGTGAAATTAGCTGAAGGATGCAAATTGCGAGCAGTCTACGGAAATGAAGCCCATCCTTTTATTGTTTCCAGCACAGAGTTGTTTTTTAACAACAATGACCGAGGAGAAACCTGGGGCTTTGATATTCCTGATAACCGCTTGGATGAAAACACCGTAGCATTGGATTCGTGGTTGTCTTTCGGTGGTGCCACGGATGCACACTGGGGGATCCCTTTAGCCTTAGACTTTGACGGCTCAGAAGTAGGTGGGATTTATCATGAAGACGGATTGTTGCTTGCACTTGAAGCTGCAGACGGTTTATTAAGCACAACGTCTACGGGTGTAGAGAATTTCTTCGTCAATGGAGATTCACCAGTAGCCGTCTTCGGCGAAGAAACACTGGCGAATGAGTTTTCTTCAACCAATTTTAGAGCTCAGATTACATCGTTTCAACTTGAAGAGACAGAGAACAACTTCTTGGTTGCTCAATTCACAACCAAAGGAGAGCTCTCTTTTTGCTTGAATTTTGAAGTGGTGACGCCTCAAGGAAACATCATCAAACTTGTGGGATCAAACGAAATTTTGAATGCCGATGAAGAGTTTTCTCCCTTTTTGAAATTTCCATTGCAATGTGGATGTACAGATCCTGACTTTTTGGAATACGACCAAGCGGCCGGATGCGATGATGGTTCGTGTAGCACTCCCATCGTTTTTGGTTGCAATGATCCAGAAGCTTGCAACTTCAACCCTGAAGTGAATTTCAATGTGCCAGAACTGTGCTGCATTTTGCCTGACAATTGCGATGGACTGAATCCTGATATTATTTGTCCTGGTGTGGTTTCAGTTGAAGAATTGAATGCAACGTTTTCGACCAAGATGTATCCAAATCCAACAAGAGGTGATCTCAAGGTAGATTTTGCACTAGCACAACTAGAACCACTCAATGTTTACGTTTTGAATTCAGTGGGGCAAATTCTATATGAATTGAATGTTAAGAACCCAAATACAACATTCACCTTGTCAATTGACACAAGAAACTATCCAAATGGGCTTTATTTTATGAAGGTTCAAAGTGAAACTATTATGCAGACTTCCCGCTTCGTAGTCGCTAAGTAAAATTCAGATTAATAAAGTATTAATTACTACATCAAAATTCTAACCTAAGAGTAACAATTTAGTGAATTGAAGTAGCCTCGAATAGGGCAACTTTGCAATGTAAAATACTACCCGAAATGAATCGAATTTATCACTTAGTGCTCGTTGCTTTATTGGCTATTCCAGTCTGTGCGAGTGCTCAATATCAGCTTCCTGATAGTACTGCGCTTGAAGGTATCATAGTAGAAACGTATTACATATCTGACACCCTAGATGTAACAGATGAAGATGGTGGGTTCTTGGACACCTGTTCAGTGACATATAGGATTTATGTAGACATGAAGCCTGGTTATGAGCTGCAGGCAGTGTACGGAAACCAGAACAATTTGCTGCAACTTCAAACATCAACGGTATTCTTCAATAACGAAGATAGAGGCGAAGAAACTGGTGATGTAATTGGTGCCAACTTTTTACAAGACAATACGGTAGCCCTTGATTCTTGGGTGACCATGGGAGCGGCTTCTGATGAGCACTGGGGAATTCTTAAGAGCGAAGACGAGGACGGATCAGTCATTGGAGCAACTAACAATGATGGAGGCAGTGAAGGCATTGAAGGCGGATTGTTGGTGAACGACAATGAACTCATGGTTGAGCTTCTCACACAAAATGATGGCTTACTTGAAGGAACAGTTCCTACCGTTACAGCTGTTGGTCTAGACTTAAGTGTCTTTGGCGATGAGAACAGTGGGTCTCTTTTTGAGTCAAATGGAGGCGCATGGTCTGTGCTGGAAGGCGTGCAAGGTCCTACCGATGAAAACAGAGTCTTGATTGCACAGATTACTACTCAAGGAACCTTCTCTTTCAGATTGAACATTCAATTGGGTATCCCACTAGAGTTACAATGCGGACATCCAGATTGCCACTCAACAATCCAATACGTTGCAGTGCTGAGCGATGTAGATGCTGTTCAAAGTGTTGACACAGATAACATCTTCCAACGTGATGAATTGTCATTCGTTTCTGAAGCCATTATTTGCTACCCTGGAACTACAATTTCTGTAGGTGAGGTTGCAAATGAGCTTGGCTTTGACCTGTATCCAAATCCTGCAGACAACCAACTCAATGTTGCTGTGAACAGCAAGGAGAATGGAGCAATGCAGCTTGATATTTACAATACAATTGGACAGTTGGTTCTGACAAAGCAAGTGTACGCTGGAGCACATCAAATAGATATTTCGCAGCTAGAAACTGGCATGTACGTTGCGCTCATTCGCAGTGAAAACGGCTCTTCTCAAAAGCAATTCGTGAAAAATTAAGCAAAATGAAAACTTTCCTAACTGTTCTTTCATTCTGCATGGCTGCACTTACCAGTCAGAGCCAAGTGGCTTTGGAGGATGTGATTGTTGAAGTCTTCTATGAGTCTGATACCAATCCGTTCACGGGAGAAAGCCAACATATTAAGACCTATCGCATTTATGTAGACCTGAAAGAGGGGTATTCGCTTCAAGCAGTTTTTGGAAATGTGAAGCATCCACTTGTGATTGGCTCTACAGGAATGATTTTCAATGAGCCAACCAGAGGTGTTGAAACAGGGAACTGGATAAATGCAAGACGCTTAGAATACAACGGACTGTTTTTAGATTCTTTTTTAACCCTCAGCTCAGTTTCAAATTCGTTTTGCGGAGTGCTCAAGAGCGAAGATCAGAACGGTTCAATCTACGTTGAAGAAGAAAGTCGAATGACAGGGATTGGTACTTATCTCGATGCTGATATGAGTGCGGTTTCGCTTCGCGAAGCAGATGGAATGGTGAATTGCATCCCCAACAATGTACAGCTTGTGCGCATGGATGCAAGTGTGTTCGGAAGTGATACTTTCGGACAAGAACTAACCACAAACGACGGGTGTTGGGCTGCCATGGGAGGAGTGCTCGGACCAACCCCTTCGAACAAAATTTTGATAGCTCAAGTCACCACAGATGGTGAACTCTATTTCGAAATCAATTTACAAGTCGGCCTTCCTGAAGGTGGCGCTGAACAATATGTTGCTTCAAACGCCTCAGGAAACGAAGTGTTAAACCCAAAACTTGCTTTACAAAAAGTGAAATAAACGTCTCTTGCCCGCCCAGTTTACCAAAACCTAACCAATATGAAATACTTCATTTTACTTCTGGGATTGCTACTTTCTTCCTCCTTGACTTTTGCGCAAGGATTGGAAGATGTAATAGTTGAGACTTATTACGTGTCAGATTCAAATGACGCAACTGATTCCGATGGTGGAATGTTAGTCGAAGGTTCTGTAACCTATCGCATTTTCATTGATATGGCCGAAGGCTATGAGCTTCAGGCGGTTTATGGCAATCAAAACCACCTTCTTCGAATCGAAACTTCGACCTACTTCTTTAACAACCAAGATCGTGGAGAGCAAACAGGAGACCTGATCAACGACATCCGTCTGGACGAAAATACCGTTGCCCTAGATTCATGGTTGACGTTTAGCGCTGCTTCAGATGCGCACGTAGGCGTTTTGAAAGAAGCTGATGTTGATGGTACCATCATTGGTGGTGACAACAATGATGGGGGGAGCGAAGGAATTGTTGGCGGACTGCTTTCGAATGAAGATCCAGCCGCGGGAATGCCTTTGACGAACTCTGATGGAATTGTTCCAGGAGTAATTCCTAGTGGTGTGATTGCTGTAGGGTTGGATCTATCCATTTTCGCTGATGTGAATGCAGGCCCAATTTTTCAATCAAATGGCGGTGCATGGTCCGTACTCGAAGGGGTGCAAGGACCCACTGCTGAGAACCAAGTGCTGATTGCACAAATCACAACAGACGGTGATTTAGAGTTTGAGCTGAACATCCAACTGGGTACGCCCGATGGCGGCACTGAAAAATACGTTGCATCAAATCCAACTGGAGATGAAACGAGCTTTGCAAAACTTTCTTACCCCACCGCAGCAGTTATTGGTTGTACTCTTCCTGAAGCGTGCAACTACAATCCGCTAGCCAACCAAGATGATGGAACCTGTTTGGTGCCAACGCCTGATTGCTCATTTTGTGTAGGCGATGTGCTGGAGTTGATAGACAGTGATGGTGATATGGTATGCGACCTGTTGGAAGTTTTGGGATGCTCCAGTGATACAGCATGCAATTTTGATCCGACCGTAACTGAAGATGATGGGTCTTGTATCCAACCAACTCCAGGTTGCACCACGTGTAATCCAGCGGGAACAGGATTGATCCTTATTGATTCGGATGGAGATGGAATTTGCAATGCAGACGAAATCCCAGGATGCCTGAATCCAGAAGCTTGCAATTATGTGCCGAATGCAACTGATGAGGTGTTTTGTATCATCCCCGTGCCCAATTGCGCTGAATGTAACGTCCTTGGAACCGGACTCACCCTCATTGATACAGACGGAGATGGAATTTGCGATGCTGAAGATCCAGATAGTTCAACCTGTCTTGGAGACTTTGATAACAACGGATCTATTGGGGTTGGAGACCTTTTGTTGCTCCTGCCTTCATTTGGTTGCACCGTAAACTGTACTACTGATCTTGATAACGATAACCAAGTTGCAACTAGCGACTTACTCATATTCTTAACGCTCTACGGCAACGTTTGCGAAGCCCAATGAGCACGAAACCTCAACCATGAAAAAACTACTACTTCTTTCTACATTTTCAGCCTTGATGATCGGTGTGTCAGCACAAGGATTGGAAGACATTATTGTTGAAACATACTATGTTTCAGACGCGAATGATGCAACTGATACCGATGGAGGTTCACTCGCAGAAGGTTCGGTGACCTATCGAATTTTTGTAGATATGGCACCCGGATACGAGCTCCAAGCAATCTATGGAAACTCGAACCATGAAATGTTTTTAGCGACCACCACTGAGTTCTTTAACAATGAAGACCGTGGTGAACAAACTGGAGATGTCATCAACGACATTCGCCTTGATGAAAACACAGTAGCCCTTGACTCTTGGCTAACGCTAGGAGCTGCGTCTGATGAGCATTTAGGGGTGCCAAAAGCCCTTGATACTGATGGGTCAATTGTTGGCGGGCCAAACAATGATGGCGGAAGTGAAGGTATTGCTGGCGGATTACTTGTCAATACTGATGCAGCTGCTGGAATTCCACTTACATCTGCTGATGGACTTATTCCTGGGACAATCCCAAGTGGCGTAGTTGCCGTTGGATTGGATCTTGGAATGTTCGGCGATGTAAATGACGGACCAGTTTTTTCATCAAATGGAGGAGCGTGGTCAGTCCTAGAGGGTGTTCAAGGTCCTACTGCTGACAACATTGTATTGATAGCTCAAATCACAACCACAGGAGACTTCTCTTTCGAACTAAACGTTCAAATCGGAACGCCTGAAGGATCAGTTATTCAATACGTAGCAAAGAATGCGATTGATGAAGAGGTTGAGTTTGCTGGATTAACCTTTCCAGCTGCAGGTGTTGAAGGTTGCACAAGCGCTACTGCTTGTAACTACGATCCTGCTGCAACCAGCGATGACGGTTCTTGTCTTGAGCCAGTTGCCAACTGCCAAGAATGTGATGGAGCAACACTTGTGTTGGTGGACATTGATAACGATGGAATTTGTGACGCTGATGACTGTCTTGGTGATTTCAACAATGACGGTTCAATCAATACGGGTGACTTACTTGAAATGATTGGACAGCTTGGTTGCAGCGTAAACTGTACAGCAGATATCGATGGTGACGGTGTTGTGCAGGTTTCAGATCTGCTGACCTTTTTAGGGCTGTTCGGAACACCTTGCTAATCAATATTTATACCCTATACAATGAAATTTTTTGCACTATTTGCTTTAGCTCTTTTGGGTGGATTCACTTCTGCTTTCGCACAAGGATTGGAAAATGTTCTACTCGAAACCTACTACGTTTCTGATGCCAATGACGCCACTGATACAGATGGGGGAGAGCTGGTGGAAGGCTCTGTGACCTACAGAATATACATCGATATGGCTCCCGGATATGAGCTTCAAGCGGTGTATGGTAACGAAGATCATGAGCTTAGAATTGAAACTTCAACGTATTTCTTTAACAATGAAGACCGTGGAGAAATGACGGGAGATGTGATTCCAGCGAATCGTCTAGACGAAAACACGGTAGCAGTAGATTCTTGGGTGACCATGGGAGCTGCTTCTGAAGATCACTTCGGTTTGCTGAAAACTGAAGATGGAAACGGATCTGTTGTAGGAGGTATAAACAATGATGGCGGAAGTGAAGGAATTACTGCCGGATTGCTGGCCAATGATGATCCCTTGGCAGGCATTCCATTGACAACCGCAGACGGATTGTTAGCAGGAACTGTACCTACAATTACAGTGGTAGGTTTAGACTTAAGCGTGTTTGCTGACGCGAATGACGGACCTGTTTTCTCTTCGAATGGAGGGGCGTGGTCAGTGCTGGAAGGTGCGCAAGGACCGACAATTGAAAACAAAATACTCATCGCACAAATAACCACTGATGGGGAGTTTTCTTACAATTTGAACATTCAATTGGGCACACCACAAGGAGGAGTAGAACAATATGTGTCTAGCAACCCAGTAGGGAATGAACAGTTTTTCAATGCCTTGAACTTTCCGTTGCTTCCAGTTCCTGGGTGTACTAGTGATACGGCCTGCAACTTCAATCCAGATGCCGACGAAGATGACGGTTCTTGTCTTGAACCTGTTGCCAATTGCAGCGAATGCAACACAACAAATGATGGCCTCATTCTAATTGACACCGACGAAGATGGTGTGTGTGATGCAGAAGAAATTGTGGGTTGTTCAACAAGTGAAACGGCATGTAACTACAATCCAGATGCGACAGATGAAGTGGATTGTCTTGAACCAGTTGAGAACTGCGCCGAATGCAATGCAGATGGAACAGGCTTGCTTCTAGTAGATTCAGACGGAGATGGAATCTGCGATGCGGAGGAAGTAGCTGGATGTACAGATGAAACAGCATGCAATTTCAATGAACTGGCAACTGATGACAATGGCAACTGCATCGTTCCAGAGGAAAATTGTACCAGCTGTAACGCCAACAATGACGGTTTGGAATTGATTGATTCTGATGGAGACGGAATATGTGACGCGCTTGAAAATCCAGGATGCCTAAGCGAAACGGCCTGCAATTACAATCCTGATGCTTCAAGTGATGATGGTTCGTGTATAGAGCCTATTGAAAATTGCTCAATCTGCAATGAAAACAATGACGGACTTATTCTCATTGATGCAGATGGTGATGGAGTTTGTGATGCCGAAGAAATCGTAGGCTGCCAAAGCGAATCAGCTTGTAACTACAATCCTGAAGCAACTGATGAAGGAGACTGCATTGAACCAGTAGAAAATTGCTCTGAGTGCAATGAAGACAATACTGACCTAGTGATCATAGATACAGATGGCGATGGAATCTGTGATGCCGAAGAGATTCAAGGATGCACCAGCGAAACGGCATGCAATTACAGTGAATTGGCAACCGATGACGATGAGTCGTGCATCGAACCAGTAGAAGATTGCTTCGAATGTAACGAGAACAACGATGGTTTAGTAATTATTGATGCAGATGGTGATGGTGTGTGTGATGGCGAAGAAGTTCTTGGATGCACAGACCCAGATGCCATCAACTTCAATCCGGAAGCTACCGAAGATGACGGCTCCTGTGATTACACTGATAACGTTGTTGAAATAGCACAAAACATTCAATTTTCAGTGTACCCGAATCCGACACAAGGAATCATTTTTATTTCAACAAACGCCACTACTCTCAATAGAGTAGAATGTAAGGTGTTTAATATTCTTGGAGAACAAATACATCAAGAAGTACTTCAAATGAGCTCTAATTCAGCTTCAAAATTGAGTTTTGAAGAATTTACGGCTGGGATTTATTTTGTTGAGATTTCTTCAGAAGAATTTAAAACCACTCAAAGAGTGATTA
>CAYGUR010000105.1:0-10577 GCA_964353035.1 uncultured Comamonadaceae bacterium | reverse complement strand
TTGTTAACGGGTGCGCAATATACGAAGAATTGCATGCAATTTGATTCGAAAGTGTCGCATAAAAAAGAGGCGCTAACGCCTCTTCAAGTTCTATAGAACAAGTTTTTACCAAGTTGGTTTAAAATTTCCTGAAAAAGTTGTCCAATCATCTTGCGAAGTGTAGTCTCCTTCATTGAAAAATCTCAAATAAAGTTCAATCTGTGCAGGTGTTTGATATCCTTTTATTGGAGCAATCACTTGCGCTTCTTCATTCATGTAGACAATGGTCGGGTAAGCACTCACTTGCAGTGCGCGTGAAAATTCATGAACACCATTTCGACCTTGTTTGTTGGGGTCATAGGTCGGATTCGTGAATGTTCTCCCCTGGAAGGTAATGTCGTCAGGAGATTCAGCATCAAATTTCACTGCGTAGTAGTTCTTGTTGATGTAGGCAATCACATTTGGATCAGTAAATGTGTTTTTCATCATCATTTTACATGGACCACACCAAGAAGTGTAAACATCCATGAGAATTTTTTTGGGGTTGGTCTTTTGTGCTTCAACTGCTTCTTCAATCGACATCCAATTGATGCTTGAAGACTGCGCGAAAAGCGCTGTTGAACATAAAAGACCGATGGCGAGGATAAAATTTTTCATAATAATTAGTTGCGTGTACGACACTTTTACACAAATGTTGTACCAAAGATGCAAAAAAAAAGGCGTCCAAGTGGACGCCTTTTCGTTGAAAGATGTTAATGGAGTTAGACTACTCCGTGCATCAGTTTGTTCAATGGTTTGGCGAGAAGCACAATCAATAAGGCGAACCCGATCAATACATATCCAATCGTAGAGAAGATATTTACGTATTTGTTCAATCCAGCTTCAGAGACTACAGCTTTATATTCACCAAAAGCTCCGCTAAGAGAAGCATCCGTTGCTGAATGCTCAGCAAAGCCATCTCTAAAGTACATCCAGCTCCCGTAATCTAGTCCGGTTTCTTTTTCAGCCTCTTCAGCTGCTTTATCAGCTTTTTTGATAGCGGCATATTTTTCATTGAGTTCGTTCCATTCAGCTCTGTTCAGCCATTCTTTTGCAGAAACAGGAGGTGTGTCCATTGAACGATTTTCCTTCCACTCTGCGAATGTGCCTGAATCAGCCATTTCTCTGTATTCAACCCAGTCTTTCACGTCAACATATTTCTTCAAAGAAATATTCAATGGTTCATCATCCAGAACAACCCATTCTTCGAAGTTCACTGTGCCTTCCATTTCAGCTGCTTCCTTCACGGTAGTGTCCATGTTGAATGCGCTCTTTTTGCTGTCATCTTCTTCGCCATGTCCTTCGGCACCCGTTAATGCAGCAATTTGTCCGCCCAAGAAATTCGCTATCGCGAAGCTCAAGAACCATCCTCCCATCGCTGTTCCAGCAATGTTTTTCGGTGCCAACTTCGTTACCATTGAAAGTCCAATAGGGGAGATGAAAAGTTCACCCGTAGTGTGCAATAGGTAAAGGAATACCAATGTCAACAATGGAACCTGGAATTGAGACTCCATTGAAAGACCAACAAGTGTCACCAAGAATCCGAGTCCGAGTTGGAAAATACCCAATGCGAATTTGATAGGAATACTTGGGTTTCGTCCAATCTTCGTCAACTTGATCCACATCACAGAGAAGATAGATCCAAAGATGATGATGAAGAGCGGATTGAAGAACTGCGTCATTGAGGCTGGCATAGTCCAACCGAGGATGTCACGATTTACATTTCGATCTGCAAACAAGGTCAATGAAGTTCCCGCTTGTTCAAAACAAGCCCAGAATACAATGTTGATGACCATGAAGATCACAAGCGCAATCATACGGTCACGCCATTCTGTTCCTGCTTTCGCACCAGCAGTAATCAAGTTAAACGCCACAATGAAGAAAAGTGCTAGTAGTCCCCACTTCAAAATTTCGTTCTGATTGATCAAGAAGTAACACGCAGGGATGACCAGAAGTGAAAGCACAGTAATCAATTGCACCATATTAATAGGTCCAAGTACTTTCTTTCTTCCTTCTTCGCGAATATCTAGTCCGGCAGCTGCCTCGTAGTTTCTTCTTCCAAACCAGAAGATGAAGAAGCCTAGCAACATACCTATACCTGCAAGTGCAAATCCTTTGTCGAAGCCGTACGTTTCTCCTACATACGCTACCAGCGTTGTTGCACCAAGTGCCCCAAGGTTAATTCCGATGTAAAATATGGTAAATCCTGAATCCCTCCGGGGATCTCCGTCTTCATAGAGTTTTCCAACAATGGTTGAGATGTTTGCTTTGAAGTAACCGTTACCTACAATGATGGCTCCCATACCTAGAAGCATCCAGTGTTCGGTACCTCCCAGAATCATGAACTCACCAATCGACATGAGAATTGCACCCAAGAGGATGGCATATCTGTAGCCCAAAAATTTGTCGGCCATTTTCCCTCCCAAAACAGGAGCGGCATACACGAGTGCTGTGTAAGCACCGTAAATTAAACTTGCCTCAGCATCGCCTTTCATGAGCGACTTCACCAAATAAAGGGTGAGGAGCGTACGCATTCCGTAGTAGCAAAAACGTTCCCACATTTCCGAGAAAAAGAGGGTCATCAATCCTTTAGGATGCTTGGTTGTTGGAGTATTACTCATTTCTATGGATTAAGGTTAAAATCGAGTGTCGTAAATCTATGAAAAAAGAAGTGCAACTCAGAAATTCATCTGGGCTGCTCATTGTGATTGCTTTTTAGAGGTTGTCTTTCACGTAGTTATGCATCATGGTGAAGAGATGCAGACGTGTGTTTCCGCCGTAGATTCCGTGGTTTTTATTCGGGTAGATGAACAAATCATACTGCTTGTTCGCCTTGATCAAGGCCGAAGTCATTTCCATGGTGTTTTGGAAATGCACGTTGTCATCAGCACTTCCATGAACCAGCAAGTATTTGCCTTCAAGTTGATCCACAAAGTTGATGGGCGAGTTGTCATCATAGCCTGAAGCATTTTCCTGAGGTGTACGCATGAAACGCTCCGTGTAAATTGAATCGTAGTACCTCCAGTTCGTTACGGGTGCCACGGCAATTCCCATCTTGAAGTATTTCGCTCCTTTCGTCATGCATAGTGAAGTCATATAACCACCGTAGCTCCAACCTTGAATGCCAATGCGGTCTCCATCAACGTACGCTAATGTTTGCAAGTGCTTCGCGAAGTCGATGAAGTCTTCCGTTTCCAGTTTCCCCAATTGCATGTAGGTTGAATGTTTGAATTCTTTTCCGCGGTACATCGTTCCTCTTGGGTCACAGCTCACCACAATGTATCCTTGTTGAGCCAACATTTGAAACCACAGGTGATTGGTGCCTCCCCATGAGTCGGTCACGGTGTTGTGTCCGGGGCCTCCATATATATTAACGTATACGGGATACTTTTTTGTTGGGTCGAAATTGGTTGGTTTGATCATTGAACAATTCAAAACCACTCCTGCAGAGTTCGTGAAAGAGAAGAACTCCTTTTTCGACATCGCATACTTCGCCATCGTCTCTTTCAGCTTCGCATTGTCTTTCAACACACGAAGCTCTTTCCCTTTGGCATCGTTCAGTGTGATGTAATAAGGCGTATTGGCGTCGCTGTGGTAGTTGATGTAATATTCATAGGTTGCACTGAAATCTCCGTCGTTTGTTCCTTTGCGCGTACTCAACTTTTTCGTCTTCCCTTTTTTAACGGAAGTGGCATAAATCTGCTTTTCAAGTGGCGAGGCTTTCGACGCAGTGTAAATAACATTCCCGTCATTCTCGTCGTACCCAATAAATTCAATCACATCCCATTCGCCCTTCGTCAGTTGTTTTTCAACATTTCCCGACATATCGAAGCGGTAGATGTGATTGTAACCGTCGCGTTCTGAATTCCACAGAAACGATTTTCCATCGGCCATAAAAATTAGGTTGTCATTGATTTCGATGTAGGTATCGTTCTCTTCGTCATAAATCTTTGTCGTAGCCAGTTCGAACGGCTGCTCTCTTTTCGTCAAATCAGTCATTAAAAACTCCAGGTGATTCTGGTGACGGTTCATGCGCATGATGCACAGTTTGTTATTGTCCTGTGACCATTGAATGCGTGGGATGTACTGCTCTTTATTGGCATTGATGGCTACCGGACGTGCGTCGCCAACGTTAATGTCATAGATGTAGATGTTCACCAAACTATTCTCTTCACCTGCTTTTGGATATTTGAAGGTGTATTGATCAGGGTATAGATCGCCGTACATCGCCATTTGGAATTGCTTCACCTTGCTTTCATCGAAGCGGTAGTAGGCAATGCGGTCTCCTTTTGGCGACCAGTAGAATCCTTTGTCGAAACCAAACTCTTCTTCATAGACCCAGTCAGTTGCGCCGTTGATGATTTGGTTTTCTTTTCCGTCAGTAGTGATTTGTACTTCATCGCGCTGAACCACATCTGTTACGAAGAGGTTGTTTCCTCGCACAAAAGCTACCTTGTCTCCTGTAGGTGAAAAATCAGCCAGGCGCTGTTTCCCTTTCGCAAAATCAGCCAAGGGAAAAGAGCGTTGTTTTTCAATGAGGTGTACGTAGTAGTTCGCCTTTGAACTGTGACGGTAGATACCTTCTGTTTCAGTTTTGATCAGCAATTTGCGCTCATCGCCGCTGAATTCATAATCGTCAATCGATTTTGAAGGGTCATTGAAAACCGATTTAGAACTAGCAATGATGCCAATTTTATCTCCACTTGCGTAGGCATACTTGACAATTTCGGAACCATTTTCTTCTGAGCGTTCCATGGTCGTGTAGTGCTCTCCGTCTTGCATAGAACGCAGTCCACCTACATATTCCATTCGGAACTCCCCAGAGTACCAGATCAATTCGTTTGTTAGTTGCTCTGTTTGAGCATTTGAGAGGAAGGCAACACTAAGTGCCAAGAATAAAAAACAATACTTTTTCATATTCCCAGAGGGTTTATCTTTGGTCTGAAGTGCTCGAAGATATTAATTACATCTGAGCAACTGCTCAATTTATAAAGTTCATGTACACGAAAATTACAGAAACACATCTGCGGTATTTTTCATCCATAGTCGGAGAAGAGCACTGTTCCACTGAAAAAGAAATGCTTCAGGACTACAGTCATGATGAAACAGAAGACCTTCGTTACCTGCCTGAAGTGGTGATTTTACCTAAAAGCGCAGAAGAGATCAGTCAGTTACTTTCATATTGTTCTTCGCACCGCATTCCAATCACACCCATTGGAGCGAGAACAGGATTGAGCGGGGGAATGCTGACCGTTTACGGTGGTGTGGCGCTTTCAATGGCGCGGATGAATTCCATTTTGGACATTGATACGAAGAACTTACAAGTTGTGACCCAGCCAGGTGTGATAGTAGAGGAATTACAAAACGCTGTGGCGAAAGAAGGCTTGCTCTATGCACCTGATCCTGCAAGTAGAGGGACTTGTTTTATCGGTGGAAATTTGGCAGAAAACTCAGGCGGACCGCGTGCTGTGAAATACGGCGTAACGAAAGACTGGGTATTGAATTTAGAGGTTGTGCTTCCCAGTGGAGAAATTATTCAGACTGGGGCGAATACGCTCAAGAACAGCACGGGCTACAATTTGACCCAGTTGTTTGTGGGGTCTGAAGGTACGCTGGGGGTGATTACGAAAGCGACGTTGAAATTGCTTCCACAGCCGAAAAAACAATTGCTCATGTTGGTGTCGTTCAACTCAGCTTCTGACGCCTGCAAAGCTGTTTCAGCCATTTTTAGAGCGGGCGTTGTTCCTTCGGCCATGGAGTTTATGGAACGCTCAGCCATTGAGTTGGCCATGGCGTTTTCTGGCGAACGTCCGATTGAGTTGGCAGAAGCTACAGCTGCCCAGTTGTTGATTGAGGTGGATGGAAGTGAAAGCGCTGATTTAATGTCAGACTGTGAGCGCATCATGCAGGCTTGTGAGGAAAATGCCTCCAGCGAAGTACTTTTTGCTGAAGACGAAGCCCAGAAAGACAAGTTGTGGTATTTACGGCGAAGGGTAGGTGAGGCAGTCAAAGCGAAAAGCGTTTACAAAGAAGAAGATACGGTTGTACCGCGCTACAAATTGCCTGAATTGTTGGAAGGCATCAAGCAGATTGGAAAGGAATATGGTTTCAACAGTGTGTGTTATGGACATGCAGGAGACGGCAATTTGCACGTGAATATTTTGAAGGAAGAATTGAATGATGAACAATGGAATGAAATGCTTCCGAAAGCCATTCGTAAAGTCTTTGAACTGACCGTGAGCTTAGGCGGAACACTCAGTGGAGAGCATGGAATAGGCCTTGTTCAAAAAGATTATATGGACATCGCTTTTTCCGAGAAATCCTTGGACTTGATGTGGTCCATAAAGAAAGTGTTTGATTCACAATTAGTTCTGAATCCGGGCAAAGTATTCCCACAAAATTACTGGGGAAGGTAGGGTTAAAAGTTTCATAACATTCTTTGTAGTGAAATAGAATTGTTTCTATATTAGCCACCAACTCGGGAAGGAGAGAGCCCGAGAACTTTAAGTTAGTTGAGATTGGTAAGTTGGTTCGCCAACGACCATAATGAGTAATTTATAGTTTTTAGTTTTTCAGTTTAAGCCATTGAGTCCCGCAAAAGTGCGGGACTTTTTGGTTAATGACAGTGAAAAACGATTAGCTTTACCCCCAAATTCTAAAACCTTAATTATGTCAAACCAACTTCTAAAAGGAAAGAGAGGCATCATCTTCGGTGCGTTGAACGATAAGTCTATCGCATGGAAAGTTGCTGAAAGAGCCTACGAAGAAGGCGCAGAATTTGTGCTGACGAATGCACCAATTGCGATGCGCATGGGAGAGATCAATCAACTGGCAGAAAAATGTGGAAATGCGTTGGTCATTCCTGCTGACGCTACCAATGTTGAAGATTTAGAAAATTTGTTCAAGCAAGCAATGGAGCACCTGGGCGGACCAGTAGATTTTGTGTTGCACTCCATTGGGATGTCGCCAAATGTGCGTAAGAACAAGCATTACACTGATTTGAAGTACGAATGGTACCACCAAACTTTGGATGTCAGCGCGATGTCGTTGCACAAGACCTTGGCTACCGCCAAGAAAATGGATGCCATCAATGAATGGGGATCTGTTGTAGCGCTTACCTACATTGCTGCACAGCGTATCTTCCCTGACTACAACGATATGGCAGATGCGAAGTCGTTGTTGGAAAGTATTACCAGAAGCTTCGGTTACCACTATGGTATTGCGAAGAAAGTTCGTGTGAACACCATCAGCCAGTCTCCAACGGTAACCACTGCTGGAAGCGGTGTAAAAGGATTTGATGAGTTCATCAATTTTAGCGAAATGATGTCGCCATTGGGCAACGCAGACGGATTGGCCTGTGCAGACTACTGCATCAGCATGTTCTCAGACTTGACGCGTTATGTAACCATGCAGAACCTCTTCCATGATGGAGGATTCAGTAGCACTGGGGTAACACAACCTGTGATTGAGAAATTCGGGAACGCTTCAGAGGAGTGATATCTTAGTATAAACGTATTTGAAAGAGGTTGTTTACGGTGTGAGCAACCTCTTTTTTTGTTTTTGAAATTGAAATCGAAAGGGTGAATTGGATTGTGATGTGTCAGTGTGAGTTGGAGTGAGAGTTTTGAGGGGTGATTGCATGGTCAGCTAACCTGCCGACCTCAAGCGGTCCGGTTTTTTTCGAAATTGAAATCGAAATGAAGAATTGGTTCCGTACCTACGGCACGGTGGGATTCTGTTTAAACATGTGATCGTCAGATTTTAAACCGTGATTTTCGGTGGAATTATCACCTGTCCCGTTAGGGACAAAATGTCGGTAGAAAAAGAGATTCCCACGACCATCTCTCGTGCCGTAGGTACGAAATAGGAAAAGACAGTGTGAGTTGGATAGTGTGAGTATTGAGGGGGTGAGATAGGGACGCTGCTAAGCGTCCGTTAGTGATGCGAAGATCACCTGGCGACCATAATCATTGTTCTACGTTTTTGAAATGGCGTCTTGGTTGGATCTCTCCCTATGTCCCGTAGGGACAAAATATCGGTAGAACGGAAGGGTTGACCCCGAGAACCATCGTGCCGTAGGTACGAAATAGGAAAAGACAGTGTGAGTGAGAGGGGGAGTAGTGAGGGTTGATAGCAGGGTCGGCTAACCTGCCGACCATCAAACATCTTTTCACGGTTTTGAAGAAAAATGGCAAAAAGAAGGAAAAACCCCTCCAAATTTCCTCTTGAAATTCCCCAAGTCTCCCCATTTCCACCCTTGGAAAACCCTTTTTTAGAATTATTTTCTTGTACGTTTAACATTTGAAACGTAAGATTTTGATTTTTCAAGACTGGAAGACTGAATTCCTTTATTTATGGTCATTACAGAGCGAAGAAGTTCTGTTTTAATGGGAAGTTCAAAAATCAAAACTAGCGATACAGCGCCAAAAAACCCCTTTCTAGAATGTACGTTTAACAATTGAAAAACAGAGCACATTCAAAAATCCTTCTAACCTTTGTCCTGAGCCCAACGATGAATGGATGTTCATCACCGGGAATGTGAAATTTAAAACAATGCTGATGGATACATCGGGTGTGGATGAGGGAAGTACATAACAGAACTTCGATCCAATCCTAACCCAACCAACAACCAAACGGCAAGGCCGTGACACTAGACCGGACGATGAGTTCGTCCACACACAATTCACGGGAGCTGAAACAAACTCCCCAGTTTTAATTAATACATGATTTATGACAAACTTAATTTCATTGAATATCGACACGCTTACTTATCTGAAACAAAAATGGAATTCAGAAGTAGCAGAACTAGAACGCCAAATGGCCAAAGAACAGAAACGTTTGGATGCCCGTTTGGAGCGACAAGAAGACAACACAGAGCAGATCACTGCAGCACAGCAAGCGATGATCAATGCGCAGAACGTGTTGGATGCCATGATCCAAGCACAGGTAGATCAGTCTGCCATTGTGCTTCAGCAAGCAACGGTAAATGCCTTAACCGAGGAATACCAGGAAGAGCTGAGTGGCGATAGCAACCTCACTGCTGAGGATGTGCAACTGGCAATGATGAACATCGATGTGCTAGGCGCTGAGAAAGCGGTGAAAGAAGAGCGCGTGCTCGAAGTGGAATCCATTTTGAACAACGCGGGATAATCGAAACCACCAACCACCATGAAAGAAACTGACCTGGTTTGCCGCACCAATGCGGATCCAACCATCGTTCTCACGGATGCGATGGAATGGTGAAGCATTGGTGCCCGGCGAACCTTTGAATTAGCGATTAGAAATAGACTTTAGAAATAGCGATTAGAGATCGTGTTTAGGAATAGGCTTTAGAAAGAGAACTTATTTGAAAGGATCTAGCATCACCCTACCTGGTGATTGAACGCGACTGAAGTCATAAAACAGAAAACAATGAAACATATCAAAGGATACACCGAAGAACAACTACAACGCCTAAGTGCTTTGTGGTATGTACAATCAAAAGAATTGCAATGGAAAGCAGATAAGCTGAAAGCACGTTTGGAAAAACGATTGGAGCGTGAAGCAAAACGACATGCATCATTAGCACCAACACGTCAGCTGCTGGCGAATTCTACAATTATTCTCGAAGCTTTGCTACCGCATGGAGCATCACATGCTCTAGAACTGGTGCGCACACAAATTGCAGAATGTGAAGCGAAGATTCATGATGTGACTTATCGTTACAACTTGTTGAGTGATGAAGAGATTGCGTTGAAGTACATGGCTGTTGAGCTTGCCGAAATGAAGGCACGTATGGCAACAGATGCTTTGAATGAAGTGGAGTTGGAGTTGGCGAGTAGGGTTGAAGTTGTTGCAACAGAAGAAGTTGAAGAAGCAGTGGTCGTTAGCAAACTTTTTCCTTCAACCAAAACTACTGGTGCTAAAAAGGAGCTGATAGAACTCAGGGTATTGAGGGCTTTGCGAGCAGTACAGGATGGATTTGCGCGATCACATTCATTTAGGGGCTTAAGAATAAATGGAAGCAGAATAAGAATGACAACGAAATCGAGCTTGTCGCTGATATGAACATTTGAAGCGAATTCCATCACCTACTGATTACGAGGTCCAAATATTAAAGACCGATGCACATTTTTTAATGCTAAAACCTAGAACATAAATATCTAACAACCTTCAGTATGAAAAAGAGGATATTTCTATTCTTTTTGCTTCTGCATCAAGTAGTTAACTTGAGTGCTGTTGTTTGGATTGGGTTTTTGGACGGTCAAATTGGGCGAGGCATGGCTGATGCTTTTATTTTCATTGTTGCGCTCTTTGTTTTTTTGTTGTCCTGGATACCTGTGAACTTTTATCGCCAAATTTCAAAAAAGGGTTTTCAATCTCCAACCTACCTGGCCATTGTAATGTATCATTATATTTTGTGGAGCTTTTGTATGAATGTGATGTGATAAATGTCAGTGTGAGTTAGATAGGGACGCTGCTAAGCGTCCGATGGTGATTTGAAGCTCACGTGCCGACCATAAATAATGTTCTACGTTTTTGAAATGGCTTCGTGATTTGCGTGATGGACCGCCTAAAAG
>CAYGUR010000104.1:0-10686 GCA_964353035.1 uncultured Comamonadaceae bacterium | reverse complement strand
GTGCAGAAGATTGTCATCTCTCGCTCAGTTCTCAGCGAATAATCATTCACAAGGAAGTGTTTACTTCCTTTTTTAAGAACGAAAAATCAGCCCGAACGTCGGTGTAATTTGCACCGATGATTCGGAGTATCCTCTTTTTCGTGTTTGCCCTCGTTTTTGCCGGTGGAATGTTTTACTTCTACCAGCTTTCGGGACCTGATGTGACGCGCGTTGAAGATGCGTCACTCGCCATCCCTGAAACATTCGATGAGCTGCTTTTAATTCAAGAGCCGCTAACACTTGCCGCTAAAATTGAAAACCAACAGGCCTACGCTGAACTGCATCCGTCAGTTCAACTGGTCTCAATCTTGGTGCACAACCATAGCCAACAAGCCGACTGGTTTAGTGATCAACCGATTTATCTCACCTCTTCAAACGACAGTCTGACTGGTTATTTCGGCATGCCATCCAATTGGAGCCTTCAAGAACAAGAGTCTTGGTTGGTTTCCGCCCTGAAAGCGCAGCCTATTTCCAGCGGGAAACTGGTGGTAGTGGGAAACAAGGAAGTGCAGCTAGCGGTTGGCAACGACATCTGCGCCTTCGCATTTTATGCCCCTGAAAAACCCGATTTCACAACGCCTTCACCTACAACCGCATCACATAAACACGCGATTGAGCAATTTGGCAAGGCTGATTTCAACCAGCTCATTCTTAATCATTCGATTGAACTGCCGATTGTGGGCCAGCTTTCAACTCAAATCATTCGCGACATTCATCTTGGTAACCAACAATTAAGCATTGAGGAATTGGTTTCATTGAATGAAGCACCAATCCATCTTGACGCTCTACCCGCTGAGTGGATTGAGCACCTTCCAGCGGACCTCACCAAACTTCAAGGCATTGGTACAAAGAGTGGTTACACCCTCCTTGAGCTTCAAATGCGCAGAATGAACCAAAGCGACCTTGCTGCATTCAATGGTCAACTAGCGACCTACGAAAGTCAAAGAGGACAAAGTATGCAAGACCTGTTCGAACCATGGTGGAACGGAGGTGCATTGCATTTCGAGGAAGAAAATGGTGGAAACTACCTCCTACTGGGTTCTGTAGATCAAAGCATTGCCTATACTACTTTCAGTTCCATTTCTACACAAGACCTTGAACCCTTGCTTGATGGAAGAATGGCCACGTGGTCCACGCAAGACACCTTGATGAATCACATCTTCTCGCTGCTGGGAAATGAGCGCTACTCAGTGGCATGGATTCGTCCGAACGCAGTTATCTTCGCCCCAAACAGAGAGAATCTGGTTCATTTGGCTTCAACCTTGGCAATCGGACAAGTCATTGAGCACACACATCCAATTGCAAAAGCCTTGAACCGACATGAAGACTTCATTCAATATGGCATGAGGAGTTCAAGTGCAGCTGAAGGACTCAATCTCCCTGCTTTTGAAGTTGATGAGAATACACCTATCCACTCTGTTTACAGTGGAATGAGTATGGCTGACGGACGTTTTGTAACGCGCTATGATCTTGGAACAGACAACAGAGAAGCAGCGTCCATTTTCATGGAATGGGAAAGCGCCTTGCCAACCCTTCGTTCAGAAACCATTCAGTCGATTAAAAACCACAACAACAACGAGTATTACATTGTAATTCAGGACGAATCAAATGCGCTTCACGCCATCGATGCACGTGGTAAACAAATGTGGTCTTACCAGCTCTCAAGCGTTATCAATAGCGAAATTCAGGCCGTTGATTTGTACCGAAACGGCAAGTACCAAGTGGCCTTTTCAACTTCGGAAGGCGTGTATTGCCTGGACTTGAATGGACGAAGTGTGGAAGGTTTTCCAATTCAACCTAAATCACCGATTACCTGTCCGCTGTTCATTGCTGATTACGACAACAACCGTAATTACCGCTTTTTATTCGGGACGAAGGATGGAAAGTTGCTAAACTACCACGACGAAGGACAGCGCACATCAGGCTGGCAATACGATGGAAAAGGAAAAATAGCCAATCACTGCGCTCACATTAAAGCGGGAAATAGAGACTACTTGTTTGTATCCATGACCGATGGAAGCATCCGCCTTTTGAAACGGAACGGCACAGACCGGTTCAAGACCAGACTGACCATCCCGGAAGGAAGCAAGGATTTCGCTTTCCAAATGACTGGCGATATTGAAACAAGTAGTATCACCATGATTGACAGCATGAACGTGGTTCTTGAGGCGCGCTTTGGCAACGGGATTACTCCTGAAACTACAGAGTTAGCCCAAGCACTTGGGATTTTGCTCACTGATCTTGACCGCGACAGATTGAATGATTTAGTGCTTTCAAGCAAAACAGGAATTTCTGCTTATCGCTCTGATCACTCTAAGATTTTCAGTCGTGAGTTCGATCATGAACCACTGCCAGAATTGCGCGCCTATTCATTTAGTTCAGGCATGAAAACAGGGGTTGTGATTCCTGGGCAGACGCAAATTTTCTTGATTGAACCTGATGGTAGCACGGCTGAAGGATTCCCGCTCTACGGCGCTAGTCCTTTTGTTATCCGAGACTTGGACCAAGATGGTAAGATGGAACTCATTACAACTGATGGAAAATCACTTGTTCTTTGCTACCAGCTTTGATTAACTAATCCTGCTCCAATCTGGGCGTTTGCGTTTCAGTTCATTGAGTCCGCGCAAGTACAACACATTCTTCTCTTGTTCAAGCAATGGATCTTCTTCTACAATTTCCATCGCAAGGTGGCGCGCCGTAATCAGCAGCTCCCTATCCCTAGATAGGTCAGCAAAGTCAAGGTTAATTTCTCCACTTTGTTGTGTCCCCATTAAATCCCCAGCCCCTCTGAGCTGCAGGTCAACCTCTGCGATTTCAAAACCGTCATTGGTTCGGCACATGGTGTGGATGCGGGTCTTGGCATCTTGACTCAGTTTTTCGCCCGTCATTAAAATGCAATAGCTCTGTTCCGCTCCACGTCCAACCCTTCCGCGAAGCTGGTGCAATTGAGACAGTCCGAAACGTTCTGTACTTTCAATGATCATTACAGAGGCATTAGGTACGTTCACGCCTACCTCAATCACTGTTGTGGCCACAAGTATCTGAGTGCTGCCCTGAGCGAACATGCGCATTTCGTAATCTTTGTCTTCAGGTCGCATTCTTCCGTGTACAATGCTCAGCTTGTATTTCGGCGGGGGAAATCTTCGAGAGATGCTCTCATATCCGTCCATAAGATCCTTGTAATCCATCGCTTTGGATTCTTCAATCAAAGGATAAACTATGTAGATCTGTCTACCTTTTTCAATCTCTTGCTCAATGAAATGATTGATCTGCACACGGCCGCTATCTGTCCTATGAATGGTCTTAATTTCTTTTCTTCCGGGAGGAAGTTCATCAATCACGGAGATATCCAAATCACCATAAACAGTCATGGCAAGCGTGCGAGGAATTGGAGTTGCTGTCATCACCAGCACGTGGGGTGGAATGGCTGCCTTCGCCCATAGTTTTGAGCGTTGGGCTACGCCGAAGCGGTGCTGTTCATCTATTATCGCCAACCCCAAGTTTTTAAATTTCACCTTCGGCTCTATTAGGGCGTGTGTCCCAACAAGAATTTTGACATCACCGTTTTCAAGACCTTCGTGAATGTCTCTTCGCTTGGCTGTTTTCACGCTGCCCGTGAGCAACTCTACCCGAATATCTAGTGCGCTTAGCTGTTCTTGAAACGACTGAAAATGTTGGTTTGCCAGGATTTCAGTAGGCGCCATCAACGCCACTTGGTATCCGTTATCGATGGCCAACAGCGCACAAAGCAGAGACACAATGGTTTTTCCTTAACCAACATCTCCCTGCAAAAGTCTGTTCATATGTCTACCTGTATTGGTATCAGAACGAATCTCTTTGATTACCCGCTTTTGGGCATTCGTTAGTTCGAAAGGCAAATGCTTCTCGTAGAAGGTCATGAAATTGTTCCCTACCGCTTGAAAGTGGACACCGCGAAGCGCATAGGTATTGGCATGTTTCTTCGCTAATAATAACAACTGAAGAAAAAACAATTCCTCGAATTTGATGCGTTTTCGCGCCAAATCAAGGGCTTCAAAATTTGACGGCCGATGGATTTGTTTGATGGCAGCTTCCTTCTCAGGGAAGTTCATCTTCGCCAACAAATCTGCCGGCAATGTTTCTTTGATTTCATGGTGCAACTGGGGAAGAATAGAAGCAATGAGCCTCGCAAGTCCGCTGCTGCCTAGTCCTTTCGCTCCCAGTTTTTCTGTTGAGGGGTATACAGGACGAAAAGGATGTTGTTTGTCTAATTGACCCGGGACATACAGCTCCAGTTCAGGATGAGCAATGTTCCACTTTCCTTTAAATCGAGTTGGTTTTCCATAAACCACATAGGTCTTGTTGTAATGAAGGTGGTTTTTGATCCACTGAATTCCTTTGAACCAGACGAGTTCAATGCTTCCTGTTTCATCTTGAAAGGTTGCAGAGATGCGTTTCCCTTTCCCTTGCGTCTCTGTGATTCGCGTTAGCTCACCTTTCAACTGCACAAATGCAGCGTCAGAAACAATGTCGCGCACAGCATAAAACTTGGATCTATCAACGTAACGAAAAGGCAGGTGAAGCAGAAGGTCTCCACACGTTTTGATGCCCAATTCGGACCTGAGGGTGGCAGCTCGAGCTGGCCCCACACCTTTTAGGAATTCGATTTCGGTGTTGATTACTCCCATTTGGACAAAAATAAAGCGGAGAAATTGAATTTCTCCGCTTCAAGTCTTCTACTTATAAAGAACCTTTTAAGCAATCATCATCACCGGGTTTTCCATCATCTGTTTAAAGGTTTGAAGGAAAGCGGCACCTGAAGCACCATCTACTGTTCTGTGGTCACAACTCAAGGTTACTTTCATCACATTTCCTGGGACGATTTGTCCGTCTTTTACAACAGGCACTTGAGAAATACCACCCACAGCCATGATGCAGCTATCAGGGGAATTAATGATTGCAGTGAATTCTTCAATACCAAACATTCCTAGGTTAGAAATTGTGAATGTATTTCCTTCCCAGTCTTGTGGTTGTAATTTCTTCGACCTTGCTTTTTCAGCATACTCTTTCACTTCTGCATTGATGACTGTCAGAGGTTTGCTGTCTGCGAAACGCACAACAGGAACCAACAGTCCGTCTTCAACGGCAACAGCTACACCAATGTGAACGTGTTCATTCACGCGGATGTAGTCTCCCATCCAAGCAGAATTCACTGCAGGATGCTTTTTCAACGCAACGGCAGCAGCTTTGATGACAAGATCATTGAACGACACCTTCACACCATCTTGAGCGTTGATTGCCTTGCGGGCAGCCATTGCATTGTCCATGTCAATTGAAATGGTCAAATAGAAGTGCGGGGCAGTGAATTTACTTTCGGCCAATCTACGTGCGATTGTTTTGCGCATTTGCGAAACGGTCATATCGTGGTAGCTTTCAGTTCCAGGAGCAACAGAAGCGAATCCGCTGGCTGCTGGAGTATAATTCTCAATGTCTCTTTTTACGATTCGTCCGCCATCTCCTGAACCCGGAACAGAACCAATGTCGATTCCTTTGTCTTCCGCCAATTTTCTGGCAAGCGGTGATGCCTTTAATCTTCCATTTGAAGACGCAACTGGCGCTGGCGCAGGTGCTTTAGCCGCTGGTGCAGGTGCTGATTTCTCAGCAACTGGCGCAGGGGTCGGAGCTGCTTCTGCCTTTTCAGCAGGCGCTGGAGCACTTTTTTCTTCAGCTTTCGCTGGAGCCGCGTTTTCCTTCAACAACTCAGAGATGTCTTCTCCCTTTTCACCAAGGATAGCCAGAATTGAATCTACGGGAGCTGTTTGTCCTTTTTCAACACCAATGTGCAGTAGCACACCGTCTTGAAACGACTCAAACTCCATCGTTGCTTTGTCGGTTTCAATTTCAGCGAGCAGTTCACCTGACTCTACTTCATCTCCCACTTTTTTATGCCATTCCGCCACAACTCCTTCAGTCATGGTATCACTTAGCTTGGGCATCTTTACAATCTCAGCCATATCTTAATCTTGTGCTGTTGTTAGTCTCTTACGAATGGGTAATCTTCTTGCGTATACACATCGATGTATAGCTCTTCGGCAGAAGGATATGGTGATTCTTCCGCAAATTTGACACTTGCTTCAACCAAATCTTTTACCTCCTGTTGGATTTCTTTGATTTTGGCTTCAGACAGCCATTTCTTTTCTTTGATGGTATCCAACACATGCAAGATTGGATCTTTATCTTGGAACCCTTTCACCTCTTCTTTCGAGCGGTACTTTTGTGGGTCAGACATTGAGTGTCCTTTGTAGCGGTATGTTTCGATGTTCAAGAGTGTAGGACCTTCGCCCTTTCTTCCTCTTTCAGCTGCAATAGCAATGGCATCAGCTACAGCTTCTGGACTCATTCCATCAACTGTTGCAGAAGGCATTTCATAGCTCGCGCCCAACTTAGACAAATCTGTCACATTTGAAGTTCGTTCAACAGAAGTCCCCATCGCATATTGGTTATTCTCAACAATGAAAATCACCGGAAGTTTCCAAGTCATTGCCATGTTGAACGTTTCATGCAAAGAACCCTGGCGTGATGCACCGTCTCCAAAGAAACATACGGTTACGTGGTCTTCTTTTCTGTATTTATCAGCAAAGGCAATTCCCGCACCAAGTGGAATTTGTCCACCTACAATTCCGTGTCCACCAAAAAGGTTAAGTTCTTTTGAAAACATGTGCATTGAACCGCCTTTTCCTTTCGAGCAACCTGTCACTTTTCCGTACAACTCAGCCATCACATACTTCGGATCCATACCCAAAGCAATTGGATGAGCGTGATCACGGTAAGCGGTGATTACGCGGTCTGTTGGACGAATTGCCTCAACCATTCCAGCCAATACTGCTTCTTGTCCGATGTACAAGTGGCAAAATCCACCAAACTTTTGTTGGATGTACAGTTGACCGCATTTCTCCTCAAACTTTCGCATGAGCAGCATGTCTCTGTACCACTTTATATAGGTTGCTTTCGAGTACTCGTTTTTCTTCGCTGCTGTTTTTGCAGTGGTCTTTTTCGAGGTAGTCGAGCTTCTTTTTGTATTTGCTGTTGAAGTTGCCATAGCTATGGGTAACGTTTAGAATCGACAAATATAAGTACAGAAGATTTAACCGAAGGTTCAAATCAAGGTTTTTTCAAGTCTTTTGGCGTAAATCCGAACGGGAGCAAATCTGCCACCTTCGAAATCTGAACAATGTGTTCCTCACTTCCAACCAAAAACACGGTCATATCTGGATCTTGAATGGCCTCATATTCGAGCATAACTTGCCTGCATGAACCGCAAGGCGAAGGAGCTCCCCCTTCTGTTTTCCCGGTATTGGTCACCACTGCTATAGCTGTAACGTTTTGATCAGGGTGAGCCGCTTTTGCGGCGAACAATGCAACCCGTTCGGCGCACAAGCCCGATGGGTACGCTGCATTCTCTTGGTTGTTGCCAGTAACAATACTTCCGTCTTCCAAGAGCACTGCAGCACCTACTTCGAAATGACTGTAAGGCGCATATGCGCGTTCACGAGCAGTTGCTGCTGCAGCAATCAAAGATTGAAAAGTAGCACTCAACTCATGTGCTGAGGAAAACAATCGATAGGTGAAGCTGGCGCTTTTTTCTTGCATTCGGCCAATATTAGGGAATTGTTAAACTTCTTTGTAGTAAACCTACTGTTAAAAGGGGTAAAATCCCTATTTTCGAGGACATTTGGAAAGAGAGCTGAAGATACTGCAAGGATTTGATTCAATTACTCTCGGCGAAATGGATGAAGTGGCACTAC
This sequence comes from uncultured Comamonadaceae bacterium, assembly GCA_964353035.1. Classification (GTDB taxonomy): domain Bacteria; phylum Bacteroidota; class Bacteroidia; order Flavobacteriales_D; family Sanyastnellaceae; genus JAQWQB01. Next base: position 2,863 of record CAYGUR010000104.1, on the reverse strand, counting down.
TGGACCGCCATGACACCAAGTACATTTTCAACCGAGAAGAGTTGCTTACACTTCTCCCAAAACTGCAACGAGACTATAGAGTCCTCGAGGTTTTAGGGAAGAGGGCGTCTGCGTACTCGTCTCTTTATTTCGATTCCGAAAAACTAGATTTCTACTCCCTCCATCAACGCGGCAAAAAGAACAGAGTGAAAATACGCATGCGGAAATATGTGGATTCTGAATTGACCTTTTTGGAAGTCAAGCTCAAGAACAACAAAAACCGTACGGTGAAATCACGAATGGAAATCGAAGATATTACCGAATTTCTGAGCACTGATGATTTGAACTTCATTGAAGAAGCCGCAGGTGAGCAAGATGAACTGAAACCTCAAGTTTACAATGAGTTTCACAGAATCACTCTTGTACACAAAACAGCAGAAGAACGACTCACTTTGGACATTGAACTTGGCTTTCGTGTTCCAAATGGTCCTGAGAAAAGTTTGAACCATCTTGTCATTGCTGAGCTGAAACAAGATGTGGTAAATCGTTACTCCACTTTCGCCAAGCTCGCCAAAAAGATGATGATTCGACCTGAACGAATCAGTAAATACTGTTTGGGAATCGCGCTACTTGTAGACGATGTAAAAAAGAACCAGATTAAAGAAAAACTGCTTAGAATTGCAAAGCTTAGCGATGAGCAGGCTGCCTAGAAACCTACCGATGAACACTACCAAAAATTCAACTCTTTTAAAAGTTGCGACGACTTTTCTCGCATTCTTAGCAATCATACTCCTGAGTCCTGCGCTCTTTGGAGCTGGCACATCATTGGTCGCAGACCTGCAGTCTACTGTCGATGGCGGCGTTGTAGAGCATGCGCAAGCGGCTTCTTTTCAAGACGGCTGGACCTTGTTTAATGGACCGAACTTTTTCAATCTCTTGATTCGTTTTTCCATCAACTTGATTGTTGCCACAATTTTGGTGCGCCTCATCTACTATCCCATTGCAAAGCGGAAGGATTTCTTGTTCACCTACATGCTGATTTCTACCGCCATCTTTCTTCTTTGCTACTTATTGGCGAATGTGAAGCTAGATTTGGCTTTCGCACTGGGACTGTTTGCCATCTTTGGTATTATCCGCTACCGTACTGACGCTATTCCGATTAAGGAAATGACCTACCTCTTTATTGTCATCGGTGTGGCGGTTATGAATGCGCTTGTAGCAGGAATTTCCATCACGGAAATTGCTTTGGCGAACTTGGCCTTGCTTGGACTGTCATTCGGACTGGAAAAGGTTTGGTTGCTTCGTCATGAGTCACGGAAAATTGTGCTCTATGAACGTATTGACTTGGTAAAAGCTGGAAACCGCGCCGCGCTAAAAGCTGATTTAGAAGACCGAACAGGAATCAAGATCAATCGTGTTGAAGTGGGGCGAATTGACTTCCTTCGCGACACAGCATTGATCAAAATCTACTTCTACGAAGACGACCAGGAAGGTCATTACGAAGAATCTTTTAGCGACAACTAGCGCTCAATCAACACTACAGCGTAAGCACTCACCCCTTCTTCCCTTCCAACAAAGCCCAATCGTTCTGTTGTTGTGGCCTTCACGGAAATCTGTTCGAGATCAATTCCTGCTACTTCGGCAATTTTTAATTGCATCTGAGGAATCACATCTTTGATTTTGGGCGATTGCAAACAGATTGTGCAATCAATGTTCCCTACTTCATAGCCTTCTTTGCGAATCAGCTGAAGCGTATCTCTCAGGAGAATCTTTGAATCGATTCCTTTAAAAGAGTTGTCTGTATCAGGAAAATGATAGCCTATGTCGCGCATGTTTGCTGCACCAAGCAAGGCGTCACAAATCACATGAAGGAGCACATCTGCATCTGAATGTCCTACAGCACCTTTTGAATGCGGCACTAAAATCCCCCCCAGCCAAAATTCTTCTTGTTCAGCTAGTTGATGGACATCGTATCCAAATCCAATTCGAAAAGCCATGTGATTTATCCTTCGCTACGTCCTGCGTTCTTCAAGCTTTCAAACTCTAAACGCAAGGTGAATCTCAAGGTATTTGCCAGTGGATTCTGCTGAGTAGTAGAGATCAAGTAAGAAAGATCTAGTGCAAACGTGGTGTATTTCAATCCAGCACCAAGGGTAATGAACTGACGATTTCCTTTCGTGTAGTGCTCATAGAAGTACCCTGTTCTGAAAGCAAACTGGTTGTCATAGATGTACTCCATTCCTCCACCAAGATTGATTTCGCGAAGCTCTTCTCTTAACACAGTTCCAGCTTCAACACTTGGGTTGTTATTCTCATCAAAAGTGACAATTCCTGGCGCATCGTAGAACGACTGCACTATTGCTGTTGCTGTACCCACATTTGGATCATACCCTGATACAATTTCAGAACCATCTTCTTGACTGTATACAGGAGGCGTTGGAACCAACAACTTGTTCGCATCCAAGGTAAAAGTGAGTTTATTGTACTCATCTAACTCAAGTGTCAATGCGGTTCCCAAGCGGAGGTTTGCAGGCAAGAAATCTCTTTCTGCAGTTTCCGTGTAGCTCATCTTCGCACCGATGTTCGAAATATTCAGTCCAAAGTTGAGGATGGCATCTTTGTCTCCCAACTTCACATCGTCATTGGTATAGAAAGCAGAGACATCAACTGCTACTGATCTTCCAGGCTTCGTATCTGCTCCCAGCGCTTGCACTCCACCCGTAAGGTTGGAATTCACAAAACGGGCAGCAATACCTCCAGAGAACCTTTCTGATAGACGCTGTGAAAATGCGGCATCCAAGCTGAACTCGGCCGGCTTGAAATTTCGCAATGCCGTTCCTGTTTCGTCTGTAAAAGTAATTTCACCAAGAGAGAAGAAGCGAAG